>NZ_AP031573.1:2527066-2842949 GCF_041154745.1 Flavobacterium sp. CFS9 | reverse complement strand
TTACAGGATCGAATTTTTCTATAAAAGCAACAGTAGAGCCAAAAAATAATGGCCCATAGATTTCGTAATGTTTTGTCCCTTTCTCATCAATATAATGTCTGGCACGAATTCTTTTAGCACTTTCCCAGGCAAAAACCAGAGCAGAAATAATCACTCCAATCAGAACCGCCAACGCCAGATTGTGCAACAAAATGGTAACAACTGCCACCAAAACACCCACAAAAATATCATGTGCCGGCATTTTGTTAATAATTCTGAAACTCGCCCATTCAAAAGTAGTGATGGCAACCATCATCATAACTCCTACTAAAGCGGCCATTGGCAATTTACCAATTACAGGAGCTCCAAAAAGGATAATCAATAAAATCGTTAATGAAGCGATTATTCCCGAAAGTCGTGCTCTCGAACCGGCAGAAAGATTAACCAGTGTTTGTGCAATCATTGGACATCCTCCCATCCCAAAGAAGAAACCGTTCAAAATATTTGAACTTCCCTGAGCAATACATTCTCTGTTGCTATTACCTCTTGTACCTGTTATTTCATCGACAAGATTCAACGTCAGTAAACCCTCTGTTAAGCCCACTGCCGCAACAATTACCGAATATGGAAATATGATTTTAATTGTTTCAAAAGACAACGGAATATTTGGAATATGAAAAGGCGGAAATCCCCCCTGAACTGAGGCAATATCCTGAACCGTTTTTGTATCAATATTAAATAGCAATACGATGGCAAATACGACTATAATTGCCACTAAAGAAGCCGGAACTGCTTTTGTAATCTTTGAAAAAAGCAATACAATACCAATTGTAAGCGCTACTAAGACCAGCATAATGTACAATTGTGATCCTTGCAACCAAGCAGTTTGCCCGTTCACAACAATTTTAAACTGCTCCAGCTGCGACATAAAAATAACCACGGCGAGTCCGTTTACAAAGCCATACATAACAGGCTGTGGCACCAATCTGATAAATTTTCCGAGTTTAAAAAGTCCGATACAAATCTGGACGATGCCTCCAAGCGCTACGGCTGCAAAAACATATTCGATGCCGTGCGATTTCATTAAAGCAATTAAAACAATAACAGTGGCTCCCGCTCCACCCGAAATCATCCCGGGTCTGCCTCCAAAAACCGAGGTTACCAAACCCGCAATAAAAGCAGCATATAAACCAACCAAAGGTGGAAAACCAGCCAAAATTGCAAACGATAACGATTCTGGAATCATTGTCATAGCAACTGTTAATCCCGCTAAAATTTCGTTTTTATAGTTGACCTTTTGAGTAAAGTCAAAAAGAGGAGTCCTTTTTTTCATAAGCACACAAATTTAAAAAATAATGTGTACATACTTAAAAGAAAGCTTTCTTATACTAAAACTTAATTTAAAAACTGTTTTACCAACAGTAAAAAACAAAAAACAATAAAATTTATCATATTCTAATTATTCTAATTTTACACAAGTATATCCTAAACAATTTACATAATCGATAATATTATCAGGCTCTAAATCAATGCCTTCTATACGCAATATTTTATCGCAATCTTCTAAATCAAAGTTGATTTTATAATCGGGAAACTGGCTTTGAATAACGGCAATGACATAATTTTTATCTGCCTCTTTTTGCACATTTGTTTTAAAAACTTCAACAACCATATCTTTCTGCTTTAATGATACATAAAATGTTCAACGAATTACGAAATCAAGCTGAATTATAAACCTACTCTAAAATGAATCATGGAAAATACCCAATCTAAAACCCGGTAGTTTCCTGACAATTACAAATAACTTAGACGTTCGTTCTTAATTTCTGTTACACGCGCATCTAAATTTTCTAAACTCTTACTGATAAAAAACGAATAGCTGAGACATAATGCTCACTTTACAGGCGATTTCAGATTTAAATCTGATGCCTTAACTTGTAGATTTTCTTGAGATTTGAGGTGTATAAATGTAAGCAAAAACTTTCTGAATTAGATCCTGCAGCCAAAGAAATTATTCTTTTTTTCATAAAAAGGTAAAAAACAAAATAGCTAAACAAGATTCCGGTCAAATACCTGATACAGAAACATCTTTTATATTTAAACGATAAAAAACAAATGCTTTATCGCGATAAAATTCCCTCAAATTATCAAAAAAACAATCTGCTTTAAAAATAATTTTCTTACATAAAAAAATTATCTTCGCAGGGCTAAACAACTTTAACCTAAATTTCCGGAAAATGCCACTTTTTAATTTTCTATTTAAAAAATCAAACTCAGGATGCCCAAGATGTCTTGGAAAAGGTTTTGTAAACCGGGAAGATATACGACGCCTGAACAAACAATTAAAGTGGGCTCCGGGTCCTTGTGCTTATTGTAATGCTTCCGGAAAAGCTACTGAAGAAATGCTTTCAAATGTGGCTGTAGATACGACTTACCTCACTATTGATTTACCGGAATCTGAAATAGAGAAAATAAAGAATCGCGACGAAGAAACTATAGAAAAAGGCAGACTACGGGAACTTTTTGTAGAAAGCATTATTAAATATACCGAATATCATTACACGAACAAAAACATGGATGCGCAAAGTATTGCAGATTTATACCTGAATACAGAAGATGAAAATGCACCATTTTCGGTAGAAAAAGAAAATCTGATACAATACATCCAAAAAATAATAGAATTAAAAAACTCTGAGCTGAATTAATTTCAACTAAAATGATACTTTAAATACCCTTTTAGTATTTGAATTCCCATAGCAAAAAATGCAAAAACAGGTATAAATACGTGTTGTCAAAACTTTCTTAAGTGGTAGTTTTGCCGAAAATAATTTTTATTTTAAACTGTAGTTTTCCTAAGAGAAAATTATTAGATATTGTCATTTTTTTTGGAACAATTAAGTGGGGTTTTTAATCGATGCCAACGATTAAAAGTCTCGCTTTTTTTTATTACAGTTTTCAATTGACGAGAAAACACCCATTACTTCCTATCGAAAACATCTGCAAAGATTTCTTTCCTGATGATCATCGAACAAATTTCAAAAGCCTGTTGTGATCAAAACAAAATCACTTTGTATCTTTGAGCCTAAAAAAAATATAGCCCCTGAATATCTCCATGACACGAGAACATTATATTCCCTTCAATAAGGAATTTCTACTGGAACAACAACTAATCGCCTTTGCCGAAGATTCAAAGAAAACTGATGATTTCAGGAAATTGTTTGATATTATCGAACACTATTTCCATTACGAAGCTTTTAATCTTAATCGAAATCTGAAGCAAAACTACGCCTTGTTTGATCCAGATTTAAGTCTGAAAGAACGCGAAAATTTTATAGGCAAAAGTGATTTCAACGTTTTCAAAGAAACATTACTTACGGTATTAGAACAGGGGAATTATCGTCGGATAGATCAGGAAACACTGGACAAAGCTTTTGAAGATTCGGACTTAATCGGTTTGAAGCTTTCCATTGATTTCAACGCCTTTAAAGACTTCGAATTATACGTTCGGGGGCATCATAAGGCAAAAGAAAAGATTCGAAAATATTTTTTCTGGAAGAAAGAAATCGAAATTGAATATTATGATCGTGTCCTGATTTATCTTCATTACAGCGAAGCCGATTATATTAAAGAAAAAAAAGTAAAACTGGGGAAAATGCCTATCGAACCGGGTTCAGTTGCTTTAAAGATCTTTAAACGTGTTCCAAAAAATGATCTTGAAACTATATTCCCAAATGCCATTCCGAGAATGTCTACCAAAGATAAGCTGTTCTTTTGGGTTCCGGGAATCGGAGGCGGAATTTCACTTTTAAGTACAACCGTAATTCCTGCTTTGATTGGTATGTATGCTGCATATCAATCGGGAGAAACTATCGATTTATTAAACAGTAAAGCTTCTTTAAATCAAGGCTTAATTGCATTGGGCATTTTATCCCTTTATTTATTCCGCCAATACAGCAACTTTGTCAATAAAAAAATTAAATACTCTAAAATCCTTTCGGACAGCCTTTACTTTAAAAATCTAGGAAACAATAGTGGAGCTTTCTACTCACTGCTAAATTCCTCTGAAGAAGAAGTACTGAAAGAAACGATACTGGCTTATACTTTTTTATACAAAAACGAATATGCCGTCTCAGCCGAGGAACTCGATACTCAGATTGAATCCTGGTTTACAACAGCACTAAATACAAATCTGGATTTTGATGTACAGGATGCCTTACTGAAATTAAAAACTATGAGGTTAGCTGTTGAATCCAATGGTAAATGGAATATCGTACCGCTAAATCAGGCATTGATAACCATTGACAACTTATGGGATAATGTTTTTGACTACAATCAAAAAGAAGAAGCTCCTGAATTTAATTGATCAGAGAATTTAACGATCAACAATGCTATAAATGAAAAGAAAAAAGCAAGGACAAGAAGTATACTAAAAACTAGTTTAGCAATTTCAACTCGGTTTTCTGATAAATCATTTTGAATCCAAGTATTGTTATATAGTTGCAAATCGTCTACTATTGTTTGACCATCATTTTCTTTTTCATGATTGATTACGTAAATCTTTACTGTCTCTTCTTCTTTGTTTTCTATTTGATACATAACTAATTGTTTAATGGGTTATTTTATTGTCAACAAAATTAAAAACGAAAAAAAAGACGGCGCACCTAATAAAGCCATAAAACTATCATAATAAGACAAATACGTCACTTTTTGAGTATTTAATCTAAAATTTATCGTTTTTTTCATTATTTTTTCTCGAAAACGAAGTACTTCGTTAGCTCTAAATTGTAAGCAGATCTAAACGGTCTGTAATTCAATTCATATCTGTATCCTCTTAGAAATTAAGCTTATCTATCTTTAAGAATAGTGTAAACTGATAAAACTAAGTGTTTTTTTATTAGATTTACGACACTAAACCCAAAACAATGAGAACATTAGAACAATGGTTTGATGAATACGCAGTAAGTCATCAGAACCCAAAGAATAAGGCGATTCATTATATTTGTGTACCAGCGATCTACTTTTCGATAGTTGGACTGTTAATGAGTATTCCAAGTGATTTTATCTCCAATATCTTAAAACTGAACGCTCCTGTTCTGGAAAACTGGGCTGCTATTGTTTTAATTTTTGTACTTCTTTTTTACATTCGTCTGTCAGTAACCATGGCTTTGAAGATTGCTGTTTTTTCAGCAATTTGTCTGGTTGTCAATTACTATATCGGACAAGTTTTTCCATTGTGGATATTTTCTATTGGCGTATTTGTAGTTGCCTGGATCGGTCAATTTTACGGACATAATATCGAAGGAAAAAAGCCTTCTTTTTTGAAAGATCTTCAATTTCTAATGATTGGCCCCGCCTGGGTTGTAGAGAATTTATTTTCCAAAAAATAATTCAGGACACTGCATAAAATACTACTTGCACTATTAAGACATAAGGCTTAACGACTTTGCTGAACCAATGAACGCTTTGGCTTTTCAGAACCTTTTTATGAAATATTTCCTGTTAGAATAAAAGAAAAAATTCATAAAATAATCCCTCATTATTTCCTATATTCGCCGAAAGGAAGTTAAATTCCCGTCAAAAAAGCACTTATTAAACCAAGCATCCTGTATTATTTAATAGTTCACCTAAATTAGTTTTCAACCGTTTTACTGAATCTATTTTTATAAATGAATTAACCAAACCACCAAAATAAATGAATTGTAAAAACTGTAATAATGAACTAAGTCTGAACTTTTGTTCCAACTGCGGACAACCTTCAAAAATTAAACGTATTGACAGTCATTATATCATTCACGAGATCGAACATGTCTTGCATTTTGAGAGAGGCATTCTTTATACCGTAAAAGAATTAGTAACCAAGCCTGGGCAGTGTGTAAAAGAATTCATTACAGAAAACAGAGCCCGGCTTGTTAAACCCATCATTTTTATAATTATCACCTCTTTGATTTATTCAATTATAAATCACTTTTTTCATATTGAGGAAGAGTATGCAAAAGAGTACCCCATTACCGGAACAACGACAATTTCTATCTTTAAATGGATGCAAAGCCACTATGGCTATGCCAATATAATACAAGGATCGTTTATCGCTGTCTGGTTACGATTATTTTTTAGAAAATATGCCTATAATTTCTTTGAAATTCTAATCCTGCTTTGCTTTGTAATGGGAATTGGCATGCTTATTTCTGCCTTTTTTCTATTGGTTCAGGGTTTGACTCACTTTGACTTACTTTTAATTGCAAATATTCTGGGCATCGCTTATTGCAGCTGGGCCATTGGGCAATTTTTTGATAAAACTAAACCCTCTAATTATTTAAAAGCATTTATATCCTATATGCTTGGAATATTAACTTCCGGAATATTTTTGGTTTTAATAGGAACACTAATTGACTTACTTATAAAACATTAAAAAAATGGAAAACAAAAAAGCATCATCATTTGTCTTTGCGATTATTGCAATCATCTTAGGGACGACCTTGTACAAACAATTTGACTTTGAAAAACTAACTTTTGAAAAACCGGCTCTAGCCGCACTTTATATCATTGTCTTTTTATTTTCTATTTTCGTTTTGATTAGAAATGCAAAAAAAGGGTCTGCTAAATAAAAGAAGCAAAATTTCGTGTCTTAGATGTCGAATGAATTAATGAAAAAAGCCTGAGAATATAAATTCTCAGGCTTTTTTTGCAGAAAACAAAAGGCTTTAAAATAATATTTAATGCCTTTAATATATTTATTTCAGCAAGATCTTAATTCAAATACCTGATATAGTACTCATTAGAAATAATTTATTCTAAAATTAAAATGCAGACCATTATCTGTAACAGAAAATGAGACAATAAATGACAGTTTCATAAATTCTAGTTTAGAAGTTTTTATTCCTACAGTAATTTTATAGGTATATAGATATCAATAATATGAAGGTTCTCCGGATGCAATTTAGGATCATTTAAATGGCTTAAAAAGAAATTTCTATTATCGGGCTGATAACCATTTTCCTCAAACCAAACTTCGTATATATAATTCCAGGTTTTAAAGCATTCTGACATTGGTCCTTCTTTATGAAAAATGGCATATAACCCTCCACTTATTGTTGTATTACCTATTATACCTTCTCCTACTATTTTCTCAGGAACAGACAAACAAACGTCAGCCTGAAGCATTCCTGATAAATTAGCATTACTTCTATAAACCGTTAATGCTTTAGTTTCAGGGAAATTCACTAAATTTCTTGGAGTAGCCCAGCTAAAAAGCTTTTTAAACATCTCTTCAAATGTTTCACTATCATGACGGTGGATATTGAGATTTCTGATGTAAATAACATTAAATGCCTCAAGGTTTTTAACTTCAAAATCAAGTTTCGTAATTTCACTCATTTCAATATTTTTTAAATTATTTAATTTGAGTGCAAGGTAGCTTTCGATTTCAGACTGCATTTTTCCAATATTGCTATCTGTTATACGAATATTGCTATTTTTATACTGTTCCCGCCATTCGCTTGGTGTCATCTGTCTGACTTCACGAAAACTTCTTGAAAAAGAGGAAACACTCAAAAAACCACAATCATTGGCTATTTCACTAATTGTCATTGACGGATTATTCATCAGGAAAAACAGTGCCCTCTCTATCTTTGCATTTTTAATAAATTCATTGATTGTTATTCCTGTAACGGACTTAAAAATTCTATGAAAATGAAACTTTGAAAAGCTGGAAAGAGCGGCCAGTTTTTCTAAAGAAAGTTCTTCATGAAGATTTTCTTTAATATAATCTATACTTTTATTAATTCTGAAATAATACTCTTTAATAGACTCTTCCTTTGTCATGCTTTTAATCTATAGTATAAATGTTAAATATCATTTACAAATGCAAACTAATATGAATACAAAGTTATGGATGTATTAGAGATTTTTTTATTCTTTTAAAGCCCTTTTCGAAAGCAAAATTATTAATACATTTATCGAACAGTAAAGATGAAAAAATGGCTGACAGAATATTAAAAGACATACGCTTTTATGAAAGTGAAAAAGAAAATATTGCAGGACAAAGCATTCCTCGAGACCCGGGTAAACTTTTCGTACCAACAAAAGACACAAACTTTATAGGACAACGAATTGCCAGAAAATTAAACGAACTAAAATTCACTTATGGAGAATTTGATCATATCTATATCAATTTAACAACTGTACTAAAAGAAAATGAAATCATAGTTTCTAATAGAAACGTTGACAAAACAATTAAATATATAGATTTTGGAATTAACACTGAAAAATTACAATCGCTTTCCGATAGTGAAAAAAACAGCCTGATTAAATCAATAACATTCCAGGTGCTGCGAAAAATAAGCAATGGCTTAAATTTAGTCCTGATAGATCAAACTGAGAAACTTATTGATGAGTTGGATACAGAAATAAAAATTCATTTTAAAACAAAGGAAACCAAGTCTTTTAAAATTGATATTTATTATCAAATTGAAGTCAAAGAAATTGGAACAATGGCTGTAATTGAATACAGGGATAAGAAAACTAATTTTTACGGTTCAATAAGCTATAAACTTCAATTCTATGAGGATATTTATACCTTGATTGATACAATTAGTTATACGAAGGGCTTAATAACTTTAAAGCCAAAAAAATCTTTTAGAGCTGACATATATAATAAAAGATATGAAACACCAATACAATTAGAATTGAAAGATTTTGAGGAAATTATCTGCATGTAAATGGTTTTGCAAAAACTAAAACTGTAATGACATTAGAAAACTGGCGAAAGATAAACTAAAAACTATTACAACGAATCTGGACAATTGACTTAATAAAAAGATGGTTTTGTTTTTGAATCATTTTGTAAATCCGAAGAATCGGCTTAATTCAATCCAAACCATACAGAGATGAAAAATAAAATGAGAATGAGAAGTGTAATATTTATTGGTTTGATAGTAATCTTATTTGTAAAGACAGGTTATGGACAAACAAAAAGTGAAACAACAATTAATGAGTTTTTACATTGGAAATTGAACCCAAAGCAATCTACTGAAAACAACGTAGCTCAAGAGAATCTTCCTATTGAATCAATTTCTTATAAGGTAATACCAGTTGATGTGTTAAGTAGTCAGACAATTAAATTGTACAAAATCGACAAATTGTTGACAAAGGCTGATATTATAACTATGAATCAGCAAATAAAATACTGGAATAATACAAAAAAATGGGACTCAAAAAAATATAAATTTCCATTTATAAATCCAGATACTTTAACCGATTCTGCAACGCCATTTTTAGAATTATCCATCCCAATATTTTCAAAAAACAAACAAATTTGCTTATTCAGATCCAATATCAGCTGTCATCAAAATTATTGTCATGACGAAATGATTGCCATTTATCAGAAAAAAAATATCGGGGACTGGAAAATAATTAAAGTGATACATCATGTAACTTTTTAGTACATA
Organism: Flavobacterium sp. CFS9; assembly: GCF_041154745.1. Classification (NCBI taxonomy): domain Bacteria; kingdom Pseudomonadati; phylum Bacteroidota; class Flavobacteriia; order Flavobacteriales; family Flavobacteriaceae; genus Flavobacterium; species Flavobacterium sp. CFS9. Next base: position 2,833,524 of record NZ_AP031573.1, on the reverse strand, counting down.
ACTTTTTAAATTTGACATCAGAACAATGAAAACTACTTGACAAATAGACGACAAAAAAGAAAACCGACTGCGTACCGCAAAATTTATATTTTTTGTTGATTTGTAAGTTTATTAACATATATTTGAATAATCTATTAAGTTTAATTAGCTAATATTCATTGCAAAGCCCAAAAAAACAAAGAAACGAAGAATTGATGACAGATAAATTTCCAACAATAAATAGCACATTATCACCGAATGATCTTGGAAAACTTATTCGACAAAAATATGAAGTGAGCAAGAACACTGAATGTAGCATATTTCGAATTGCAATGAACCATTTATACATTGTTCACGATGACGAAATAAAATACGTTTTTAGAGTATACACATGTAATTGGCGTACAAAATTAGAAATTGAAGAAGAGTTGAGACTTTTACTTCACTTAAAGGGAACCGACCGACAAGTTGCTTATCCAATTGCAGATAAATTCAGCGAATACATTCAAGAAATTGAAGCACCTGAAGGAAAAAGATTTGGTGTTTTATTTTCATATGCCAAAGGAGCAAAGACAGCTAAGTTTTCACATCAAACAAGTTTTCTAATTGGACAAGCATTAGCAAAAGTTCATCTATCTACAGAAAATTTCAAACTAAATAGAATATCTTACAATACTAACAACTTGCTTGTGATACCTATTCTTAGAATAAAAAAGTTCTTTAATAAAAACATTAATGAAATTGAATTTTTAGAAAAACTATCTGCATTTTTAATGCTAAAAATCGGTAGTATTGAGAAACAAAAAACGAGATATGGAAGTGTTCATCTTGACGTTTGGTTTGACAATTTGCACATTGACGATGAAAAAGAAATAACATTTTTTGACTTTGACTTTTGTGGCAACGGTTATCTATGTTTCGACATTTCTTATTTTCTTTTTCAGCTACTTGCAACTAATTTGAACGAAGAAGAATACCAGATAAAAGCAGAAAGCTTTTTAAAGGGTTACGAAACTGTAACAGAAATTACCGCCGAAGAAAAAAAGTTTTTGCCTTTTGCTTGTTTAGCAATTATGACATACTACATTAGTATTCAATGTGACAGATTTGAATATTGGACAAATATATTCTTGAATGAAGACCATTTGAAAAGAATGGTTGGAAATCTGAAACGATGGATTACTTATAACAAAATTGAAATAGATAGCGATTGTTAAAACAACGATCCGCTAATAGCTAGTACAACAGATTTGAGCAATTAGCTTAATGAAATGATATTTTTTTTAATGACCTAGCAAATACGAAAAATGGGTTTTATCTTATCCCAACTCTTGTCGTAATATCAGAATACTATGTGTCGTTTTACCAGGATGAAAAAAGAAAAAACATTACGGGAATTAATTTACATGCTTTATATACTAAAAAAAGAATCGTAAATCTTTACAGATCCATGATGGGTTTCGAACCAAAATTTCCTTTAATTACAGGTGTTTTTAAAATCTGGAATAAAATCTTAAATTTTTTGAAGCACAAAAAAGCCTGCAAAATATACACTTTGCAGGCTTTTTATTTTTTTAGTGATCGCGGAGGGGTTCGAACCCCCAACCCTCAGAGCCGAAATCTGATATTCTATCCAGTTGAACTACGCGATCAAGATATTTTAAATTTTCAATTTTTTGAGACTCCAAATTCCACTTTTAAAATTGGAATTTGGAATTTCTATATTGGAATTTAACTACGAAAGTAATTTTTTTACAATAGTAGAAATGGTTTTTCCTTCAGCTGTTCCGCCTAATTGTGCAGAAGCCAATCCCATTACTTTACCCATTGAAGCAATTCCTGAAGCTCCGGTTTCAGCAATGATTTTTGCTATTACAGCTTCTACTTCTTCTTCGCTTAACTGAGCCGGTAAAAACTTCTCAATTACAGCAACCTGAGCCAATTCAGGCTCTGCTAAATCAGGACGGTTTTGCTCAGTAAAAATTCTGGCGCTTTCTTTACGGGTTTTCACCAATCTCTGAAGCAATTTAATTTCTTCGTCTTCTGTTAAATCTTCTTTAGATCCTGAAGCTGTTGAAGCCAATAATAATTCAGATTTAACTGCTCTTAATGCTTCTAAAGCTACTGTATCTTTTGCTTTCATGGCGGTTTTAATTTCGTCCATGATTAGTGTTTGTAAACTCATTTTTTATTTTTATTTAAATAAGCCAGGCTTATCAGTTGACAGATTACCTATAAAATTATATTTCCTCCTTCACTTAAACTCATCAATAAGATTCACTTTAAAAACCTGTTTAGGAAGTCAAATTTTAAATTCTGTGCGAAGATAAAAAAAATAACCCGAAAATTAAATCCAATTTTCGGGTTATCCAATTATTATGATTTTAAAACTAGTCTACGTTATCGTGCAAAAACGAATTGTTTGAACGCAATTGCAAATCGTTGTTACTGTCTGTTCCAACCGAAATTCTTGAATTTGTGTTGTTTGCTTGTGAATTAGACAAATCGATACCTAATCTTTTGTAGGCAGGCTCTTTCTCCAATTCATCAATTCTGGACACATTATTATGGAATTTATAATTAAATTCTTTTAATTTTTTTCTTCTTTCTTCGGCTCTTAAACGCAAAGTCTCTTCAATTGTCAATTCCATTGGAGAAACGTTAGCTGTTGTAGAGTAATCCGGTTCAACAGCGAAATCAGGTCTTGGTTTCATGGTGATATTTAATTCCGCCGGAATTACTTCTTCTGCCACTTTTTCAACCGGTTTCGACTTCATTAAATCGTTTTCAACTTCCATGTACTCCTCTAAAGAATACTTGATAACTCCTTTATCAGAAAGCTCAGTAACCGGTACAAATGAAACCGGATCATTTACTTTAATATTACGGGTTTCGTTTGTTAATTCGAATAAAACTTTATTCTCTTCTACAACCGGCTCTCTTTTAACTTCAGGCTCTGATCTGAAAATTGGCAAATCAAAAGAGAATGTAGTTTGTTCTTCTCTTTCGAATGTTCTTTGCTGCACTTGCTGAACAGGTTTTATGTCCTGAAAAGCTTCTGCCTGCGGATTTGTAATCGTAAAATCGATATCTGTTATCGGTGAAACGATTTCAAACGTAACATCCAGATTTTTGATAAACTCAGACATCACTACCAATTCTTCCTGATTCATAGTTGGAGTAGCTGCCACCGGAGCAACTTCAAATGGTACAACCGGAGCAGAAGTTACGGGAGCAACCGTATCTTCATCGTCCATTAAATCAAAAACAATTTTCTCTTCTGATTTGCTGGTTGGCGTATCAATTGTTAAATCAAAGGAAGTAACTGATTTATTGGTTAGATTATGAACACTTCTTTGCTCATCTTCTAAAGTATGAATGATCTTTTTAGGTTCTGTATTAACGATGTCATTTTGCTGTTCAACGTCAAAACCTGTTGCAATAATCGTTACGGCAATAGCCTCACCAAGAGCTTCGTCTTCACCAACTCCCATGATAATATTTGCGTTGTAACCTGCTTCAGCCTGAATATGATCGTTGATTTCCCCAATTTCATCCAAAGTAATTTCATTAGATCCAGAAACGATAAGCAACAATACGTTTTTGGCTCCTGTAATTTTATTATCGTTCAACAACGGAGAGTCCAATGCAGCGATAATAGCTTCCTTAGCTCTGTTCTCACCCTCTGCAACAGAAGATCCCATGATCGCTGTTCCACTGTTCGAAAGAACAGTTTTAGCATCACGTAAATCGATATTTTGAGTATAGTGGTGCGTAATTACTTCGGCAATACCTCTTGAGGCTGTTGCCAAAACTTCATCCGCTTTTGAGAATCCGGCTTTAAAACCAAGATTTCCGTATACTTCTCTTAATTTATTATTGTTGATCACGATTAATGAATCGACCTGCTTACGCAATTTCTCAATTCCTAAAAGTGCCTGCTCCTGACGTACTTTCCCTTCAAACTGAAAAGGAATAGTCACAATACCAACAGTCAGGATTTCTCTTTCTTTTGCTAACTGTGCAATTACCGGAGCTGCACCTGTACCTGTTCCACCACCCATACCAGCGGTAATAAATACCATCTTAGTACCACGGTCTAACATTTTTTCGATATCAGCGATACTTTCTATAGCAGATTGCTGTCCTACATCAGGATTTGCTCCTGCTCCAAGACCTTCTGTTAAGTTCATTCCTAACTGAATCTTATTAGGTACCGAACTGTTCTGCAGTGCCTGTGAATCGGTATTACAAACGATAAAATCTACGCCTTTAATACCTTGTTTAAACATATGGTTGATAGCATTACTACCACCTCCACCTACACCTATTACTTTGATTACATTTGACTGGTTTTTTGGTAAATCAAATGAAATGCTTCCAAATTCTGAGTTGCTCATCATCTTTTTGGTTTTTGAAATTCTTATTTAGTACATTTTTTACTTCTTGACTTGGGGCCAATAAAGTAATCCTTTTCTTTTATTATCTTATTCTGCGTTGTCTAAAAAATCTTTGATTTTATCGACATATCGGTCAAAAAATGATCTTCTGATTTTTGTTTCTGTAGATTCTTCTTTAGAGACGCTGTTTCTAACTTCTCTGGTTTCTTCGATAGTTTCTACTCTTTCAACGTAGTTTTCTTCAACTTCGTATCGCTGTTGTACCGGTTGTTGTATCTGTTGTTGTACCGGCGGCGGTACGTTTCTGTAAACCACTTTTGGCTGATCGTTTACAATCTCCATTCTAACAGCACTTTGCGTACTATTTTCGATACTGTTCATTACTAAACCAACTGCGGTTGCAAATAACGGACTGGAGATTTCTTCGCTGGAATTTCCTGCCAGGTGTTCGTTTGGATATCCAATTCTGGTATCCATACCAGTAATGTACTCTACTAACTGCTTGATGTGTTTTAGTTGAGCGCCTCCGCCTGTAAGCACAATACCGGCAATCAATTTTTTACGCGGATCCTCATGTCCGTAAGCCTTGATTTCTGCAAAAACCTGCTCTACAATCTCCACCACACGGGCATGAATAATTTTAGATAAGTTTTTAAGCGAAATTTCTTTTGGCTCTCTTCCTCTTAATCCCGGAATCGAAACAATTTCGTTGTCTTTATTCTCTCCCGGCCAGGCTGATCCGAATTTTATTTTTAAAAGCTCTGCTTGTTTTTCGATAATCGAACAGCCTTCTTTGATATCATCTGTAATTACATTTCCACCAAAAGGAATTACCGCTGTGTGACGGATAATACCATCTTTAAAAATAGCCAAATCTGTTGTTCCACCACCAATATCAATCAGCGCTACTCCGGCTTCTTTTTCTTCCTGACTTAAAACCGCATCAGCAGAAGCTAAAGGCTCTAAAGTTAATCCTGACAATTCAATTCCTGAACTCTGGATACATCTTCCCACATTTCTGATGGAAGAAGCCTGCCCCACTACAACGTGAAAACTGGATTCCAACCTTCCGCCATACATTCCGATTGGCTCTTTAATCTCAGACTGCCCGTCGATTTTAAACTCTTGTGGCAAAACGTGAATAATTTCCTCCCCCGGTAACATCGCCAGTTTATTTACCTGATCGATTAAAAGCTGGATGTCTTTCTCGCCAATTACTTCTTCCGGATTATTACGGCTGATGTAATCGGTATGCTGTATACTTCTGATGTGCTGTCCGGCAATCCCTACCACCACATCTTTAATTTTATAACCTGAATTATTTTCGGCTTCAAGTATTGCTTGCTGGATGGATTGAATCGTTTGCGTGATGTTGTTTACAACTCCTCTCGCCACTCCCAAACTTTTGGATTTACCAATACCCAAAATTTCCAGTTTACCATACTCATTTTTCTTGCCTATCATGGCAACTATTTTGGTTGTTCCAATATCTAGACCTACTGCAATGTTATCTTTTTCCATTTTCTATTATTTTGTGCAAACTACTTGTTCCGTAAACCTAAGGTCAATTTTATTGTATTTGTATAACGAACTATCTAAAACTGCTTTTTGAAAAAAGGCTTTATAGTTATTAAATTTCTTATCAACATTCATCGTTCTGCCAAAATCGATGAAGTAATTATAGTTTCTATTAAACATTTTTAAGCTGCCATTAGGCATAATTTGTATTGCAATGATGTTTTTTTTCAAAAACGCATCGTCATAAATTGTGCGAAATAAAGCAGCTAAATCTTCGTTATTTTTTTTATTAATTGCCCCCGAAACAAGAGGAACTCTTGCAGTATAATTGTCCGACAAGGGCATTTTATTCCCCTCATAGTCAATATAAAAAGATCGATCACCATCATAAACTCTTGCTATTGGTGTCTTCTGTTTTACTACTGCTTTTAGAACGCCATCGATACTTACAAAAACATCTGACTTTTCAATCATGTCTTGTTCGTTGAGGGTTTTCTCTATCTTATTCAAATCTAACTCATCTTTTCTAATACTGGAAGCGTCTCTTTTATTTTCTATCAACAATTTATTAACCGTTTCCGGCTTCACAAAAAGCGTATTTTCTCCTACAAAAACGACCATGGATTTTTTTAATTTTCGATCCCCATTTCGATGTTGAGCGAAGGAATATAAAAAAATAACCAGCGCCAAAATGAGTATCAAACGAATATTTGTCCAATTAAATAGTTTCATTCAGCATTTTTTTAATTGAAGGAACCATCTCACCAAGATCACCAGCTCCTATTGTCACAATTATTGGCGCATCACTGGCTTTGATCTCCGCTAATAAATCCTCTTTTGCAACAATTTTTTTGTTCGAATTTGTCATTTTTCCCAACAGCCATTCCGATGTAATTCCTTCCATCGGTAATTCACGTGCCGGATAAATATCCATCAAAAACACTTCATCAAATGCCGATAAGCTCTCCGCAAATCCATCTGCAAAATCTCTGGTTCTGCTGAACAAATGCGGCTGGAAAATGGCCAGTACTTTACGTCCCGGATACAACTCCCTAACTGCCTGATGCACTGCATTTATCTCAGTTGGATGATGTGCATAATCGTCTATATAAACTAAATTTTCAGATTTAATCTGATAAGAAAAACGTCTTCTGATTCCGTTGAATGAAGCAATGGCCTTTGCAATGGAGTCGGTCGGGGTGCCGAACGTTTTGGCCATTGCAATAGCCATCAGTCCATTCATTAAATTGTGTTTCCCCGGCAATCCGAAACGCAGGTCTGTTATCACTTCTGATGGTGTCTGCACATCAAAAACATAGCTTCCGTTGTCGATACGAACATTAAAGGCCTTATATACCGCTTCTTCGTTTATAGCGCACTGAACTCCTTCAAGAGGTAATTCTTTGGTTATAAAGAGCTTATTTTTATCTTCTACTTTTGATGCAAATTCCACAAATGAAGCCTCAATTGCATCACTGGTTCCGTAAATATCCAAATGATCTGCATCCATTGAAGTGATACAGGCAATATTAGGGTGCAGGTGCAAGAACGAACGGTCGAATTCATCTGCTTCCACTACGGTAACCGTTTTCCCTTCTCCAATTAAATTCGAATTGTAATTCTCTACAATCCCTCCCACAAAAGCGGTTACATCTGCTCCGCTTTCATACAGTATATGCCCCAAAATACTTGAGGTTGTGGTTTTTCCATGTGTTCCCGCCACAGCAAAACAAAACGTATCTTTAGTGATAATCCCTAAAACTTCAGCACGTTTCTTAACCACATAATCTCTTTCTGTAAAATAATTCCACTCAGAATGTGTTTTGGGTACAGCCGGTGTAATAATCACCAGTGTATTCTCGGTATAATAATCCTTTGGAATTAAACCAATATTATCTTCAAAATGAATATCAATACCGCTTTCAATCAACTCGCTTGTCAGCATAGATGGTGTCTTATCGTAACCGGAAACCTGTTTCCCAATATTTTTAAAATAGCGGGCCAGGGCACTCATTCCGATACCTCCAATACCAATAAAATAAACGTTCTGTATTTGATTTAAATTCATTTCTTTTCTCGCTTTAAGCAATAGGCTTTAGGCTTTAAGCCTCCTGCTTTTATCTTTATTTTTTATTCTCTTATTATTTTAAACACTTAAGCCGCTTTGCTTCACACAACAGACCTATAGCCTATCGCTTACAGCCTACAGCTAAATCAGCTTCACAATCTCAGCTACGATATCTTGTGTTGCTTTTGGTTTTGCCAGTTTTTTAATATTCGTACTTAATTGCTTCTGCTTCCCATCATCTTTAAGTAAGGCTTCAAAAACAATACTAAATTCATTATCCAGTTCTGACTCTTTCAGTAAAATAGCTCCTTTTGCATCTACAATCGCCTGTGCATTTTTTGTCTGATGATCTTCGGCAACATTAGGCGACGGAATAAATATAACCGGTTTCCCTACGATACACAATTCGGAAACCGATGAGGCTCCGGCACGTGAAATAATTACATTAGCAGCAGCATATACAAAATCCATTCTTTCAATAAAATCAACCACCTTAACATTTTGCTGATTGTATTTTTTATATTCTTCAAAATACAACTTTCCGCATTGCCAAATTATCTGAACGTCCTGCGAAAGAAAATTGGGCAATTCTTTTTCGATTAACTGATTGATTCTTCTCGCTCCTAAACTCCCTCCTAAAACCAGCAATATTTTTTTATTCGGATCTAATCCATAAAAAGCAACCGCTTCGTCATGTTTGCTGTCAATATCAATGAGATCCTGGCGAACCGGATTTCCGGTTAAAACAATTTTCTCTTTTGGAAAAAAACGCTCCAAATTATCATAAGCTACACAAATTGCATTGGCTTTTTTGCTTAGCAATTTATTTGTAATTCCCGGAAACGAATTCTGCTCCTGAATGACTGTTGGAATTCCGGCCGAACCTGCCGCCTTTAATAATGGCCCACTTGCAAAACCTCCGGTACCAATTACCACATTCGGCTTGAACTGTTTTATGATTCGTCGTGACTCCAGCAAACTTTTTGCCAATTTTAATGGAAACATTAAATTTTGCAGTGTAAGTTTTCTTTGCAATCCCGCAATCCAAAGTCCTTTGATTTCATAACCCGCCTGAGGCACTTTCTGCATCTCCATTTTATCTTTGGCACCTACGAAAAGAAACTCAGCGTCAGGAAATTGTAATTTTAATTCATTTGCAATAGCAATTGCAGGATAGATATGCCCTCCTGTACCGCCACCACTTAATATGAATTTATATTTTGCCATCTTTTTTATCATTATGAGTTGTCAGTTATGAATCATGAGTTTCCCCAATAACTTATCAACCTATTTCTCTATCCTCTTTCTTCTATTCTCTTTCTTCTATTACCCCAGCTGCTCTTGCTCTATACTTACTTATTTAAAACCGCATTCATCGGATTTCTGGAATTATCCTGAATCGAGTACATTCCCTCTTCTTCGTATATCTTTTCATCAGCAGGCAGATCTTCTTCTGCTAATTCTTTATCAATTAATCTTTGAAGAGCTTCTCTTCGTCTTTCTTTTTCCTCCTGTTCTTCAGCAATTTCTTCTTCTTTTTTCGTCACACTAATGATAATTCCAAGGGAGAAACAGGTCATCCAAATCGAACTACCTCCACTACTAATCAACGGAAGGGTCTGTCCTGTTACCGGCAATAATTCGACTGCAACAGCCATATTGATCATCGCCTGGAAGATCATCGGAAACCCGAGTCCGACGACGACGAGCTTTCCAAATAACGTATTGGCCTTGTGTGAGGCGATCACAAATCGGAACAACAACAATAAGTACAAAATCAATATTGCTACCCCTCCTACTAAACCATATTCCTCTACAATAATCGCATAAATAAAATCGGAAGAAGACTGTGGCAAAAAGTTCTTCTGAACACTTTTCCCCGGACCTACTCCCCCTAATCTCCCTGAAGCGATTGCAATTTTTGCTTTCTCAATCTGATAATCATCTTCATCCGGTTTATCAGTAGTAAAGTTCTCTATACGGCTTCCCCAGGTACTAACCCTGCTAAAGAATCTGGAATCCGGGAATGCTTTTGCTACCAAAAGGAAGAACGCAAACATGGCAATTCCTGAACCGATAATGAAACCAATATATTTTAACGGATACCTGCCAATAAACGTCAACATAATTACCATCGCAAAAATCAACGCTGTAGTTGAAAAGTTCGCCGGTAAAATAAGTGCCAGTGTTATAAAAACAGGCAGCCAAAGCTGTATCAGCGATACCTGAAAAGGCTCATTTTCTTCTTTGGTTTTCGACAGATAACGCGCCACAAATATGAATAATATACTGGCCGCCAGAGTCGACGTTTGAAACGTGATTCCGATAAAAGGAACCTGAATCCAACGACTCGCATTTGCACCTGCAATAACAGTTCCCTTCAACAAGGTATAAAGCAGCAAAAACCACACAATAGGCAGTGCAATTTTCGAAATCGCCCTGAAATAGTGATACGGCACGCGATGTACCCAGTAAATAATTAAAAAACCAATACAAACGTGAGCCAGATGCTTCACTAAATACCCTAATGTATTTCCGGTTCCGTGACCTATATACGCCAGATTACTACTCGCACTAAAAACAGGCATAAATGAAAACAACGCCAATAAAGCCACGAATGACCATATTACTCTGTCTCCTTTTAATTTGTTCACCAGCTCTTTCATAATCTTTTATTTCAGGTTTCTTTTGTTTCAGGTTTCATGTTTAAGTTTCAGGCTTCGAACTTGAAACATGAAACTTTAAACTATTTTCTACAAGTTGTGTACCGCTTGCTTAAACTGTCTTCCTCTGTCTTCGTAGCTTTCAAATAAATCGAAACTTGCGCAGGCCGGAGACAATAAAACAGCATCCCCTTTTTCACTTAAACGCTGTGCTGTTTTTACAGCATCGTTCATGTTATTTACTTCGACCATAATGTCAACCACATTTCCGAAGGCACTGATAATTTTATGATTGTCAATTCCAAGACAAATGATCGCTTTTACTTTTTCGCGAACTAATGACATCAGTTCGTTGTAATCGTTTCCTTTATCTACTCCACCAACAATCCATACGGTTGGAACATTCATACTGTCTAAAGCAAAGAAAGTCGCATTAACATTTGTTGCTTTTGAATCGTTGATATATTGTACATTCTGAATTTTAAGTACTTTTTCTAAACGGTGTTCAACACCCTGAAAATTAGATAAACTTTCGCGGATTGTTGCATTTCTAATTTGCATCAATTTCGCTACGGAGCTTGCTGCCATTGCGTTTTTCATGTTATGTTTTCCTTCTAACGCAATGTGTTCTGTGTCCATTGTAAACTCTTCTTGGTTGATCTTTATTTCCATTTTGTTGTTATTTATAGAAGCTCCTTCTTCAAATGCTTTCGTCAATGAGAAAGGAATTAATTTTGCTTTTGTTTTGTTGTTTTTTAACCATACTGTACTTGCTTCATCATCTGCATCGTAAATGAGATAATCGCTTTCGGTCTGGTTCATCGTTATTCGGAATTTCGAATTGATATAATTTTCATATTTATATTCATATCTGTCGAGATGATCAGGACTAATATTGGTTATAATTGCAATATCCGGTCTGTAATCTATTATTCCGTCTAACTGAAAACTGCTTAATTCAAGAACGTATGCATCGTATTTATTCTCGGCTACCTGCCAGGCAAAACTCTTTCCTATATTCCCTCCCAAACCTACATTCAAGCCTGCTGATTTTAATAAATAATGTGTCAGCATAGTGGTAGTCGTTTTTCCGTTACTACCTGTAATTCCAATAGTCAACGCTTCTGTAAAAGGTTTTGCAAATTCTATTTCCGAAATCACTTTTACTCCTGCTGCTACCAACTTCTTTACGATTGGTGACTTATCAGGAATCCCCGGACTCTTCATGACCACATCAGCATTTAAAATCAGATCTTCGGTATGCTGCTCCTCTTCCCAGGGAATTTTATTAATGATAAGAACTTCCTTGTAACTCTCTTTTATCTTTCCAAAATCTGATACAAAAACATCGTATCCTTTTTTCTTTCCAAGAATAGCAGTACCTACACCGCTTTCTCCTCCGCCAAGAACAACTAATCTCATAGTTTATATTTTTATTGTTAGATGTGAACTGTAAGATGTAAGAGACAATTCAAAGTTTTTCACATCCAACATATAACATTTTACATTTAACATTATCTTAGTTTTAAAGTAACGATTGACAATATGGCTAACATTACGGCAACAATCCAGAAACGGGTCACAATCTTACTTTCATGATATCCCTTTTTCTGATAATGATGATGCAGCGGTGACATCAGGAAAATTCTTCGTCCTTCTCCGAAACGTTTTTTCGTATATTTAAAATAGGTAACCTGAATAATTACGGAAGCACTTTCAGCAAGGAAAATTCCGCAGAATAAAACAATCAGTATTTCTTTACGAACGGCAATCGCTAAAACGGCAATAATTCCACCAATAGTCAAACTTCCTGTATCTCCCATAAACACAGATGCCGGAAATGAATTGTACCATAAAAATCCAATTAAAGCTCCCACAAATGCGGATATAAACACAGTCATTTCTCCCGAATTGGGGATATACATTATATTCAGATAGTTGGAAAAAATAATATTCCCGGAAACGAATGTAAATATTCCGAGAGCGAGTACAGAAACCGCCGAAGTTCCGGCCGCGAGTCCGTCAATACCATCCGTTAAATTCGCTCCATTAGAAACAGCCGTGATGATAAAAATAACCACGGGAATAAAAATCAACCAAGCCCATTTTTCATATCCTTCACCAGTCCATGCCAAAACTTCGGCATAGTCAAATTCATTATTTTTCACAAAAGGAATTGTCGTTGCAGTAGATTTTTCTTCTACCGGTGCCGGTAAAACTATAGTTGAATTGTTTGTTGCTGTTTTAAAAACATCCGTTCTGCCCGTATCAGTTCGAACCGTTACCGCCGGATTAAAATACAGAACTGATCCCACAATGATTCCAAGACCAACTTGTCCAATCACTTTAAAAATTCCTTTAAGTCCTTGTTTGTCTTTTTTGAATATTTTGATATAATCGTCCACAAAACCAATACTACCCATCCAAAGCGTCGTTACAATAAGCAATACGATATAGATGTTATGCAAACGAGCGAATAACAAAACCGGTACAAGGGTCGCAAAAATGATAATCAGTCCTCCCATTGTTGGAGTTCCTGCTTTTTCATTCTGACCTGCAAGACCTAACTCACGAACCGTTTCACCCACTTGCTGATTACGTAAAAAGTTTATAATTCTTTTTCCGTAAATCGTTGACAAAAGCAACGAAAGCATGAATGCTAAAGCCGATCTGAAAGTGATGTACTGAAAAACTCCCGTTCCCGGTACATCTAATGTTTTGTCTAAATATTCAAATAAATAGTATAGCATGTTTTTCTATTTTTTAAATTCCAATTTCGAATTAAATTCCAATTCTTAAATCCCAAATCCCAATCCTGATTGGTTTTTGGAATTTGGAATTTCCATTTTATTATTTTTCTAGTTGTTCTAAAATTTCCTTTACCGTTTCCATATCATCAAAATGATGACGTACCCCGTTTATCTCCTGATACGTTTCATGTCCTTTTCCTGCAATTAGTATGATATCATTGGGCTGAGCCAATTGACAAGCCGTTTTAATTGCTTGTTTTCTATCTGAAATTCTTAATATCTTTTTATAATTGTGAGCTTCAACGCCTTTCTCCATTTCATCTAAAATCACTTCAGGATCTTCATTTCTTGGATTATCTGACGTTAAAATTGCTTTATCGCTCAAATCTGTAGCGATTTTTGCCATTATAGGCCTTTTGGTTTTATCTCTGTTTCCTCCACAACCTACAACTGTTAACAACTGTTCATTTTTGGTACGGATATCATTAATGGTTTTTAAAACATTGTCTAAGGCATCCGGAGTATGTGCATAATCAACGATTGCTGTAATGTTTCCTTCTGAAACAATGTACTGAAAACGTCCCGAAACACTTTCTAAATCAGACAGTAAGCGTAACGCTTCAAGACTATCCATTCCTAACTGCACGGCTGTTCCATAAATTGCCAAAACGTTATAAGCATTAAACGTTCCGATTAATTTTACCCAAACTTCATTGTCGTTAACTTTCAATAATAAACCTGATAACTGACTCTCCAAAATCTGCGCTTTAAAGTCGGCATACGTTTTTAAAGCGTAAGTAAACTTTCTGGCTACTGTATTTTGAAGCATTACCGCTCCGTTTTTATCATCGATGTTGGATAAAACGAAGGCTGTTTTCGGTAAAGAATCGAAAAACGATTTTTTCACATCTCTGTATTCCGCAAAAGTTGGGTGATAATCTAAATGATCGTGTGATAAATTCGTGAAAATCCCTCCAACAAAATGCAGTGCTTCTGTTCGTTTTTGGTGAATTCCATGCGAACTCACTTCCATAAAACAATGCGTAACACCCGCTTCGATCATTTCATTCAGATAATGATTGATTGTAATCGAATCCGGAGTGGTGTGTGTTGCAGGAAATTCAGTTTCATCGATCCTAATTTTTACGGTCGACAATAAGCCAACTTTAAAACCTGCTTTTTGAAACAACTGAAACAATAATGATGCAATGGTTGTTTTTCCGTTTGTACCGGTAACTCCCACCAACTTTAACTTTTCGGATGGATTTCCGAAATAATTAGCCGCCATAAAAGCCAGAGCTGTATTAGTATCTTTTACTTTTATGTAGGTTATTCCTTTTTCAATATTTTCAGGTAACGTATCGCAAATAATTGCAATTGCCCCTAATTGGATTGCTTTTTCAATATAATCATGACCATCTGAAAGTGATCCGCGAATAGCCACAAAAACATCATTTGCCTCAATTTTTCTTGAATCAAAATCAATTTTATGTATATCGATTTCTGTTGAACCTGTTACAGATTCAATCGCTACTTTGTATAATATGTCTTTCAGTATTTTCACGATAATTCTAATACTATTGTTGATTTCTTAATAATGTTTTGTCCTGCCTGAATGGATTGTTTTTTCACTTTTCCAACTCCAATTACTTTTACTTTCAAATCCAGATTCTCTAATAAAGCAACGGCATCCATTCCCGGCATTCCTTTTAAATCCGGAATCTGATTTAATTTTTTATTAGCTTCTGCTGTGTACTTATTAAAACTATTTTCCTGTTTTGGAATTCTTGAATCCAGTCTTTTTATCCTATTCGTTGACGGCGCATCTGTAAATATCTTTTGAGCGATTCTTTTAAAAACCGGTCCGGCAACATCTGCTCCGTAATAATTGTTTCTTGACGTATTGGGCTTATGCACTACTACTATACAAGAATATTTAGGATGATCGGCAGGAAAATATCCCACAAAAGAAGAGGCGTAATACAAGCCTGACTTTCCTTCTTTCCCTCCATAATTAACCTGTGCTGTTCCTGTTTTTCCTGCCATCGAAAAATCTTTCGAATACAGCTTAGAACCCGTTCCTTTTTTAACCACATTAAGTAATACTGCTCTCACCTTATCGATGGTTTCCTGTGAACATACTTTCGGATTGATCACTTCTACATCAAATTTCTTAATGGTCTTGTTCCACTCTTTTATTTCCGAAACAAACTGTGGTTTAACCATCACTCCATTATTTGCAACCGCATTGTACAATGCCAGTGTCTGCATTGGTGTTACCGAAACTCCGTAACCAAAAGCCATCCACGGAAGCGAAACTCCTGACCAGTTTTTATCTCCAGGACGCGGAATAATAGCTCTTCCTTCACCCTTAAAGTGTAATCCTAATGTTCTGTGCAACCCAAAACTCTTAATATGATCCACAAATTTTGACGGATTGCTTTTGTAACTTTCATAAACTGCCTGAACCATCACTGTATTGGATGAAAGCTCAAAACCACGCGCTAACGAAATTTTACCATACCCTCCTCTGTGCGAATCGCGAACGGCTCTTCCGTAATATCTGATCTCTCCGCCTTTACTGTCATAAACTGTACTGGTATCTGCCACTTTATCTTCTAAAATCGCCATTAAATCTACCAATTTGAAAGTCGATCCCGGCTCATGAGACTCGGCTATAGCGTAATTGGTGGTTTCATAATAAGATCCGTCTTCTGATCTTCCCAAATTTGAAATCGCTTTTACGTGACCAGTTTCCGTCTCCATCACCACTACACAACCATGATCGGCTTCGTAATCTTCCAATTGCTTTAATAAAGCATGATGTGCAATGTCCTGAATGAAAACATCAATCGTCGAAATCACATCGTATCCATCTATCGGATCTACTTCATTTAAATCGCGGATAGGTTTCCATTGTCCTTTTGCAATTTTCTGCTTTAAAATTTTTCCGTCTTTTCCGTTCAGATAACTTTTAAAAGCCCATTCGATTCCTTTACCCACTTCGATTCCGGTTGCAGGGTCAATACGATCGTATCCAATTGTTCTTTCTGCGATTTTACCGATCGGATGTTTTCTAACGGTTTCCTGCTCCACAATTATCCCTCCTTTAAAAGCTCCTAAACTGAACAAAGGGAATCCTTTAATTTTCACATATTCGGTATAACTCAAATTGCGGGCAATCAGATAATAACGATTTTTATTAGCTCTGGCTTTTCTTAATTCCTGCTCGTAATAACCTCCCGGTCTGTCTAAAACGGTAGCCAATGAATCGGATAATGCTTTTACATATTTTTCAAAAGTCTCCGTTTTTGGCGCTTTCGCATCGAAACGAATTTCATAATTCGGAATAGACGTAGCCAGTAAACTTCCGTCAGCCGAATAAATATTCCCTTTGTTAGCCGGAATTACAAAATTTCTAACGGTACGCTGCTTCGCCAGTTTTCTGTAATAATCACCTTCAACCCACTGAATATTGGTTAACTTAACAACAATAGCAATTGCCATCACAAAGATGAAAACTGCTACGAGGTAAATTCTGTAGGATATATGTTTATCTTCTACTGCCATATTCTTTTAAAGAAACTTTTTTCTTCTTCTTTTTTTACTTCTATTTTAATCGGAGGAACTGTGGATGGAAAAATTTTCTTCTCCAGCATTTTATCCGATATCGTGGATTCCATTTTTAACTTCATTAACTCTGAACGGCGGTCTACAAACTCAGATCGCAATTCTTTTACTTCGTTGTTCAGTTTTGCGATTTCAAATACCTTCTGTTCGTAACGCTGTGTATTGGCGATCATCAAAATGGCAAGCAGAATGATAAAAACAATGAAACGCCAGTTTTTTATAGCATCATCATGAATCAGAAACCTCGCTTTTAATATATCAAATACACCACTTTTCATTTTTTCTACCTATATATTATAGTAACCCGTTTGACTGTTTATTGTTAATAGTTTGTTGTTTATGGTTTCAAACTCACGTCTCACATTTTACATCTCACAACCAACATCTCACAAACTATATCTTCTCCGCAATTCTTAATTTAGCACTTCTTGCTCTGTTGTTGATTTTAATCTCAGCCTCATCCGGCACAATCAGTTTCCCTATTGTTTTAAACGGAACTGAAAAATTTCCGTAAAAATCTCTTTCAGGTTCTCCTTCAAACATTCCGTTTTTGATGAATCTTTTCACTAATCTGTCTTCTAAAGAATGATAAGAGATTACCGAAAATCTTCCGCCTGGTTTTAAAACTTCCAGAGACTGTTCAATAAACTCTTTTAAAACATCCATTTCCTGATTCACTTCGATTCGAATCGCCTGATAAATCTGAGCCAATATTTTGTTTCGAACTTTTTCCGGCAGGTATTTCTTCAGAACTTCTTTCAGTTCATCTGTTGTTTTGATTGGATAGCCTTGTCTTGCTTCTACAATTGTTCTTGCCAAAACCGGTGCATTCTTCAACTCCCCATAATCAAAAAAAACACGACGTAAATCCTGTTCTTCATATTCGTTAACCACCCGATAAGCATTTAAATCATTTTTCTGACTCATCCGCATATCCAGTCCGGCATCAAATCTTGTTGAGAAACCTCTCTCCGGAACGTCAAACTGATGTGATGAAACCCCCAGGTCAGCCAAAATTCCATCTACTCCTTTAACACCATGAAAACGCAAAAACCTTTTTATGAATCTGAAATTCTCATTAATTAAGGTAAACCGTTCATCCGGTAGTGCATTTGCCAGCGCATCTTCGTCCTGATCAAAAGCAAATAATTTTCCGTTTGGCCCTAATCGTCTCAAAATTTCTTTTGAATGCCCTCCACCGCCAAACGTAACATCCACATAAATACCGTCAGGTTTAATATTTAAACCATCAACTGTAGGATGAAGCAAAACCGGATTATGATATTCCATTGTCGTCGTCATTAATATTTCCCATTACTTCTTCGGCTAGATCTGCAAAATCCATATCTTCGCCGCTTATTGATTTTTCATATAAATCCTTATCCCAAATCTCCACAATATTAACCGCAGATGAAAAAACCACATCTTTAGAAATACCCGAAAAGGTCACCAAATCTTTTGGAACCAACAATCGCCCCAATGCATCAATCTCTACCACTTTCACACCTGCAGTAAATCTTCGAATGAAATCATTGTTCTTTTTTACAAAGCGATTCAGCTTGTTGATCTTTTGCATCATCAGATCCCACTCACTCATTGGATACAATTCTAAACACTGTTGAAAAACCGAACGCTTCAAAACAAATCCGTTCTGAAGAGAGGAAGTCAATTGCTTTTTCAAAGGCGCAGGCAGCATCAGCCTCCCTTTAGCATCGACTTTACACTCATATGTTCCAACAATTGTGTTCAAGAAAATTCATTAATATGTTATAGGACAAAAATATAAAAAATATTACCACATTTTACCACAATGTACCACTTTGTTAATAAGTTTAACCACTTACACCCCACTTTACATAATCAATAGAATATCAATACATTAACTTATTATTAACGAATTATCAATAACACTAATCATTCAAAAAAATTACGCGCTATTTTTCTTAAAAATTTAGCTATTCTACCGATTTCTTAACATTTAGAAAATCAATAAAAAACTCCACTTCATACTGATTTCTAATCAGTTAGAAATTATACTAAAATTATCTAGTTAAAAAAGGGCGGCAAAAATCCATATTTATTTATTAAACCCTATATTTGTCCAAATTGAAATTGGCATTAAATTAAATGGACAAACACTACAAAAAAGAAGGCAAATACAGCTATTATGAAGCTGGAGAAGGAACTCCTATCGTTATTTTACACGGCTTAATGGGAGGCCTTAGTAACTTTGATGCTGTAGCCGGATATTTTCCAACAAAAGGATACAAAGTTGTGATCCCGGATTTGCCAATCTATACTCAAAGCATTTTAAAAACAAACGTAAAAAGCTTTGCCAAGTACGTAAAAGACTTTATCACTTTTAAAGGATTTGATCAGGTTATACTACTGGGTAACTCTTTAGGCGGTCACATTGCACTGTACCATACAAAGCTATATCCTGAAAAAGTTGCCGGACTGGTAATCACAGGAAGTTCAGGGCTTTACGAAAGCGCAATGGGTGACAGCTATCCAAAAAGAGGCGATTACGAATACATCAAAAAGAAAGCTGAAGATGTTTTTTACGATCCTGCAATTGCGACACCGGAACTTATTGACGAAGTGTATGCAACCGTTAATGACCGTATCAAACTCATCAAAACTTTGACGATTGCCAAAAGTGCTATTCGTCACAATATGGCCAAAGATTTACCAAATATGACTACAGAAACTTGTATCATCTGGGGTAAAAACGACGCCGTTACTCCCCCAAATGTTGCCGAAGAATTTGATAAATTATTGCCTAATTCAACTTTGTACTGGATAGACAAATGTGGACACGCTGCTATGATGGAGCATCCTCAGGAATTCAACAAAATCCTGGAAGAATGGCTCGTTGAAAAGAATTTATAGCATCTAACTTTCGACTTTTAGGAGGTTTTAAAAACAAAAAACATGAAAATTAATACCGCCGAATTCATAGTAAGTAATTCTGAAGTATCAAAATGCCCGAAGGATTTTTTACCGGAATATGCTTTTATCGGAAGATCAAACGTAGGTAAATCCTCTTTGATCAACATGCTTACCAATCACAAGAATTTAGCAAAAACATCCGGACGTCCCGGAAAAACACAGTTAATCAATCATTTCAAAATCAACAACAATTGGTTTTTGGTCGATTTACCAGGGTATGGTTACGCTAAAGTATCTAAGAAAACAAAATCAGTTTTCCAGCAATTTATCACGGATTATTTTGAAACCCGAGAACAATTGGTTTGCGCTTTTGTTCTGATTGACATTCGACATGAAGCACAAAAAATAGACATTGAATTTATGTCTTACATGGGAGAAAGCGAAATTCCGTTTTGCATCATTTTTACCAAAGCCGACAAAATCAGTAAAGTAAAAATCGATTCTCATATCGCCGCTTACAAAAAGCAAATGTATGCCAATAACTGGTCTGAAATGCCACAATACTTTGTAACCTCATCTACTGAAGCTATCGGAAAGGAAGAATTACTTTCTTACATCGATGAAGTAAATCAGGAAGTATTTAAGAACAATAGTGAGTTTTAAATCCCAGTCTGGGAAATTCCAATAAAAAAATCCCAAATTCCAATTTTAAGGTTGGAATTTGGGATTTTTTTATTGGAATTTTTTTGACGTTGGAATTTCAAATATTGAAATTTAATTACTTCGTCAGCTCCAGTTTCTCTGCAAAATAATCACAAAAGTCTTTCATTGTATCTGACATTTTTTCGTCGTCTGTAGCACGTTTAAATGTATCTGCCATCGCTACCAAAGTCTGGTGGAAGAAAATCTTCATTTCATCTACCGGCATATCTTTTGTCCACAAATCAATACGCATGCTTTCTTTAGCTTTACTGTCCCAAATGGACAACATAATTGCTTTTGCTTCTTCTGCTTCTACTCCGCCATCCTTAGCTGTCCATGACAGTCTTTCCGGAACACGGTTTTCATCTAATTCTATATTGAATTTAATTTCTGATTTTATTGTATTTGACATTATTTCTTAGGTTTATATTTTGACTTTTCAAAGATTACCTTTGCTTCTGTTTTTAATAATTCCGGCAAAGTTACGTTATTATTCTTCATATACGATCGTACAATTTGCCATCCTAACCAAGCTCCAATTCGTCCAGGCGAATCGTTGTCGATTTCCAAGTAAAATTTAGAAAACGGAGCAGGCACCATGAATCGGGTAGTTAGCTTCGGATCGTCACTGTACAGCATTTCATTTTCAATAAAATAACGCCACATATAAGCTTCGTTTTCCTCACACCATTTTACTTGTTCAGGTGTGTAACCCATTTTTTCAGCATCGGTATAATTGGGCAGCAACAGATCTTTTGCATACAACTGTTTCCCTTCAAAGATCATTTGAGAAACTAAATTTTTATCCGGAAATACCGGAATTTTTCGATACGCAAAACTCGAAACCACATCAGGCATAATTTGTTTCTCTTCAAAATTCTGCTTCAGATAATTGGGAAATTCATAAAATTTATGATCTTTTCCCAAATACAATTCCAACGCTACAATGACCAGACTGTCTGCATATATAGCCTTAGCATTATAATCCATTTCTCCAATTACGGTAATCACTTTTGGCGTTTTCGTTTTAGGAAAGTAATATTTTACATGCTGAAAAAGCGCATTGAATTCTTCACGTACAGGTTCAAAATTGCTGTATTTTTTCTGAACCTCTGTATAAACTTCTTTCCAGATTGGATCCTGCATTTTTTTAAGCCAGACACTATCATCATTTCCTGCCGGAAAAAAGAAAGGATACTGTTTTTTTACTTTAGCCAAATCCTCCGGTTTGGTCTCAAAAAACACCTTATCAAAACGCTCTACTTTAATGTCTACCGGGATTTCTTCTACTGCTTTTTCGACTTTAGTTTTCTGGTCACAAGACAAAAAAAACAAGCACAGAACCACTGCTAAGCGATATATTTTCATTTTATTTTAATTAGATTTGTGTTGCACATTTTGAAACAAACTATGCTTAAAAATATTTGTGCAAATATACATCCCTGTATCTTAAATCTTGAACTATTATGGCTAAAAAAAGCACTATTCAGACAGAAAAAGTAAACACCCACATTGTAGAGTGGTTAAAAAATTATGCTACCCGGGCAAAAGTTAATGGTTTTGTAATTGGAATTTCAGGTGGAGTTGACTCTGCAGTAACTTCTACCTTGTGCGCACAAACCGGCTTAACCGTTTTATGTGTCGAAATGCCAATTCATCAGGCTGCAAATCAGGTTTCAAGAGGAAGAGAACATATTGAGCAGTTAAAGAAACGTTTTCCAAATGTTTCAAGCGTAGAAACAGATTTGACCGCTACTTTTGAAGCTTTCAAAAGCGCTGTACCTCAAACAGATGACGAAACAAAAGTAAATTTATCACTAGCCAATACACGTGCCCGTTTAAGAATGACCTCTTTATATTATTTAGCAGGAATTCATGGTTTGCTTGTAGCAGGAACGGGAAATAAAGTAGAAGATTTTGGAGTAGGTTTTTACACCAAATATGGAGACGGCGGAGTCGATTTAAGTCCAATTGCCGACTTAATGAAATCAGATGTATACGCTTTAGGAGCATTTTTAACAATTCCGGAGTCTATTTTAACCGCAGCACCTACAGATGGATTATTTGGTGATAATCGTACTGATGAGGATCAATTAGGCGCCAGTTATGACGAACTCGAATGGGCAATGCTAGCCTCGGAGTCAGGAAATACGGGGACTGACTTTACCGAAAGAGAAAAAATTGTCTTCGAAATTTATAAAAGATTAAACACCAGCAACAAGCATAAAATGGATCCAATTCCGGTCTGCATCATCCCTAAAACGTTAAAATAATACTTTTTAACATTTGTCTGCAATTAATTACAGAATTTATTTATTAATTTTACAGCTCCAAAAACATGAACAATTCTAAAAAAGGTAAAAATTATGATTAAAGTATGTCTTGCAGACAATCATCCTGTGACTCACTTTGGCGTTAAGTCTTATTTTAAAGACCACGATCAAATTTCAATTGTTGCCAACGTAGGCAATTTTTCAATGGTTAGAGATATCCTTCAGACGAAAGAAATCGATATCCTGATTCTAGACCTAGAACTGGAAGGACTTTCAAGTATCTTCGAAGTAAAATCCATCCTGAAGAATTTCCCAAAAACAAAAATTGTAATTTTTAGTGACCTCGCTGAACAAATGTATGCTCCAAATGCTATTAAAGCAGGAGTTTCCGGTTATGTACACAAAACAGAAAAACTTGAAACTTTAGGTATTTCTATTATTAAAGTACACGAAGGGAAAATTATCATCAACGAAACCGTACGTAAAAACATGGCACTTATCGCTAAACAAAGCAAAAGTGAGCGTTTGTACAGAAAACTTTCAAATCGTGAGATCGAAGTTTTACGTTACTTAAGTGATGGTAAAAAGAATAATGAAATCTCTAAAATCTTAAACCTGAACGAAAAAACAATCAGTACTTACAAATTAAGATTATTGACTAAATTAAATGTTACTAATTTAGTTGACTTAGTAAACAAAGCTAAGACTTTAGAAATTATTTAATGGTATCGCGACATTACTCTTCCTAGTTTTTTCGCGAATGAATTAACTAATTTCGAGTAATCGACAACCATAGACAAAAGCTCTGTATTATCTGAATTATCAGGTTTTATAGAGCTTTTTAATTCATCAATGATTTTACCCACCAAAAACCAACGCATTGACATAATCGTTTCGGTAACATACTGCGCGATCGTTTCATGCTTCATTTTTGAAAAGATATTCTGCCCTTCCCAATCGTGAAGAGTCAATCTTTCATCTTCCATTAAAATATCGGTAACTTCCTGAGCAAAATCAGGCTGTAAACGCATTAAATATTGTTCGAGACTGAATTTTTCATGCTGGTTGTAAAATCCGATTAAATCGGTAAAAATATCACGGAATAAATTATTAGAAAGCTCTACCTCATCTTCCTGTAAACTCAAATAAATACGCTGATATACTTTATAATTTTTCATTTCAGAGACCATTATTACATCGCCCTCTTCATTCGTTTTTAAAAGCACATCTTCAAACTCCTCCGTCTTATCACCATAAAGCAATAAGATCTCAATTACTTTACGTTCTAAACGATATAAGATATCAACTTTTTCTGCCGGCTCTTGTGCATACCCCGGTTCTCCTCCCGGATAATAATCTTCAGGTGGTCCTGTTCTTGGATCTTCAGGATCTCCTCCTAAAAAACCGGTTTGTTTCGCAGGCTGATTCCTGTGCACTTCAAAAGGTCTTTGCTCCTGCTTTTGTTTTTTGCCCGCTTCTGCAAGATCTTTTTGAATTAATTGCGCCAGGGTACTCACCAATACCTGCTCCGAAATATCCATGATTCGGGCACATTCCTGAGTATAGATTTCACGCTGAATACGGTCCGGAATCTTCGAGATACTATTGACCATATCCCGAATTAAATCGGCTTTTTTTATAGGATCGTTTTTCGCTTCTTTCATTAAGAGAGAGGCCTTAAACTGTATAAAATCTTTACTGTTTTCTTCTAAATAGGCAACCAGATCATCGTGCGAATTTTTTCGTGCAAAACTGTCCGGATCTTCTCCGTCGGGAAAAGCACAAACTCTTACATTCATTCCTTCTTCCAGAATCAAATCGATTCCTCGAACAGAAGCTCGTAATCCCGCAGCATCTCCGTCAAACAAAACGGTTATGTTTCTCGTCAATCGGTTGATCAGACGAATCTGATCCGGTGTTAAAGCGGTTCCTGATGAAGCCACCACATTCTCGATTCCGGCCTGATGAAACTGAATTACATCGGTATATCCTTCCACCAGGTAACAATTGTTTTGTTTCGCAATTGCTTGTTTGGCCTGAAAAATTCCGTAAAGTACTTTACTTTTATGGTAGATATCACTTTCAGGCGAGTTTAAGTATTTAGCCGCTTTTTTATCATTGGTAAGAATACGCCCTCCAAAACCCAAAACACGTCCCGACATACTTTCAATAGGAAACATCACACGCCCCTTGAAACGGTCAAACGGACGATCTTCTCTTGGAATGGTCAAACCGGTACTTTCCAGAAACTCCAGTTTGTATCCTTTACCCAGAGCTTCTTTGGTAAGAGCATCCCAGGTTTCAGGCGAATATCCTAAACTAAATTTTTTGATGGTTTCATTAGTAAAACCTCTTTCTTTAAAATAAGAAAGTCCAATTGCTTTTCCTTCTTCTGAATTTAAAAGGGTTTTATGAAAATAGTCTTTGGCAAATTCCGAAACCAGATACATACTTTCACGAACATCAGTCATTGCTTTTTCAGCATCTGTCTGCTCTGTTTCTTCAATTTCTATATTGTATTTTCTAGCCAGATAACGAATCGCCTCGGGATAAGTAAACTGTGAATGTTCGATCAGAAACTTAACTGAATTACCTCCTTTTCCTGTACTAAAATCTTTCCAGATTCCTTTTGCAGGTGAAACCATGAACGACGGAGAGCGCTCATCTGAGAATGGACTTAATCCTTTAAAGTTACTTCCGGCTCGTTTTAAATTAACAAAATCACCAATAACCTCCTCTACCCGAGCAGCATCAAAAACAGCATCAATCGTACTTTGTGAAATCAAAACGTAAAATATTTTATAAATTTGAAGGATGTAAAATTACACAAATCCCCCATGAAATTGGGCAATTTTAAATAAAAAAAAGCGCCTCTTTCGAAGCACTCTTTCCACTAACTAATCAATTGTATTCTTAATTAAAATCAAATCTTAATCCCATTGAAATATTATTTTCTTTTACGGCATTATTCCTAAACAATGGATTCAAATCATATTTCAAATACAGACTCATTTCTTTATAACCAATGTAAGAACTCAATCCGTAAATGAAATTATTCACATTATAATCTCCTTTTATAGTGGTCTTATAATCTAAATCGTCCTGATCGTATTTTAAAATTTGTTTGGATTTTACATTGACTCCTGCATACCCCCCAATTCCAAAGCGAAAACTATTATGTGTTCTAAAATACGTTTTTCCGTTACTCACTTTTGGTCTCGAAAAATCAAACTCTAAATGAACCGGCACTGCGATGTATACATTTCTAAAACGGGATTCATCTAAATGGATCGCATTGGTTTGCAATTCTGTCTGATTTCCATTGACTACAAAATATTTATTATCTCTCGGACGAATATTATTATACATTAAAGACAATCCGTATTTAGCATGTAATAAATTATCGTTTTTCATTAACCTGGTGTTATAGGTAAGTCCCCATTCGTAAAAATGCGATCCTGTAAAACCATACTTAGAATCCTGCAATTTGCCATCAACCATCATATTATTCAAACCTGCTGCAAATACAAATTGCGATGTTGTTCTTCTTTCTCCACGTATAGAATCTTTCCTTTTTTTATTATCATCCATCCATTTTATATCATTCCAATGAACGATCAAAGCACGTCCGCTTTTATAATTTCCTTCCTTGATTTTTCCGTCTACTTTTTGCTGTACTAAATCATTGAGTTCATTTTGTGCCTGGGCTACTTTTTCTTCAATAATAACCGCTCTGGCTTCTGCTAATTCTTTTTTACGCTTGTCTGCTTTTTCCTGAGTAATTTTTCCTTCAGACAACTGAACATTTATAGCTTCAACTTCTTCTTTTAAAGCTTCTTTTTCCTCTTTGGTAACTTTCTCTATTTTGTTGGCAATTTTTCTCGCTTTTGATTCAAAAGTTTCCTGTCCCATAACTTTACTTACAAATAAGAAGACAAGGATAACGAGGTGAATGGTAAAATTTTTCATGATTGTTTTTTTTTAAAAAATTGATTGTTGATTGATGTTTTTTCTAATTGTGAGATGTAAAATGTTAGATGTAAAATATTAGATGTGAATGGCAAACTTTTTTTAATCCTCAATTTTTAATTCGATGAGAATTGGCACTAAAAACCTGCCCGACAACTATCGGAATTATTTTTTTGATCTTTAATTTTTGATTTTCTCCAACAGCACGTTCCTGATTGGAGTTAGAAACTTTATTCCTGCTGATTTCTATTTGCCAAAGCTACTTTTACCGTTTGGTAATTTTTATTGACTTTTGTGATTACTTTTTCGCGAAACGACAGTTCCAATTCGCCGTCAACCTGTTGAAGTAAATCATTCGCATTAATTTTTACTTTTGCTTTTGGTTTGACAGCATTCTCAGCGATAACTGCTTTTTCAGCTGTTTCCAGCAGCTGATCTACCGTTTCTTTTTCAGGGTTTTTAGCCATTAAAGGCTGTGGATTGATGGATTGTTTTTCAGGATTGTTTTTGATGATGATTGAAGACTCCGCTATTGCATTGGATTTATTGGCAATGATTTTATTCGATTTTGATTCTTGATGTTTTTCTTGTTCAACTGACTTTTTAATTGTTTTCTCTTCTAAAACTGCTACAGCTTCTTCAACAGCTATATTCGTATCTAAAGTTGGTTTTACAACCGAATCTTTCTTTGTATCTTCTTTAACAACGATTATCTCTTTTGGTGTTACCTCCGGATTCTTCTTTTGGTTAAAAAAGAATGTTCCCACCAACAAAAAACCAACTATGCTTGCAGCAACATACAACCATTTTTTATTCTTTGCTTTTCGTGAACCGAGAACAACTATAGTTTTCTTTTCTTCAGCAACGCTCAACATCGCATCCAATCGATCCCAGGCTTTATCACTTGGTTCAATTTTACGTTGATTTAGTTTTTCACGGAAATCCTTTTCAAAATTATTCGGTTCCATTATCTTGTTTTTTTAGACTATTAATTTGTGTTTGCAGCATTTTCCTCGCATGCGATAATTGCGATTTCGATGTTCCTTCGTTAATCCCTAACATCTTGGCAATTTCATTGTGTTTGTATCCTTCTATGGCGTATAAGTTAAAAACCATTCTGTAACCTTCCGGTAAAGCATCAATTAAGAACTGAATCTGATCGATCGAAAACTGACTGTCGATAGCATTGAAACTCTCTTCGATATAAATTTCTTCTTCACTAAACTTTACTTTTTTATGAACCCGCAAATAAGAAATACATTCATTTACCATAATCCGCCTGACCCAACCTTCAAAACTTCCTTTGTGCTCAAATCTGCTTAAATTGGTAAACACTTTCATAAAGGCAGTTATCATCACATCTTCGGCCAATTGAATGTCTTTTATATACTGTCGGCAAACACTTAACATTTTTGAAGAAAACCGACTATAAATTTGTTGTTGCGCTTGCCGGTTATTTTCGACAGCCAACTTTATAATTTCGGTTTCTTCCTGATGTAAATGAATAATTTTCATTAATAAGCGGTTGTTTTTTGGTTTAGTAACAGACTTCTATTAGCATAGACGATTGTCAATTCGAAATGGTTGCATGAGAATGGAAAAAAAATCAATAAAAAAAATACAAATTCCAAAAAACACAATTAAACCATTCATTTACAACAAAGTAAATCAATTACCTAATCGACAAATTTTCTAATTATCTAATTTAAAAAAACTATTTTTTTCTTTCAATAACGTAGTTTACCATTAAAACAAGGGCATCTTTAAACTCAGAATCTGAAAAATTATCCAGTAACGAAAGTGCTTCCTGCTGAAATTGCACCATTTTTTGTTCGGCGTAAGCCAATCCATTATTGCTTTTTACAAATGCGATAACTTCTTTGACACGTTTTTTGTCTTTATTGTGGTTTTTGATGGAGTTTATCAACCACTTTTTTTCTTGCGGGGTACAAGTATTTAAAACATGAATTAAAGGCAAAGTCATTTTTTGCTCTTTAATATCGATTCCGGTTGGTTTACCGATCGCTTCTTCGCTGTAATCAAATAAATCATCTTTGATTTGGAAAGCCATTCCGATCAGCTCACCAAATTTCCTCATATTTTCGACCTGAGTATCATCTTCAATTACCGATTTTGCACCAAGCGCGCAGCAGGCAGCAATAAGCGTTGCTGTTTTCTTTCTGATGATTTCGTAATATACTTCTTCGGTAATATCCAGTCTTCTGGCCTTCTCAATTTGAAGCAATTCACCTTCACTCATCTCACGAACTGCTACGGAAATGATACGGAGCAAATCAAAATCGCCATTATCTATAGAAAGCAACAGTCCTTTTGACAACAAATAGTCACCTACCAAAACGGCAATCTTATTTTTCCAAAGTGCATTGATGGAGAAAAATCCGCGTCGGCGATTGCTATCATCAACCACGTCATCGTGCACCAAAGTAGCGGTATGAATAAGTTCGATTACAGAAGCTCCGCGATAAGTTCTTTCATTTACAATACCTTCAGAAACCATTTTAGCCGTTAGAAAAACAAACATCGGACGCATTTGTTTTCCTTTTCGGTTTACGATATAATAGGTAATACGATTCAATAAAGCCACCTTTGAGGTCATCGATTCATGGAACTTTTTTTCAAAAAGTTCCATCTCGTTAAAGATAGGCTGTTTTATTTGAGAGGTAATATTCATTTCGATCCCAAATATACTATTTTAAATAAAAAAACGTTATCTATTTTACATTACTATACCAATAATTTATGCATTAATTAAGAAACCTCTGCCAAGAACATTTTTTTTAAAGCCTGATTTGAATTCATTACTTAAAAGTAAAACCATTAAACTATTATTTACTATGAAAACAAATTCTTTATTTATTGGAACATTAATCGCTTTCACTTTTTTCATTAGCTGTAATTCTGATGAAAAAACGAATAGCGGGACAACCACGGCAATTTCGAACGATGAAATTATTACAAATGCAAAGATTGATGCCTCTATAGAAGATGTAACTAATATTGCCGAAGATCAATTTAACGCACAACAAAATACAACCAGTAAACCGGGAGATCCCGCAAAAAGTTTTTTACCTGCTTGTGCTACTATAACAACAACCTTTACCAATAATACCTGGACGAAAACAATTGACTTTGGTGTTGATGGCTGTACACTGGGCAATGGAAATATCGTAAAAGGTAAAATGGTCGTTTCATTTGGCAACAACTTTGCAGCTTCGACACAAACAATCAGTTATTCGTTTGATGGTTTTTATCACAATGGCAAAAAACTTCAGGGCAGCAAAAGTATTGTAAGGACTGTCAAAACAACGGATCTTTTTGCTACAACACATCCGGTTTTGACTGCAACAATCGATATGACGGTTACTTTTGACGACGGAAAGATTTACATCCGAAAAGGTTCTCTGGTAAAAGAAATGGTGGAAGGTTATGATACCTGGTTCAATTGGGAAGACAATGTTTTTCTTGTAACCGGAAGCGGGTCAACTACTTTTCCTAACGGAGACACCTACACTGCAGAAATCACTACTCCCCTTCAATTTAAAGCAGCTTGTAAAAGTGCTTATCCGGTAAAAGGAGTTCTTTCTATTACCAAAAACGGAGCTACTGCCGTTATTGATTATGGAAACGGAGATTGTGATTCCCTTGTCAAAATAACAAAAAATGGGGTCACCGAAGAAGTTAATTTAAAAAAGTAAGCGCCTTTTTGTCCATAAAAAAAGCATTAAGAACAAGGTTATTTCTCGTTTTTAATGCTTTTTTATTATTTTGAGATTAAGAGCCTGTTTAAAATTTATTTGTTGGTTTTCTTATTATGATTTTCGGCTGCAACTTCGTTAAATTTTTATACAGTAGCGTTGCTATTCTATAAAAATTTGCCTTGTTTCGCTCGAAAATCCTTTGATAATAAACCTCAAAAATAAATTTTAAACAGGCTCTAAAAAATTATCCTTCTTTATTGGCCAATTGCCCGCAAGCAGCATCAATATCTTTTCCACGGCTTCGGCGTACTTTTACCACTACTCCTATATTTTCTAAAGCTTTTATATAAGCGAGAATTGATTCTTCTGAAGCTTGTTGAAACTCGCCATCATCAATTGGATTGTATTCAATTAAATTGACTTTACACGGAACATATTTACAAAATTTCACCAAAGCATCAATCGAAGCTTTGTCATCATTGATTCCTTTCCAGACTACATATTCGTACGAGATTTTACTTTTAGTTTTTCTGTACCAGTATTCCAAAGCTTCACGCAGATCTTTTAACGGAAAATTTTTACTGAAAGGCATGATTCGCGCACGGGTTTCGTCTATAGCGGAGTGTAATGAAACTGCCAGTTTAAATTTCACCTCATCATCGGCCATTTTTTTAATCATCTTCGGAATTCCGGAAGTCGAAACCATAATACGTTTTGGTGACATTCCTAATCCTTCCGGCGAGGTAACCATGTCAATAGCTTTGATGACGTTGTTGTAATTCATCAAAGGCTCACCCATTCCCATAAAAACAATATTTGAAAGTGGGTGATTGTGATACAATCGGCTCTCTTTGTCTATCGCAATAATCTGATCGTAGATTTCTCCCGGTTCCAGGTTTCGCATTCTCTTTAATCGTGAAGTGGCACAGAAATTACAATCCAGACTGCACCCAACCTGACTTGAGACACAAGCTGTTGTTCTCGTTTCTGTTGGAATCAATACGGACTCTACCACTAAACCGTCATGCAGACGAACGGCATTTTTTACAGTTCCGTCACTGCTGCGCTGCATGGTATCTACCTTGATATGATTGATTACAAAATTTTCCTCCAGCATCGTACGGGTAGTTTTGGCAACATTAGTCATGTCTTCAAAACTGTGTGCTCCTTTGCTCCATAACCATTCGTAGACTTGATTTCCACGAAAGGCTTTATCATTATTAGCGACAAAAAAATCGCGAAGCTGATCTTTTGTTAAGGCTCTTATGTCTTTTTTCTCCATTTGCATGCTGCAAAGTTAATCACTTTTTAAAACATTTCTCAGAAAATGTATTTTCTCTCTATTATACGCTTTAAATAAATACTCAACCATGATTTTTATCAGGTCTTTTGCTATTCGTTCGTGATAAATTTGACATAAGAAAAAAGACAGGAACTCACTATCAAAACCAAGTCGGGCCATAAACTGATTTTAAATTTTAAACAAATACCACATACAGATGAAAACGATTCAATCAATTTTATTAGCAGTAGTACTAATGTTATCTTTACAAGTAAACTCACAAAAAAGATATAGCTTATCAAAATCAGCCTTTGAAGTTTCAGGAACTTCCAATATACACGATTGGACAATGAAATCTTCAGACGGAGTGGGAAGCGCTTTTTTAACTGTTACAGATTCGAAAATTACAGATATAAAAAACCTGACGGTATCCTTATCAGCAGAAAGCTTAAAAAGCGGCAAAGGCAGTATGGATGATGTTGCTTATAAAGCTTTGGAAACCGATGACCATAAAAACATAAAATACGCGCTAAAATCTGCCGAAAAAGTAAACGAAAATACCTGGAATTTTACAGGAACCTATACTATAGCAGGTGTTAGCAAAGATTTTAAAACCCAAATAAGAGTAACAGCCTATAAAGACGGTACTTTTGCGCTGCAAGGCTCTAACCGAATGACTTTTAGTGATTTTGAAATGACAACGCCTTCAGCGGCACTTGGAGTTGTTAGAGCCGGGAAAGAATTAACGGTGATCTTTAATATCACTTTGACTGATTTTGCAAAAAATGATAACATTTTAGTGATTAAATAACGATTTAAAAGCAGCGAAATAAAAGTATGCAACAATAAATACTTTTCTATTCTAAAAATGAATAAAAAAATTGCCCCGCATTTCAAAACTCAAAACTTTGGCACGAGAATTGTCTTGCACTCAAAAGGAAAATAATCTTACAAAGAGCTCAATCATTTTAAAATGTGTATCTTTATTTTTCAGCTTTATAACTTTTAAATTTAATCAATCTAAAAAATCAATTTCTTATGAAAAAACAAATCTTAAGTCTGGCTGTTATCGCTTTATTAGCATTCGCTGTTCAATCTTGCGAAAAGAAGGAACCAAAACCTGCAGAGGAAGAACTAACTCTTGGAAACAAAGTTGACTCTTTAACTACCGATATTAAAGAAGTAAAAGACAGCGCAGTAAGCAAAACTGAAAGTGCTGCCGAGGATGTAAAAGAAGCTACCAAAAAAGCAGCAGAAGATGTGAAAGACGCCACTAAAAAAGGTGCTGAAAAAGTAGAAAATGCTGCTAAAGCTGCTAAAGACGGTACGGTAAAAACAGCTAAAGAAGTTAATGAGGCTTTGAAAAAATAGTCTCTTCGCTTTATGAAACTAAAACCATTCGCTACAACGAATGGTTTTTTTATACCCAAAAAAAGGAGCCACTATTTTTCGTATTTTTACACTCAAAATTAGAAGATACTACAAGATGCATTTTATTTCTCAAGAACTGGAAGATTATATCGAGCAACATTCTGAAAACGAACCGGAATTACTAGCTAAACTAAATAAGGAAACGTACCAAAAAATACTACTCCCAAGAATGCTCAGCGGGCATTTTCAGGGTCGTGTTTTAAGCATGCTCTCCAAATTGATCCGTCCTGTGAACATACTCGAAATTGGCACTTATACAGGCTATGCAGCACTGTGCCTGTGTGAAGGAATGCAGGAAAACGGGCAACTGCACACTATTGACATTAAAGAAGAATTAGTTGATTTTCAACGTAAATATTTCGATGTATCTCCTTGGGGAAAACAAATTTTTCAGCATTTAGGAGAAGCTGTTGAAATCATTCCAACTTTAGATGTCAAGTTTGATTTGGTTTTTATCGATGCCGATAAAGAAAACTATATCAATTATTGGGAAATGATCGTTCCGAAGATGAACAAAGGCGGTATTATCTTATCGGATAATGTTTTGTGGAGCGGAAAAATACTGGAACCGGTTCATCCAAATGACGTTAGCACCAAAGTCCTTTTGGAGTACAATCTACTCTTGAAAAATGACCCCAGAGTCGAAACGGTTTTACTGCCTATCCGTGATGGACTGACTGTGAGCCGTGTTCTTTAGTTTACTTTTTTAGCTCTCTGAGCTTTGGATCTAGTTCTGGCAAAACAGTTGACAGCGAACTTTTAAAAAACAATGAGGCTATTTTAGCAATAAGCAATAGCCCCATTGTCATTTCATTACTCTTTAATAAAACGTTTGTTAGTATTTTTTATTTTGATAATATACATTCCTTCTGGTAAAGTTCCAACATTAATCTGTCCTTTCTGAGTTCTGCCGGATAGCACCTCCTGCCCACTGATATTAAAGATCTTGTATTCTTCATTTTCGACATTGTAAACATTCAATATCTCTTTTACAGGATTAGGGTATATATTAATAGTTTGAGACTTTTCCGTCTCTTCTTCAATAGTGCTTCTCCGTGCTGTTTTAGCTGGTCTCAAATCTCTCACAGTAAAATTAGGAACTATATTAATCTTTCCATCTACCGCCATTTTACCAGTATATAAATCAGGAGAATCAGTCCTGATCGTATTCCTGATTACCCGAACCTGACCTGGAGTAAACATAAAATCGCAGTCACTATAATCCATAATATTCTCTATTAACCTTCTTTTGCCTCCGCATTGAAAAGGAGCAACACAGTTTTCATAAACCTGTATATTATCTATCACATCCTCTGCAGGGGGAGTATCACTAATTCTGTCATTTGGCCCGATACAACCACCTTCAAAAGTATGCTCCAAACCGAAATAATGTCCCAGTTCATGTGCAAGTGTATTGACCCAAAAAGGATCATTCTCTTCTTTTTTGTAACTTAACAGAATCAGTTTTTTTCCAAAAGGAGTATCTTTTTTTCCAAAAGTAATTCCTGCTGTGTAACTTATATCTTCATCAAATTTTTCCGATTCTTCAGTAAGTTTAGATACATATTTAATAAATAATTCTCCATCAGCTATTGTCGCTAAATCAATCTCTCTATCTTTTCCTTCATTTTCAATTTTACTTATCCGATAGTCGTTTGATCCTTTGCGTATAAGAATATCAACATCTTTAAACACTACTCTCGAATTGCCTATTTTTGCACCGGAATTTAGTGCTGCTTCCGATAAAAATCTGTTTGTCCTGTCAGTATATACTTTACTGGTCCAATCGAACGCTTCTCTTATCATCTTTTCGTAGGCAGCGGCACTGTTATTATCTCCAGGCGCTTCTAAAACCTCTACATTTACCTTATTGATTACAAGATAAGGATACTCTTTTCCGATAATGCTCTTCAGATTCTTGTTTTCTTCCACTGCAGGAACCCGTACGTCCATCAAAGTAGCATCTTTTATCGTAATTTTGACCACTACAGGCTGATTTTCTAACTGTATGAGTAAATCCTTATCTATTTCCAAAGAACAGGAAGAACTTACAAGACTGAAAGCCCGGAGCCAGTCCCAGGCCCAGTTTCCACAATTCAATGTAACTGCATTCAATGATTTGGCACCCAGTATTTTTATATCATCCGAAAAAATCCTACCAAGCTGAAGGCCATGATCCCAGTATTGATAATTCAGTTCTTTTGTTGTTTTAGAAAATGCATTTTCGGAGCTTTGAGTAATCTCAACTCCATAGATAGGCTTGGTTACAAATGTCTTCTCATCATCTGTCAATAGCTGCAACCCTCCCGCTCTCTTGCTGTCGTAAGCATGCACCTCGATTTTGATGTAACCTCCGGGTTTATCTATGATTCCCTTAATACCGCTCAGATAGGCGTTACGACGATTATAAAGTCCTTTATAGTAAACTGTTAACAAATCAGTCTCACTACTATTATCTGTTTTGGGATTTGCGGACCAGAAAATTTTTTCTCCAACTACCCTTACGTTATTATCCGGATAGCTGACAATACCATTTCCTTCTGTCTGCTGAGCATGCATACAACCAGAAAGACAAAATATAAAACTCAAAATAATATACTTTTTTTTCATAATTATCTCTTGTTAAATTTCAAAATCTATACGAATTGAACGAGATTTTCACTATTCAGGATAAAAATTGAATCGTGAAGAAAATGTATATTATTTATGCTGACTACTCTGGCTTTCCAAGACTTCTATCTTTCTAGTCAATACTTCAATTTTTTTACTCAATGCTTCATTTTTTTTATTTTGGTCAATGATATGAAGTAGCAGTTCTTCAACATTTTGCAGAAGACCTGTATTAAAAGCATGTATTTTATATCCTTTTTCCTTTACCTCTTTTTCCGAAACTATCCCGGGAAGGTGTTTGTTCTCTTTAACATAACCCTCCAAAGTATCTAAATCCATTTTCTTATAATCACTTTCAAAAACAGAGTCCATCCAATATTGTTTAGGAATAATATTTAAATCTGATGCCAAAATTTGTTTTTCGACAAACAAAGAGCAATCCTCTTTAAGATCATTTGATATTCCGGGGTTAGATTCAATACTTTTGGAGTTGCCAATGTAAGTCATTCCCCCTACTGTTAAAGCGGCTCCATTTACCGGATTACCAGCATTTATGGCAACCTGTGCCAAATCATTAGTTCCGCCGTAATCCAGAATGAGCTTCTTAGAATTAATTGCCACCTCATCATTTCCATCTCCCAGAGATATTTTATTGCCCGTATTGGAGGAAATAAATAAACCATCTTCGTCACCACTACTTTTTATGTGCGATGCAACACCATCTACATACATCGTCAAATTATCCCAATCTGCCCATCTGCTATTTTTATTCTTTACTGTTAGATATCCATCTATTTTTAGTTCATATGTTTTTCTGTAATCTTCATCATTGATTGTATTTCTTTTACTAAGACTCATCATTAAATCATTGATATCACGACCTCCATTTGCAAACCAGCTAAAAGCTCCCGGGCCATCTTGATCACTAACATCATCATCAATTGAGAAAACCCAATTATTTGCCCTTGTGTAATCATCTTTAGCATCTGTAAACAATTCCGTATAGCTTTGACTATAGCTCAAAGTTGTAGATAATAGTACTGCTGCAAAAAGAATAAATTTGATCCCTGACAGTTTTTTACAATTTCCTAATACATAATTTACATTTTTCATAATCATCTTAATTTTAATTAAACATCTTTCTATAAATTGTCTATCGTTTTATTCGTTAAACAATCTTTAACTTATATTTTTATTAAAATTAACAAAAATTAACTTACAGCATACTAGTTTTTATCTTGTAAATTATAACCACACCTAAAACAGTATCACAAAAAAAACATTCAACACTAAATCAACTTGTTACACAACAATTCCACTATTTTCAATCATTATCCTTTTGATCAAATAACAGGTAATTTTGCCTCATCATCTGGCCTATTACCCTCTCTCTACCATATATTTATCAAGAAGTTCTTCAAAAAAGCCTTTTCCCCTACAAATGCCGAGTCTGTATTTTCAAAATCCTGTCAAAAAATATTGCATAAAATAATTTTCTACTAAATGCTTATGAAATTGGCACTTATACCGATTATACTGCTCTGTGTTTATGTGAAGGAATGCAGGAAAAGGGACAACTTCATACTATTGACATCAAAGAAGAATTAGTTGGTTTTCATTGATGCCGACAAAGAAAACTACAATCAATTATTAGGAAATGATTGTTCTAAAAATGAATAAAGGCGGTATTATTTTATTGGATAATGTTTTGCGGAGTGGAAAAGTTCTTTTGGGGTGCTTTGAGAAAGGTTCTGAGGTGCTAAGGTGCTAAGTTTTTTTGGTTGATTGAATTGAGCTGAAGGATAACATTGAAAAAAGGCTTTAACCAAATTAAACCGCAAGATATTTTGGCTAAAGTATCTTTGCATTTCTTAAAATAATAGTTCTCCAGCAAAAGCGAGAGACAATTCAACTAAACAATTAAAAACTAAACAAATAAGGTTCTAAGTTTTCTCTAACAAAAAAACTTAGAACCTTAGTATCTTAACCCCTCAGAACTTACCAAAAAAACTATCCCGGAAAGTATTGTGGTTTTAACCTGCGATATACCAGATAAAGTAATGATCCGAAAAGCGCTCCAGCGAAATAACCGGTTAAGA
Source organism: Flavobacterium sp. CFS9 (assembly GCF_041154745.1). Lineage (NCBI taxonomy): Bacteria > Pseudomonadati > Bacteroidota > Flavobacteriia > Flavobacteriales > Flavobacteriaceae > Flavobacterium > Flavobacterium sp. CFS9. The sequence goes on along the minus strand of NZ_AP031573.1, from coordinate 2,795,539 downwards.
TATCTCCCGGATAATGCAATCCTAAATAAATTCGGCTATAAGCGAAGATTAAAGGCCATAGGAATATAAATCCTAAAAACTTAATACGATGTCTTAAAACGAAATATAAAAAGGTTGCTACCGCCATAGTGTTTGCTGCATGTCCGGAAAAAAAGCTAAATGATTGTCTGACTTGTACCACACGAATAATGGTATTGATTTCAGGATTATTACATGGTCGTAGTCGTTGAACGGTATACTTTATCAAATTAGTAACCTGATCTGTAAAAGCGATTAGTACGGCAATAAAAAGTATCACATACAAAGTTTGTTTTCCCCCTATCTTTTTATACATCAAATAAAAAAACAACAGAAAAAGCGGCGTCCAATTTAACTGACTGGTAATAATCAGCCAAAATTTATCGTATGTTTCAGAACCTAAACCGTTAAGATACACCAATAATTCGGTGTCTAATTTTTGTATTTTTTCAAGCATATTATCTTTGGCGTTTTACAGGTCCTGAGATTGAATCGATGTCTTCTTTTACTTTGTCTATTTCTGTAGCAGTATCTCCCAATAAATTAGCAGAGTCTCCCATTATATTACTTTTGGCGTCATTAATTTGTGCATTGATGTTACCCGTTATATCCGTAAGTGATTTTGAATCAAGACCATTGGCCTCAGCTCCTTTTTGAATTTCACTTTTAATATCGTTAGTAGCATTTTTTAACTGCGCCATAGCCTTACCCATTGTACGGGCAATTTCAGGCACTTTATCTGAACCAAAAAGCATTAGTACTATAAACAGTATAAAAACTAATTCTCCTCCTCCTATACCAAACATATCTTTTATTTTTGTGCTGACAAAGATATTAAATTTTACAACGGACGGTTTTAAAATTTACTTAAAAAAAGGGCTCCTCAAAAGAATTACGCTCCTCCGGAGCTTCTTAAAACTGGTAAATTGTATTTGCTATAAACATTTTGCTCCGCTGGAGCAATTTCAGAAAAGAAAATAACTTTTTACGTAGATTTCAAATTATAAAAAAAACAGGGCCGTCTCAAAAATGAAACAGCCCTGTTTTCAGGTTTATTTGTTAATCAAATTTTGATTTTTCTTCTACTTTCGGCCAGCTATTGTTGGTTACATCAATATCGGCAGTCATTAATTTCGGATCTATCTGAATGCTCTTGATCGCTTTTTCGGTTGCATACACTTTCTTAGCGGTGTCGTTATTCTTTCTCCAGATTTGAGCCGGATACTTGTAATCCTCCTTTGTTCCGTCTTCGTAAGTAATCTCAACCAAAATTGGCATAATCATTCCTCCAGGTTTGCTAAACTCTACTTCATAGAAATATTTAGGTGATTTCAGACTTGCTTTTTCTTCTGCTGTAAAGGTTTGACTCACATAATCTGACAATAGTTTTACATCTTCAACCTTTAATGGTTTCTTAGTCGAAGCACTTACTTCGGCATTATCCCCAGCAACTAAATATACAAAAGGTCCCTTTTCAACTCCAAAACGTCCTTTTTTCACTTTAATATCTTTGATATCAGCGGTAGGAGTTTCAGAAACATAATATTGCTTTACGTCTTTAATTCCGATATCTACAAAATCTGTAGAATAAAACCATCCTCTGAAAAACCAGTCTAAATCAACTGCCGAAGCATCTTCCATCGTTCTAAAGAAATCCTCTGGGGTTGGATGTTTGAATTTCCATCTGTTGGCATAGGTTTTAAAAGCATAGTCAAACAGTTCTTTTCCCATTACCACTTCTCTTAAAATATTAAGACCCGTAGCCGGTTTTCCATACGCGTTATTTCCAAACTGATGAATGGTTTCAGAATTGGACATAATTGGCTCTAAAAACTTCTGATCTCCACTCATATAGGGAACGATATTTTTCGCAGGTCCGCGTCTTGAAGGAAAGTTCGAATCCAGTTCCTGCTCTGCCATATATTGTAAAAAAGAGTTCAAACCTTCGTCCATCCAGCTCCATTGACGTTCGTCTGAGTTTACAATCATTGGAAAAAAGGTATGCCCCACTTCGTGAATTACCACACCGATCATTCCGTTTTTAACCTCTTTGCTGGTCACCCCATTTTCATCCGGACGACCATAATTCCAGCAAATCATTGGATATTCCATCCCCTGATCTTCGGCTGAAACCGATACTGCTTTTGGATAAGGGTAATCAAAAGTATGTGCTGAATAGCTTTTTAAAGTATGCGCTACCACCATTGTGGAAGTTTCTCCCCATAGCGGATTTGATTCTTTCGGATAAACAGATTCAGCCATTACTACTCTGTTTCCTATCTTTACAGCCATCGCATCGTAAATGAATTTTCTTGAAGAAGCAATTCCGAAATCACGTACATTTTTGGCACTGAATCTCCAGGTTTTCTTCTTTTCCGAAAACCCTTTTTCTGCTGCTTCTGCCTCAGCCTGAGTTACGATTACAACTGGTTTGTCAAATGATTTCTGAGCCTGCTCGTAACGTTTTACCTGCTCTGGTGTAAAAACTTCTGCTCTGTTGGTTAATTCTCCTGTAGCATCAATGATGTGATCTGCAGGAACTGTAATGTTTACATCAAAATTACCGAAAGGCAATGCAAACTCCCCACTTCCCCAGAACTGCATATTCTGCCAGCCTTCCACATCATTGTAAACGGCCATTCTTGGGTAAAACTGAGCAATTACGTATAATTTATTTCCGTCTTTATCGAATGATTCATAACCGGAACGTCCGCCGCCTTCTTTTCTGTAGTTGTTAACATTGTACCACCATTTGATGGTCAATGAAATTTTTTCACCCGGCTTTAATGGTGCTGCCAAATTAATACGCATCATGGTTTCATTGATAATATAGGACATTGGGTTTCCTTTTATATCTTTTACCTGTTCAATATTAAAACCGCGCTCTAAATCTTTTTTTAGATATTTACTTGAGAAACCATCTAAAGGCAAAACTGGGCTTATTTTTTCGCTTTCCGCCAAAGAAGTCTGTGTTTTGGCTCTCGCCTGATTCTGATCTAACTGTATCCATAAATACTCCAGAACATCAGGAGAATTATTGGTATAGGTTATCACTTCAGAACCGTCTATTCTTGATTTTTTATCGTCTAATTCAATATCGATTTTATAATCGGCCTGTTGTTGGTAGTAAGCAGGACCCGGTGCTCCCGAAGCGGTACGAAACATATTTGGAGTCGCCAACAGGTCATACATCTGGCTGAATTTGTTTGTATCGTACTTCCCTTGCTGCTTTGGAGCAACTGTTTTTTCCTGAGCGATAAGCATTGCAGGAAAAATCAACAATAATGAAAGTTTTTTCATAAAATAGTAATGGTAATTTTGTCAGGGTGTGAAAATAACAATTAAATCAATAATTTTATCGATTCTTTAGTACTTTAACAATTCTTTCCTGGTCGACTCGGTAAAGAGAACACTTTTCTTACTTCCAAACGCGGTAATATGTGTAATGTTCTGCTGTTCAGAATTCCAGTCTACTAAAATAGTGTTAGAAATCTCAATAGCTTTAAACTTATCGATGTCTTTTATTCGGGAATAACAAACCAAAACGTCTCCGGCTTCTATCTCTTTAGATAAAAAAGTGATGGGTTTTGACTGGCCATTTATTTTAATGATAAAGTTTTCTGCAAGGTATTTTTTTAGCAGCTCTACATCTGCTTCGGTTTCTTTATCGGTTCCTACGAATGTTTTCTTATGGTATTTTTTCTCCATACCATTATTAAGATCATCAATAAAAATGCGGGAAGTAATCTGAATCATCTTTTTTTCGGCGGCATAATTGACCTGAAAAACACCCACATAAAACTTGTGGAATGCGAAAGCAGAAAGCGATAAAAACAATATTCCTATTAAAGGATAGATTACTTTATTTTTCATTACTGAGAAACTTTCACTTTTTTAAACTCCTTGTTTTTATTAACCAGGAAATCAATCAATTCAAATTTCTGGTCTGGACCCAAATGTTTTCTGGATTCCGGATCATTAGAACAATACAATAAGAACAATTCTATATCATCTTCTTTTAAACCCAAAGTACCGGTAAAGAAATTAGGCTTGAAATTGGCTCTGGAATATTCAATAAAAGCAAGATCCGTAATGACTTCTTCTTTATCATCATCATCTTTAGAAAGCAGCTTTTTAACATCTTTGAAAATTCTGACAAAGTTCATACCATATTTAATCGTCTGATCAGAGTACATTGTAATATTTTTAGCTGTAGACTGCTTATCATCTTCAAACTGCATGTCGACATATTGCTGTGAACCTCCGCCAAGCGATTTTACTTTTAGATCTTTATGCACCAAAACTTCTTTCAGCTCATTGCTTATTAGATCTAATGGCACCGAAAGCAGAACTCCGGCACAGTCTTTTTCTGTCAGCACAATTTTTTTGGACTGAAACGCCAATCCTGTAAACAACAAGGTATCCTTAGGTTTTGCCATGATATCAAACAATCCGCCTGAACCAATAAAGGTTCTCACATTGGCATTTACATTCATCACAAAACCACTTTCAACGGCGAGCGATTTATTGGTAACTTGTCCGCGGATGGGTTTTCTTGAATTTTGTCCTAGTGTAATTTGACAAATCAGGCTTATAAGCAATAAGGTTAGGCTATTTTTCATTTTCGAGAATTATTAGATATTTTCTGGCTAGATCGGTTAACAAAAACATACTCATTGTTTTGTTTTTAGTATTCAAAGATACGGCAAAATCAGCATCATCCACACAATATAACTGAAATCCTTTAATATCTGCTACCGGTATTCGTAATCTTTCTGTATAATAATTTTCCTCGAAAAGATATTCCATTTTTCTAAAGAGCGCCTCTTTCTTCTCTACATTAACCTCTTTTTTAAGCATGGCTGTTCTTCCGGAAATTTTATTAAGGAGCTTGTCTACAGAGGTCGAAGTCGCCGTATAAACCTTTCGCTCTGCGGGAGTATATTTTTTCTGTCCGTACGGAATGATCCCTAAATTTTCAGCTGTTATATTCGCATTTTCATTCACCACTACCTCTTTCAACTCGACTTCTTTGGCTGTCATTTTAATCTTAAGTAGACCTCCATTCATATCTTCGGCTGTGATTCGTCTTTTATACCCTTCCAGATTTACTGCAGAAAAGACCAAAACATCTCCTTCTTTTGCTACAATCGAAAATCCTCCGTTTGCATCTGAAACAGCCGTTACCTGAGTCGTATTATTAATGATATTCACAGACTCAACTGAAGTAGACTGCTCGAAAATCTGTCCCGAAATTTCTTTCGCAACCTTATTTTGTCCAAAACCCAACTGAACGAACAGTATCAAAAGGCTCACATATATGATTTTATTTATTTTCACTTGCAATTATTTCTTTATACTTAACCGCTAATTCTGCTAACAAAAATTCTGTAGAAGTCTTATTTTTAGAGTTTAGAATCACTGTAAATCTATCATTATCTACGACGTAATACTCGAATCCTTTTACATATTCTAAAGGAATTTTCAAATGATCTACAAAATGCTCGAGTGTAAACATTTTTTCCAACAGCTTCATAAAAGCTTCTTTTTTCTCTACCACTGCCTCTTTTTTAAGCATAGCCGTGCGTCCTGAAAAAAAATTCAGCATCGGATCTGCAGAAACAGAACCACCAACCATACCTCCACCATTTGCCTTTGCATTTAGATCTGTCGCGGTTCGCAATTTCCGTTCAGCTTCTGTGTATGTTTTTTGCCCGCTCGGTATAATCCCCAAAGAAACAGCATTTACATTATTGTAATTTTTCACAATAACTTCCTGCAACTGATGCATGACCACATTAAGTTTTACGGTAAAGTTGATATCTGAGAAATTTTCTGCTGTTAACACCACTCTGTTTTCTTTGAATTGTATCGAAGAAAAAACAAGCTCATCACCCACTTTAGCAGCGATTGAAAATGCTCCTGAAGAAGCTGTTGTGGTCATCACCTCTGTTCGGGCATTGATTACATACACCCCTTCCAAATCAGCAATATTTGCAGCTATTCGTCCGTTTAAAACAGTCTTGTCCTGAGCCTGAGACCATCCGGTCGGCCCTAAAACAAGAATCAGAAAACATACGAACCTGTGCATGGCGACAAAATTTTAAAGATTTCCTTAAAGCTGTAAAAATATCTTAATGTTCTCCAAATTTAATACTAAGGAGTTGGTAAAAATATGTTAATTAAACCCCATAAGAAAGCATTCCAAAGAGAGTTTTTTAATACCTTTAACCGATTCAATCTGAGTTTAAACCATTATGAAAAGCATTATCATCGCCAGCACTTCTACTCTTCACGAAGGCAGCTATTTAGAGTATCTACTCCCTACTTTACAATATCATTTTAAAAATTGTAAAAGCATTTTATTTATTCCGTTTGCCAGACCCGGAGGTATTTCACACGACGACTATACAGCAAAGGTTTCTGAAGCTTTTGCTTCGATCGGTATTTCTGTCAAAGGAATTCATGAATTTGAAAATGCAGCCGACGCCATAAAAAATGCAGAAGGAATATTTACAGGTGGTGGAAATACCTTTTTATTAGTGACACAGCTTTACAAACACAATATCATGCAGCTTCTTTCTGAGACGGTAAAAAACGGAACTCCTTATTTAGGAACAAGTGCCGGAAGTAACATTTGCGGCCTTTCGATGCAAACGACTAATGATATGCCGATTATTTATCCTCCAAGTTTCCAAACCTTAGGGCTGATTCCTTTTAACCTGAACCCGCATTATTTAGATCCAGACTTACAATCTAAACATATGGGCGAAACAAGGGAAACCAGAATCAAAGAATTCCATGCATTCAATGCAATCCCGGTTTTAGGCTTAAGAGAAGGCAGCTGGCTGGAAGTAAAAGGCAACAAAATTACTTTGAAAGGAAATTTGCAGGCTCGTTTGTTTCTGCAAAACGAAACTCCGACAGAACTGGAAACAGGCAGCGATCTGAGCAATCTGAAATAAAATACAATTTTTAAAATTTCAAATCACACATTCCAAATTCCATTTTATTAGCCAAATTGGAATTTGGATTTTTTTTGAAGAATCAAGAAGAAAAGGGCTAAAAACCCTAAAGAAGCTTTTTTTTCGCGGTTACAAATCCCGATCAAAAAAAAATCACATTTCTTAGAGAATCTCACAAAAAACATTCTGGATTCCTGTCTGCCCGATCAGGCTTTTACCCTTTCAGGGCACAACTCATAACTATCATCATAGTACATGGTGCTGCGCACCATGCTAATACCAAAGCTCTTTCAGAGTAAATCTCAAACTTCATTTTTTTTTGTATCAATCCTAAACAACACCCTTTTAATCCAAAACAAAAAAATCCCCAAACAAATGTTTGAGGATTTTTTAAAGAGCGAAAGACGAGGCTCGAACTCGCGACAACCAGCTTGGAAGGCTGGAGCTCTACCAACTGAGCTACTTTCGCATTAATATGGTCAAATATAAAAAACTAAATTCTATAATTTTTTATTTTTGTTTAAAAAACCGAAACGATTAAATCTCAGTTTTTTTAGAGCGAAAGACGAGGCTCGAACTCGCGACAACCAGCTTGGAAGGCTGGAGCTCTACCAACTGAGCTACTTTCGCATTAACAGGGTGCAAATATAAAAAATTAAATCATTAAAAAAACAAAATTCAATAATTTTTTATTTTTGTTAAAAAGACCGAAACGATTAAATCTCAGTTTTTTTAGAGCGAAAGACGAGGCTCGAACTCGCGACAACCAGCTTGGAAGGCTGGAGCTCTACCAACTGAGCTACTTTCGCATTGGTGGTGCAAATATAAGGCATAAGTTCAGTTAAATCTAAATTTTTCTTCAAAAAAATTAATAAAAAATCACATTTTAAGATAACTGATTTAAAATTAAAAAGTTATAAAATCAATTATTTCTCATAAAATAGAGTTCGTATGAAAGAAACTACATCAAAAGGAATTTATCGCGATCATCTATCCCTGCTTTGAAAAGAAAAATCAGCCGAAAATCGTATCTTTGAAGGAGAAGCTTCAAAAAGGATATCAGTGAACAGTGTTTGTTTCATAATACATAGTGAGGATATGAGATGTGAGATGAGAAAAGAATATCTAAAAAAAATACATTTTGGAGATGTGTTTAAATGAGATGAAATGTCTGTGTTATAAATACGGATCTGCACCAATAGATATTAAAACGGATTAAATCTGCATCGATTCTTTCATAATAAAAAATTAATAAGAATTATTTCATTTTTTGAAAAAATCAGACCTATATTTGCGGGGAAAATCAAATTTAAATCCGGAAAATCTTTGCAGAAAAGCTTCAAAAGAGTAAAGAATCTGAGAAGGCCATAATCCAACGTTGCAAAATCTACTGCAACACAGACAAAGCCAATTTGATTTAACACCAAAACGCTATTGTAATTTAGAAAAAGAACAAACTTCCATCCCCAGGTTATTTAGTTCAATTTAAAAACTGTAGCGCGTATTATTTTATATTTAAAAGAATATTGAATGAAGAATTTTTACTTTTTATTTATAATATGTTTATTCATTAGCTGCAAAAAGGAAGCGCCAAAAGTTATTCCGGCGGTAAAAAAAGCTGCCCCGGCTATTATACTTACTGACGAAAGAAAGGTCTCAATTGATACCGCTCTAATCGGCACTTTTAAAAGTGAAACACTTAAATTGTTTTACAACTCATCAGAAAACATGACCGTTTGGGGAAATCTGAAAAAAAGAACTTATGTTTTGTCGCAATTGGCTGATGCCGAGCAATTGGGTCTGGATCCTGAGGATTACAAAGCTTCGAAACTAAAAAAATTCGAAAGTAAAATCAGTTCGTTAAATGATTCCGATCTGGCAACGTACGATGTTTTACTGACTTATAATTTTGAAAAATACCTCAGCCATCTTTACAAAGGAAAACTGGATCCTAAAAAACTATATACTGATTGGGATTTGGAAGAAAAAACATTTGACGTAAACAATGTACTAATAAAAGCCTTCAATAAAAACAAACTGGACAGCATTGTAAACGGTATTCAATCCAAAGCATCTCCTTACAAACAATTATTAAAAGCACTGGAAATTGTCAATACATTTCCGGACGACAACATCGAAAAAATTGAATCTGTCAATAAAATTGTCTTAAACGATACCAATGCCGCTTTGATCAACATCAAAAAAAGGCTCTTGTACTGGAAAGACATGACCGGAAAGGACAGTCTAACTTCTATTTACGACCACAAAACTTTCGAATCGGTTAAAAAATTTCAGGAAAGACATGGCCTAGCTGCTGATGGTGTTATTGGAGTTGGAACGATTAGCGCCTTAAACTATTCGAAAGAGAAAAGGAAACATCAAATCATCGCCAACTTAGAGCGCTGGAGATGGTATACTACGGATTTAGCCGAAGACTACTTTATTATCAACATTCCGGATTATAAATTAAACGTTGTTGAAAGTCAGGATACAACTCTGGTGCGTAACGTTGTGGTAGGAACAAGCAAGCGAAAAACTCCAATCATTACTTCAAAATTAAGGACAGTGGTTTTTAATCCAACGTGGACGGTACCACCCACTATTTTAAAAGAAGACGTGGTTCCGGCAATGAAGCGCAATCGAAATTATCTGGCCAATAAAAACATCACTATTTATGATACCGCCGGAAAGGTAGTCTCTCCTACTGCCTGGAACGAAAATAAACCGGGAAATTACCGTTATGTGCAAAGTCCGGGTTATAATAACGCTTTGGGATTAATGAAAATTTTGTTTCCAAACAATCATAGTGTTTACCTGCATGATACCAACCATCGCAATAATTTTGGGCGAAACAACCGTTCATTAAGTTCAGGATGTGTGCGTGTGGAGAATCCGCTTGCGCTGGCAGAACATATTTTGGGAGACTCTACAAATTGGTCTAAAGATAAAATTGATACTATTATAGCTTCTAAGAAAACAACCAGCGTTCGAATCACAAAAAAATATGCTTTATACCAATGGTACTGGACGGCATGGAGCAAAAAAAATCAGCTCATTTTCAGAACTGATATTTATAATCTGGATTCGGATTTGTATGCTAAATTAAGAAATTAGCCTCTCTTCCATCGCGAAACTTCTTGATGGATGGTAGATATACAAAAGCGATTTATCTTTTATGACTTCAATGATTTCATTGGTAAGCTTCATTGGAATTGCCGGACATCCCTGACTTCTGCCTAATCGTTTGTTGTTTCTGATAAAGGATTCCGAAACATAATCGGCTCCATGCATAACAACTCCACGTTCGCGGGCATTGTCATTCACTCCGTTCTCTAATCCGTCTAAACGTAAAGAAACTCCATGTTTACCTTTATATACTTCGCCTGTAGCATAAAATCCTAAACTGCTTTTGAAAGAGGAATTGGCATTTGAAAAGTTAGACGCAAATTCTTCTCCGGTATTTCTGCCATGAGCGACTAAAGAATTAAATAAAACAGTATTGGTAGCCAAATCAATTACCCACAAACGTTTGGTGTTTGACGACAGGCTAAAATCGATAAGTGTCAGAATGTCTTTTTGGATTACACCTCTTTCTTTCAATAAGTAGAATCCTTTTAAGGCTTCGGAGAAAGTTCTAAGCTCAGGGAGTGAAAAATGATTGGGATTCAAGGTATTGTAAATACTCTCAATTTTCGAATCAACTGTAAGCGTTTCTATTTTAGCAATAGTTTTTACAGCTGCTTTTTTAACTTCGGAGGTGTTGTTTGAATCTTTACCAAAAGATAACAGCAAAAACACCAATAATGGATAAATCTTGTAAATCATTGAATTCCTTTAGGTTAAACAGAGGTTTGGGTTTGGCAAAAGTATAAAAAAAATATACCTGGCAAAATTTAAGGCTGAAAATCAGCCTCTTTTTGGTGAAACTTTAACAGAATCAGCTTAACAAATTAGTATTTGGTTCAAAAAACAAATATTTTTGTAGGAGGTTTACTCAATGATGAAGAAAAAATTGCTTTTTCGTACTTTTCCTGCAAAAAAGACAGAAAAATCATTAATTTCAACTAAAACTGTAACATTTGAAAAAAAACAGGGTCTGTTAACCAAAGCGTAATATCTATTCTTCTATTTTTTAAAATATTATGAAAAAATTAGTTTTTATCGGTTTGTTATTCTTTACTTTTTGGGGTCATGCCCAAAAGAAAACACTGCAGGCTGAACTGACTAAGGAAAACATTTTAATTGATGGAAAACTGGACGAACCTACATGGAAAAATGTTCCGCCTGCTACAGATTTTGTAATGTACCAGCCTGATAACGGCAAGCCTATTCCGGACAATCAAAAAACAGAAGTTAAGGTTTTATACAACAATGATGCAATCTATATTGCCGCAACACTTCATGACGACCCTTCCAAAATTTTAAAAGAAATTTCGCAGCGTGACAATTTCGGAACTTCTGATATGTTTGGTGTCTTTATCAATGGCTTTAACGATGGCCAGCAAAATTTTCAGTTTTTTGTATCAGCAGCCGATGTTCAGGGTGACTGCATTATGACAGATGAAAATGGTGAAGACTATTCCTGGGATGCAGTATGGCTCAGTAAAGCGGTATTGAATGACAAAGGATGGGTTGTGGAAATGAAAATTCCCTATGCTGCTTTACGCTTTTCAGGCGGAGACAAACAAACCTGGGGTATTAATTTTTTTAGAGAGATCAGGAGGGAACGCAAAAAATATACGTGGAATTTAATCGATACCAAAATTGGTACATTCACACAACAAAATGGTAATCTGGAAGGAATCGTGAATATAAAACCTCCTACCCGATTGTTTTTCATGCCTTATGCTTCTTATTATTTAAATGCTTCGGACGGTCAAAAAACGTATGCCACTATAAAAGGAGGTATGGATATTAAATACGGAATTAACGATGCTTTTACGCTTGACGCCATTTTGATTCCGGATTTTGGACAAACTAAATACGACGATCAGATTTTGAATTTAGGTCCGTTTGAGCAGCAATTCAACGAAAACAGAGCCTTTTTTACAGAAGGAACCGATTTGTTCAACAAGGGAGGTTTGTTTTATTCGAGAAGAATTGGAGGTAAACCTTCCATAGACCTTACTTTAAATGATAACGAAAAAATAGTTGAAGAAGTTCAGAATGTAAACCTCATCAATGCTTTAAAAATTTCAGGAAGAACCCAAAAAGGATTAGGGATTGGGATTTTGAATGCAGTTACCGAAAAAACGTTTGCTACTATAAAAGATACTCTTTCCGGCGAAACAAGACGTGTGGTGGCTGAACCTCTTACGAATTATAATGTATTGATTTTAGACCAGCGCTTTCGTAAAAATTCGTCTGTAACTCTTATCAACACCAATGTTACCCGAAACGGGCATTACAGGGATGCCAACGTAACGGCACTGGCCTGGGATTTAAGAACCAAAGCCAATACCTACAGCTTATCCGGTAATGTAAAATACAGTCTGATTAACGATACTGAGGACAAAAATGGTGTTTTCAGTACGATTCGTTTTGCCGAAACGAGCGGAAATTACCGCTATAGTATTGGTTCCGATTTTGTTTCTAAAGATTTTGATCCCAACGATATGGGGATTAATTTTTACACCAATTATTACAATCTTTATGGAAATGCCAACTACCGTATCCTCAACCCTACCAAGCTCTTTAATACTTTCAGGATTGACTATGATATGTATACTGAATTCAATAAAAAATCGGGAAAAGTACAGGATAACCGAATTAGCACAGAAGTCAATCTTTCTACCCTGAAAAATAATTTTTACGGTGCCGGGATTGATCTTTTCCCTCTAAATTCGCATGATTATTATGAGCCAAGAGCCGAAAACCGCTATGTTATTATTCCAAGAAAAATAGAAATCTGGGGAAGTGTTTCGACTAATTACAACAAGAAATTTGCTTTGGACTTAAATCCATTTATAATCTTTGCGGACGAAGCAGGAAGAAAGGCTTACGGTGTTGATGTTGGACCACGATACCGTTTTAGCGATAAACTTTTACTGACTTATACTTTTAGCTTTCTGCGAAGAAATAACAACAAAGGTTATATCGACGATTTTGACGATGATAATGACGACAGCACTCCTGAAACGATTGTTTTTGCAAATCGAAATGTTATTACTTATTCGAACACTTTAAACGGTAAATATGCCATAAACAGTGCAATGACACTTAATCTGGCCGTGAGACAATATTGGTCTTATGCCGAAAATAAAGATATCCTTGAACTTCAGCAAAACGGAACTCTAACACCTTATCCACAATACACCAAGAATAAAAATTCAAGCTTTTATTCCTGGAACACTGATCTATCGTATTCCTGGTGGTTTGCTCCGGGCAGTCAGCTTTCGATTTTGTATCGCAACAATGGTGTTAATTTTGAACGCATTATCAACAAAGACTTTAAACACAACATCACCGATTTACTGAACAATCAGGCCTTAAAACATATCTTTTCAGTAAGTGTGAAATATTTTATAGACTATAATGCGGTCAAAAATAAGATCCGAAGGAGAGCCTAGCGTGAATTAATTTTAAAATTTTTAGGGTTCTGCAACCAAATTGGTATTTTTTACTACGCTTCATTTTATTAAACATAATTGTCACCCCGCTTTTTTGTCGACTTTAGAAATGACTTATCTTTGTAAAAAACGAAAACTAATGAACAAGAAAGTAATCCTTATGATTTTAGACGGTTGGGGAAAATCTCCTGACCCTAAAGTATCTGCAATAGACAATGCAAATGTTCCTTTTATAAACAGCCTTTACAAAAATTACCCAAGCGCTCAGCTTCGTACTGACGGATTAAACGTTGGTTTGCCTGAGGGTCAGATGGGAAACAGCGAAGTAGGTCACATGAATCTTGGTGCCGGAAGAATTGTATATCAGGATTTAGCCAAAATAAACTTAGCTGTAGCGCACAAAACACTTGCTAAAGAACAGGTACTTATTGATGCTTTTACTTATGCTAAAGAAAACAATAAAAAAGTTCACTTTTTAGGATTGGTTTCCGACGGAGGTGTTCACTCTCATACTTCGCACTTACGCGGATTAATTGATGCTTCGCAGGAATACGGACTTGATAATGTTTTTGTTCATGCGTTTACAGACGGTCGTGATGTTGACCCTAAATCAGGAGCAAAATACATTCAGGATTTAGAAGAGCACATTAAAAATACTCCTGTAAAAATTGCTTCAATCGTGGGACGTTATTACGCAATGGATCGTGACAAACGATGGGAGCGCGTAAAACTGGCTTATGATTTAGTCGTAAACGGTATCGGAACTCCTTCTAAAAATGCTGTTTCAAGTATTCTTGACAGTTATGCTCATGATATAACCGATGAGTTTATCGCTCCAATCGTAATGGTGGACGAGCAGGAAAAACCATTGGCAACCATCACTGAGGATGATGTAGTAATCTTTTTCAACTTCAGAACCGACAGGGGCCGTGAACTTACCGAAGCGCTTTCACAGCAAGACTTCCACGAGCAAAACATGCACAAATTAAACTTGTATTATGTAACGCTTACCAACTACGACGAAACGTATCAAAACGTAAAAGTCGTTTACAATAAAGATAATATTACTGAAACTCTGGGTGAGGTTTTGGAGAAAGCAGGTAAAAAACAAATTCGTATTGCCGAAACAGAAAAATATCCACACGTGACCTTTTTCTTTTCGGGAGGAAGAGAAACTCCATTTGAAGGAGAATCGCGTATTTTAAGAAACTCCCCAAAAGTTGCCACTTACGATTTACAACCAGAAATGAGTGCCTATGAACTGAAAGACGCTTTGGTTCCTGAATTGAATAAAGGTGAAGTAGATTTTGTCTGTCTTAATTTTGCCAACGGTGACATGGTAGGTCATACCGGAATCATGAGTGCAGCAATTAAAGCTTGTGAAGCCGTAGATGCCTGCGTAAAAGAAGTGGTAGAAGCAGCTCTTGCCAACGATTACACAACGATTGTTATTGCCGATCACGGAAATTGCGAAACAATGATTAACCCTGACGGAAGTCCAAATACAGCACACACCACTAATCCGGTGCCGATTATTTTAGTCGATAAAGAGCTGAAAAATATTCAGGATGGTGTTCTGGGTGACATTGCTCCTACTATTCTGGAACTAATGGGGGTACCTCAGCCAAATGCGATGACTTGTCATTCGTTGTTGTAGTATTTAGTTTTTTTAGTCGCAGTTTTCGGTCGCAGTTTTCAGTCTGAGTCGCGATAGTACTAAATCCTCAAAATAATTAAACCCGACAGTTTTTTTAAAATCTGTCGGGTTTGCTGTTTTATAACGAAAACAAAACTGAATACTGAGACTGCGACTAAAAACTGAGACTGAATACTGAAAAAAAACAAACATAAATAATAGTTAAAATTTCTTAATTAATAGCTTTACTATTATATTTGCAAAAAAAATGTTTTTTCATGCAAATTATACTATCAAATATAAAAATGCAGATCAACGAAAAGATCTATGTGAAAGATCCGGAAACATCTGCGTTGGGAAAAAAAATAATTGAGCAGAGCATTCTTCTGATTGACGATATTGGTTTTGATAATTTTACCTTTAAAAAATTAGGTGAAAAAATAGGCTCAAACGAAAGTTCGATCTATCGTTATTTCGAAAACAAACACAAACTGCTGGTATACCTGTCTTCATGGTACTGGAGCTGGATGGAATACAAATTGGTTTTTACTACGACGAACATCTCAGACAAAAAAGAAAAACTAAACAAAGCCATCACCATTGTCACGGAAAAAATAACAGAAGACACTTCCGGTGAGCACATTAATGAAGCTATTTTAAACAAAATAATTATTGCCGAGTTTACGAAAACGCTCCACACAAAAGAAGTTGATCAGGAAAACAAAGAAGGTTTCTTTCTGATTTACAAAAGAGTAATCAACCGAATTGTTTCGATAGTAAAAGAAGTAAATCCCGATTATCCTTATGCTAAATCACTGGTTTCAACCATTGTTGAAGGAAGTTTGCATCAGCATTTCCTAACAGACCATTTAAAAACAATTACAGATTGTAATGAAACGGTTACAACCACTCAATTTTATCTAAACCTTGCAGAAAACGTTTTGCGCTAATTATAATAAAAACAGTATGACTCCTTTAAAAAGATTTTACCATTTACTTGAACTGGACAAAAAAGACATTTACCAGATTTTTTTCTATGCCATTTTTGCCGGGTTAGTCAGTTTATCGCTTCCACTGGGAATTCAGGCCATCATTACTTTTATACAATCCGGAAGAGTTAGTGTTTCCTGGATTGTACTTATTATACTTGTAGTGGGTGGTGTGGCTCTTGTTGGAGTGCTTTCGTTTATGCAGCTGCGTATCACGGAGAACTTACAGCAAAAAATATTCGTACGTGCTTCTTTTGAATTTGCAGCCCGTCTGCCTAAAATAAAATCAGAAGAATTGTATGGCACCTATCCACCGGAATTAACCAATCGTTTTTTTGATACCCTAACGATTCAAAAAGGAACTTCAAAATTATTAACCGATTTTTCTGCCGCTTTACTGCAGATTACTTTCGGAATTATTCTGTTATCCTTATATCATCCCTATTTTATTGTGTTCGGACTTTTACTGTTCCTTCTTTTGTACTTTATTTTTAAATTCTCATACAAATCGGGTTTAGAAACGAGTTTAAAAGAATCTAAATTCAAATACAAAGTAGCCGGCTGGTTACAGGAAATGGCCCGTAATAACTTTAGTTTCCGAAACGAACTGAATTATGATTTTGCGCTTCAAAAAAACAACTCAATCGTAGCGGGTTACCTGAATTACAGAGAAAAACACTTTAGCGTAATCAAGAAACAATTTACACAACTGATTATTTTTAAAGTCATTATTACAGCGAGTTTGCTATCTATCGGGGGATATTTGGTACTAAGTCAGGAAATGAATATTGGACAGTTTGTTGCTGCGGAAATCATTATTCTATTGGTGATTACGTCGGTAGAAAAAATCATTCTGGGGCTTGAAAGTTTCTATGATGTTTTAACTTCTGTTGAGAAAATCGGACAGGTGACGGACTTAGCTTTAGAGGAAAACTCTGAGTCTGATTCTCTAAACGATCACTGTTACAACAGCATCTCTTTAGAAACAGAAAACTTAAAATTCAAATTCCCGGATTCTCCAACGTATGCCCTGGATTCTATTACGATAAAAATCGATCAGGGTGAAAAAATTGTTATTGAAGGTGAGAACGGATCAGGAAAAACAACGCTTATCCGATTGTTATCCGGTTTATTAAGACAAAGTTCGGGAGCTTTTTACATCAACGACGATACTTTTAGAAAAATAAATCTGAAACAATACCGCTCACAAATTGGCAGTATCATTCACAACGAAACGCCCTTTGAAGGAACTATTTTAGAGAACATCACCTTTAATGATCCGATGATCAGTACCGAAGATTTGAAATGGGCATTGGACGGAGTTCAGCTTAGTCCGTTGATTAAACTCCTGCCTAAAGGTCTGAATACTCATATTCACCCGGAAGGGAAACAGTTATCGTCTTCTAATGCTCAAAAAATCCTGTTGGCCAGAAGTATTATCCACAAGCCAAAAGTGCTCTTTTACGAAGATCCAACTGACACTATGGACGAAAAAGTTGCGAATGAAATAATAGATTTTATTACTTCGGATAAAAACAAATGGACGATTATCGTTTCTTCCAAAAATCCATATTGGAAAACCAAAACGACACGAAAAATTACAATGCAAAACGGTCAAATTATACTGGATCAAAAAAAACAATAAGCCATGTTAAATATCTCTGACAATAAAACAAAATTACAGCCGCTTGATCACTATGAGACTGTAAAAAACCTAAGCAACAGGCCACATTATAAAATTTTAAACCGAATCATAATCGCGTCTTCCATTTTAGGAATTATTGCACTTTTACTGCCATGGACTCAAAATATTTCGGGTTCGGGAGCCGTAACCACTTTAAAACCCAATCAGAGGCCACAATCGATTCAGAGTGTGATTTCGGGGCGTATTGAAAAATGGTACGTACAGGAAGGTGACTTTGTTAAAAAAGGAGACACAATTCTGTTTATCTCTGAGATTAAAGAAGATTATATGGATCCTAATTTGGTTGAAAACACCAAAAATCAGGTCGATGCCAAGAAAAACTCTTTAGAATCGTATGGCGAAAAAGTAACCACGCTTTCCGGACAGATTCAGGCAATTGAAAATGAGAGAAAACTGAAACTGGAACAAGCCAGAAACAAAGTCAAACAATCGCTTTTAAAGATAAAAAGCGACAGTATGGATCTTATTGCTGTAAAAACACAGCTGCGAATTGCCAATACACAGTACAATCGTTCGGTACAATTAAACAAAGAAGGCTTGAAACCGCTTACGGATGTCGAGGAAAAACGTCTGAAATTGCAGGATGTTGATGCTAAAATCATCACGCAGGAAAACAAATACCTCACCAGCAAAAACGAATACATCAATGCCAGAGTTGAGATTAACAGAATTACAGCTGAGTATGGTGAAAAAGTAGCCAAAGCAAGAAGTGATCAGTTTACAACCCTGAGCAATAAATTTGATACCGAAGCACAAGTGAGCAAACTGGAGAATCAATATGCCAATTACAGCCTGCGTAATGGAATGTACTACATCAGAGCGGTACAGGACGGTTATATCAACCGTGCTCTTCAGGCCGGTTTAGGCGAAACGGTAAAAGAAGGAACTCCAATTGCAACGATAATGCCTGCTCATTACGATATCGCAGTAGAAACTTATATCAACCCAATTGATCTGCCTTTGATCAGAAAAGGAGAAAAGGTACGTGTGTGGTTTGACGGATGGCCAACCATTGTATTTTCAGGATGGCCTGACATGTCGTATGGAACTTTTGGAGGAACGGTGGTAGCGATAGAAAACTTCATTAGCGATAATGGAAAATACAGAATCTTAATTGCTCCGGACCCTGATGAAACGAAATGGCCAAAACAATTAAGTATTGGATCAGGCGCTCAGACTATTGCCCTTTTAGACACGGTACCTATTTGGTTCGAAATCTGGAGAACTCTAAACGGATTCCCTCCTAATTATTATAAAAGTACCCAAAAAGTAACTAAAGAAAAAAAATAATGAAACCCATACTTATCGCTTTTCTTTTTCTGAGCTGTACCGTTTTTGGCCAGCAGCCCATCTCAAAAGAGCTCACGTACAATGAGTTTTTGGGATATGTAAAGAAATACCACCCATTGGTTAAAAATGCCAATTTAGAAGTCAGCAAAGCGCAGGCCAATCTGATGATGGCTCGTGGAGGTTTTGATCCAAAAATTGAAGTCGATTTTAGCCAGAAAAAATTTAAAGACAAAGAATACTATTCGATCCTGAACAGCAGTTTTAAGATTCCTACCTGGTACGGAATTGAACTGAAAGCCGGATTCGACAATAACGAAGGTGTTTATCTGAATCCTGAAAACACTACCCCCAATCAGGGTTTAACTTCTTTTGGAATCAGTGTTCCGGTTGGACAGGGATTGTTCATCAACCAGAGAATGGCAGATGTACGAAAAGCTAAAATTCAGATCAAACTAAGTCAGGCCGAACGAAAACTTCAGGCAGTTGGCATTTTGTATGATGCATCGCTTGCCTATTTTAACTGGAAAAAGAATTTTGAAGAAATGAAGCTTTACGAAATGTACAGCAAGAATGCCGAAGTTCGTCTGGAAGGAATCAAATCGCTCATTAAACAGGGAGACAAACCGGCAATAGACAGTATTGAAGCCGGAATTATTGTACGCAACAGGGCCTTAAGTCTTGAAGATTCTAAATTAAAATTAACCAAAGCCAAACTCGAATTATCGAATTATATGTGGCTGGAAAATAATATTCCTTTGGAAATTTCAGATGAATTAATGCCGGAAACCGCACTTGAATCAACTTTACAGGAAACCTTAAAAACTAACGATCTCCTACAAGGCGATACAAACCTGGAGACACATCCTAAACTGAATGCACTGCAAAGTAAAATAGACATCCTGAAGGTTGAAAAAGACCTGAAACAAAACATGCTGCTGCCTAAGATAAATGTCGGTTATTCCTATTTGTCTGATCCGAGATATATCGACAATTATAAATTTGACGATTACAAGGTTGGTTTAGAATTTTACTTCCCTTTGTTTCTTCGAAAAGAACGCGGAAGTCTGAAACTGGCCAAATACAAACTTCAGGAAAACGAATTCGCTCTTGCTTTGGAACGAACACAGCTGACCAATAAAATAAGTGCTCAAAAAGTAGAAATCAATTCGCTGACCAGACAAAAAAAACTTGCTAAAGATTTAGTAGACAATAATACCACTATGTTAAACTCAGAAGAACGATTGTTTTCTTTGGGGGAAAGTTCCTTGTTTCTGATCAATACAAGAGAAAATAACCTTGTTAGTGCAAAATTGGCTTCGATCGCTCTGGAAAACCGATTCTACATCTCAAATTCGGAGTTATTCAAAATCATGGCCAATCCGGATTAAAGTTTTTAGTGTATACACTACTATTTAAACCATATAAGTAATTTAAGTTCATTAAGCCTGCATTTGCAAAAACGCTCTGCCCAAAATGAACTTAAATTACTTATATGATTTACTTTATTCAAAAATTAACCCACTTATTTAAGCGAATTCAGAAGCAAGAGCCAAAAAACTTAGTCAACATTTACTTTAATCTGGAAACAACTGTCAGGCTGAGCGGAGTCGAAGCTCTCTTCAGCTCTATAAGCCTTCGACTCCGCTCAGGGTGACATCATGATCATTATTGACTTTACTTTATTCTCAACGCCTCGATCGACTAAACTGCAAAATAATGAAACGTCCATTCGACCGCATAAATTACAAGTCCAATGAGACCTCCTACCAAGGTTCCGTTGATTCGGATATACTGCAGATCTTTCCCTATTTCCAGTTCTAATTTTTCCGAAACCTCCTTCCCATCCCAGCTTTTCACGGTAGAAGAAATCAAATCTCCAATTACTTTTTTATTGTTTAACAGCATCGAAAGCAAATCGTTCTTGATGAAATTATTGATCTTGTCGATCATAACAGTATCTTCTTTTAATCCATTTCCAAATCCCTGAATCAAACCCGAAATATTGTTTTGAATCGAGGATTCCTCACCCTTTTCCAAATCAGCTGAAATCGATCTTTTTATTTCATCCCAAATTCCGTTAACGTAATCCTGAACCTCTTTTTTTCCGGCAAAATTCAAAATCACAGTATTGATCTTCTCCCGCATCTCTTCGGAATGCTTTACCTTGTCCAGAAAATTGTATACATACTCATCAATTTTAAGTCTGATCGCACTTCCGGGATGTTTGGCCTCGTTTAAAAAATCGGCAAGTCCATTAAAAACGCCCTCGGTAATGCTTTTATCTGCCAAACCAAAACTCAAAAACGGAGTCGATGCTTTTACTTTTTTCCGAATCAGATCTTTATTGTTAGCAAGCTCTGTACTCATCACATTCAGTACGTTGGTCAGCAGCTCATCTTTCACATTCCCTTTTTGCAAAGGTTCTAACGCCAACGCTACCCAGTCTCCAAAGTTGATCGCTTCCAGTTTTTCTTTGAACTGAACCTGAATGAATCGTTTTACATCTTCGTCTTTTATCGTTTTTAAAATTCCCGGAATGATATTAACCGCCACAACAGTCGCAATTTTATTCGCATTTTCCTCCTGCGAAAGCCATTCGGCTGCTTTCGTAGCAAAATTAAATTCTTCGATTTTTATTTCCAGTTTCTCCCGATTCAGAAATTCTTCCGAAACAAAATTCCCTAAGTTTTCACCAATTTCATTTTTCTTAGTCGGAATAATAGCCGTATGCCAAATCGGAATTCCTAACGGATGGCGAAACAATGCCACCACCGCAAACCAGTCAGCAATACCGCCCACCATCGCAGCTTCACTAAAAGCCTGAAGCATCGGGATCTTAAAATAAACCGCTACCACAAACAAAAGCACTGCAATGCCTAAAAGCCCCAATGCATTATTCTGCATTCGTTTCAGGGCTTTCTTCTTTACTATATTTTCATGATCTACAGACGTTTCCATAATTTAATTCATTTCAATGATTACTAATTTACGTTTTTTCTGTGAACTGCTAATTCTTATTAATGATCTGTTCGCCACAAATTCACGAATTTTTCTTTATAAATTTTACGCTTAAAGATTCATTTACTAAATCCATATACTCAAGCACAATCTAATTGATTTGAATTCGTGAATTCGTGGCGGAAAATTTTAAACTTATCAACATAAAAAAAATAATATTAAAATTTGTACTTTTGCGAACTGAAAATCCGAAATTATGATTATTGTAAAATCACGTGAAGAAATCGAATTAATGCGCGAAAGTGCTTTGATCGTATCTAAAACATTAGGAATGATTGCTTCTGAAATTAAAGAAGGAGTAACTACATTATACCTGGACAAACTGGCTGAAGAATTTATCCGTGATCACGGTGCAGTTCCAAGCTTCTTAGGACTGTATGATTTCCCGAATTCACTTTGTATGAGTCCAAACTCTCAGGTTGTACACGGAATTCCGAACAATATACCTTTAAAAAATGGTGACGTTATTTCAGTAGATTGTGGTGCATTCAAAAATGGATATCACGGTGATCATGCCTATAGTTTCGAAATTGGAGAAGTTGCTCCGGAAGTAAAAAAACTTTTGAAAGTAACTAAAGAATCTCTTTACGTAGGAATCAGAGAATTTAAAGCCGGAAATCGCGTGGAAGATGTTGGAAATGCGATCCAGAAATATACAGAAGCTCACGGATACGGAGTGGTTCGCGAATTGGTAGGACACGGTTTAGGGCAGAAAATGCACGAAGAACCTGAAATGCCAAACTACGGAAAACGCGGCCGCGGAAAACTGTTTGTTGAAGGAATGGTTGTAGCAATCGAGCCTATGATCAATCTTGGAACCCGAAATATCAAACAACACAAAGACGGCTGGACAATCACTACCGCAGACGGAAAAGCAAGTGCTCATTTCGAACACGACGTAGCTTTAGTTGACGGTAAACCAGAAATCTTATCGACTTTTCAATACATCTACAAAGCGCTTGGAATCGAAAGCAACGAAGAAGACGAATTCAGAAAAGTGCCGTTAGTTTTATAACACAAATTTCACTAATTAACACGAAATATTGTTTTTGCTGAAATTACACCGATTGAAAGACTGAATGATGAGTGATTTATATTTAAAAGAGGAATCTTATAAAATTATAGAAATCTGCATGGAAGTCCATAAAATTTTAGGAAAGGGACATAGTGAAAAGGTTTATGGTGATGCTTTAGAATATGAATTTCGAAAAAACAACATCCCTTACAATCGGGAACTAAAATATAATATTGTTTATAAAGACATCATATTGCCTAGTTACTATTTTGCAGACTTTGTTATTTTTGACGAAATTATTCTGGAACTTAAAGCAATTACAGCTCTAACAACAAGTGAAATAAAACAAACATTAAATTATCTGGCCGCATCACAAAACACAAACTGGGCTTACTAGTTAATTTTGGAGAAGACAGCCTTAAATATAAAAGAATAATACTTTAACCCAAATCAAGGTTCGTGAAATTTCACCACAACATTAATCCGTGTTAATTAGTGAAATTCGTGTTCAAATACATTTACCGTGAAGAAACTTTTTAAATTAGTACTTAATACAATACCCCGTCCAATATTAATTCGCTTAAGTTATGTGGCGCGCCCTGTTTTAGCTTTATCATTAAGAGGAAGCAGATATACTGATCCGATTGACGGGAAAAGTTTTAGAAGTTTTTTACCTTATGGATACGGGAAACAGCGTAACAATGTGCTTTCACCAAGTACCCTTTCATTAGAGAGACACCGTTTACTGTGGCTGTATTTAAACGATCAGACTGATTTTTTTACAGCACCTAAAAAAGTATTGCATTTTGCTCCGGAACAGGCTTTTTACAAAAGATTCCGCAAGCAGAAAAACCTGGATTATACTACAACCGATTTGTTTTCGCCTTTAGCAGATGTAAAAGCAGACATTTGTAATTTACCTTTTAAAGACAACGAATACGATGTTATTCTATGCAACCACGTTTTAGAACATATTCCGGATGACACCAAAGCTATGCAGGAGTTATTTCGCGTTTTAAAACCAGGTGGAATGGCGATTCTTCAAATCCCACAAGACTTATCAAGAGCCGTTACTTTTGCTGACGATACCATCACCGATCAAAAAGAACGTGCGAGAATATTTGGTCAGTACGATCACGTACGTATTTATGGCCGTGATTATTTTGACAAGTTAAGAAGCATCGGTTTTATCGTAATCGAAGAAGACTACACCCATAAAATTGCTCCGGAACTGGTAGAAAAATATTGTTTGGCAAAAGGTGAAATCATCCCGCTTTGCTTTAAACAGGAAAACTAAAGAATTCCTTTTTTCATAAAATATTAAACGATAGCAATTCGTTTAACACCCTTTCAAACAGTACTCTGAAAATAAGATTTTTCTATTTTCGAAGTACTGTTTAGCTATTGCTTTTCAGTTCAACTAATCTCTAACTTCCAACAGCCCCTTAATCTTGGAACTTTCAAAATCATTTCAATTTTGTTTTGACGTCAGTTTTGAAAAAAATCTGAATGTCTATCTCCCAACCGCCTATATTATTGAGAACACCGATGATATCAAATACCTGGACAAAAAAGCAACTACAGAAGTACTTGAAAGTTTAGGAATTACTTCAGAGCATTTAAATCTCAGTACTCAAAAAATACTGACGGTTTGCGAATCTTTAAAAACTGAATTCATATTTAAAAAATTCAGCAAAAAAATCAAATCGGCAAAAACGATTGCTGACTTACAAAAAGATTCCAAAATTGAATTTGCTATTCGTCAGCATTTGCAGCTGAATTTAGGCTCCTTTTACAATTTGCTTGTAAAAGAGGAATTCCCGTTGTCCATCAATATGGGACTGGAAAAAGATTTTTATCGCTCGAGAGTCAACATCAAACTTCATGAATTTGAACCTCAGATTCAGTTTGATAAACATAACGAAGGAATTACTTATACTTTGTCTTTAAAAGAAGATCAAACCAGCTTTCTGCCTATGAACAGCAATGTTGAAATTCTTTTGGACGAACCAAGCTGGCTGATTATCGACAAAAAACTGGGACAGTTAAAAGAACTTAATTCTAAAAAACTGCTTCCTTTTTTAAAGAAGAAATCAATCGAAATACCATCAAAATTAGTTGACAATTACTTCAAGAACTTCATCCCGGAAATAGCAAAAAAAATCGACATCGAATCCACCGGTTTTGAAATTGAGCTTCGCGACACCATTGTCTCCTGTACGATTCAGCCTGTTTTTGATTTCTTTAAAAACTGTTATTACCTCAACCTTTATTTTGACTATAACGGCTATACGTTTGATGCGGGTAAAACCAAAAAGACACACTCTTTTGTTGATTTTAGTGTTGCAAACGAACCTAAAATTATTCAGTTCAAACGAAGCGCTGATGAGGCTTTCTATACAGACAAACTACTCAGTCTTGGTTTAACAAAAATCAAAAATGAATTATTCGGATTAAGTTCAGATGCTGAAACTTCTGATCCATATGTCAATATTCAATTCATTATTGACCATAAAGAACAACTCGAAAGTCTGGGTTTCACCATTCAGAATCTCAAACTCGAAAGTAAAGAAATCATTACCGAAAGCAACACCATTTCAATTGCTAAAGAAACAAAAGCCGATTGGTTCGACATTAAAATAATCATTACAATTGGCCCTTATAAAATCAATTTCAGCGAAATAATTCCAAACATAAAAAGCAAGGAAAGACTTTTTATGCTGCCTGACGGAAATTACTTTTTGATTCCGCTGGAATGGTTTAGCAAATACGGCTCTCTGGCAAAATTGGCAAAAACAGAAAATGGTGCCGTTTTACTGCGTAAAAGTAATTTTACAGCTTTAGACGGAATTTCAGAAATTGATAATGATCCGGATCAGATTCATAAAGCCGAATTTACAGCTTCCGATTTACTAAAAGCGACCTTAAGACCGTATCAGATTGACGGTGTAAAATGGCTTTTGGGTCACTTTAATGCTAATCTTGGCGCGTGTCTGGCCGATGATATGGGACTTGGAAAAACGCTTCAGACTTTAGCGGTTTTAGTGGCGGTACAGGAGCAGTTGGGCTTTACAACCAAGACGACCAATTTTGATTTATTCTCTAACGATACAACTATCGAAAGAGAACCATTAAAAGCTTTGATTGTACTTCCCTCTTCTTTGGTTTTCAACTGGTACAATGAAGCCGGAAAGTTTACGCCTCATTTTTCGAAAATACAATACGTGGGCAATGACCGAAAATTGCTGGCAAGTCGATTAAATTCAACCGATTTAATTTTTACGAGTTACAGCATTGTTCATCGTGATATTTCCATCTTAGAAAAATATGATTTCCGTTATTTGATTTTAGACGAAAGTCAATACATTAAAAACAAAGATTCTAAGATTTTTAAAGCCATCAATAAAATCAGCACGGGGCATAAAATTGCTTTGAGTGGTACACCCATCGAAAATTCGCTTGATGATCTATGGTCGCAGATGCAGTTTATAAATCCGGATATTTTGGGGAGTTATGCTTTTTTCATGGAGAATTTCAAAAATCCAATCGAGAAAAAACAAAACGAAGAAGTTTTAAATGAATTAAAAAACCTCATCCAGCCTTATATTTTAAGAAGAACCAAAGAACAGGTTTTAAAAGATTTACCTGAATTGACAGAGCAGGTTTATTACTGTAACATGGATGCTGAACAGGAAAAACTATACGAAAAAGAGAAATCAAAAGCACGTAACTTTTTACTGAAAACGGACGGTTCCGGCCCGGATAAAATCAGTATTATCAACACTTTGATGAAATTGAGACAGCTGAGCAATCATCCCAAAATGGTCGATCAGGATTCTGAAGTTGATTCCGGAAAATATATTGCCGTTACGAATTATCTGAAAAACTTAGTCAAAGGAAAACAAAAAGTCATCATTTTCAGCTCCTTTGTGACCAATTTGAATTTTTACACGGATTGGTGCAAAGAAAACCAAATAGAATATTGTGAGATTACCGGCGAAACTCCTTCACAAAAAAGAGAACAGCAGGTAAAACGATTTCAGGAGAAAGAAAACCCTTTGTTATTCTTTATTTCGCTTAAAGCAGGTGGAGTTGGTCTGAACATTACCAAGGCTTCTTATGTGCTGTTCTTAGATCCATGGTGGAATCCTTTTGCAGAAAAACAGGGAGTGGGAAGAGCACATCGCATCGGACAATTGAACAAAGTAAACGTGATTCGCTTTATTTCGAAGAATACAGTCGAAGAAAAAATTATCAAGTTACAGGAAAACAAAAAACTATTGTCGGATTCACTTTTGGAAGAAAGTCATATCAGCCACGAAATTGAAGCTAATCTGGAATACCTGCTGGGTTCCTGATAAATTGTTTTCAAAACCTGTAAAACAGCATCTTATTAGGTTCTATAAAATTGTTATATTTACAATCTTACAACTTAATAAGATGCCAAAAAAAATAGTTAGAAACCTCCTTATATTTTTCATTTTTGCTTCAGCTGCTGCTCAGGAAGTACAAACCGAAGTAAATCCGCCATACAATATTAAAACTGTCTCTTTTGTTCAGAACGGTGCTAATGTGGTTCCGATCTTTGAATTGGGGGAAGCATTTCAATTTCAATTTGACGATTTATTTGGCAATGAAGCCAATTATTATTTTGATGTGATACACTGCGATTACAACTGGAGACCAACTGATATTCCGAAGACAGACTATATCAGCGGTTTTGACAATCAGCGAATTACAGATTATTCAAATTCGTTTAATACCCTTCAAATCTATTCCCATTACCGACTTCCTTTCCCGAATCAGTTTACCAGTCAGCTGCGTCTTTCCGGCAATTATATGCTTCGTATTTTAAATGAGGACAAAGAAGTGGTGCTATCAAGAAAGTTTATTTTATTTGAAAACCGCTGTACTGTAGCGACTCAGGTAAAAAGAAGCCGGGATTTGTCTAACATAGAACACAAACAAAATCTGGATTTTAACATCAGCTCTAATGACATTGTTTTTCAGACTCCGCTACAAAATGTAAAAGTACTGCTCTTTCAGAATGGCAACTTTAACACCTCGATTAAAAATATTGTACCGCAATACACTCTGGGAAATCAACTGGTATACAAATACGATAAAGAAACTCAGTTTTGGGGCGGGAATGAGTTTTTGTATTTTGAAAACAAAGACATCCGCGCAGCAAGTACCAATGTAGCTAAGGTAGGAACCAGCGGCGACATCTATAACTCTTATTTGTTTACCAATCTGGCAAGAGCCAATCAGATTTACTCGAACAATCAGGATGTAAACGGAAATTTCGTAGTGAAGAATATCAATGCTTCCAACAATGAAATCGAAGCTGATTATGCCTGGGTATATTTCAGCCTGTCCGCTCCTACATTCAGGTCTTCTAATAAGGATATTTATATCAGCGGGATGTTCAACAATTACAGCTTAGCTCCGGAATATAAGATGGATTATAATTCAGAGAAAGGTATTTTTGAAAAAGCAATTGTGATCAAACAGGGTTTTACTGCTTTTCAATACACGGTTGCCGATAAAAAAGGAGTGATTGATTATGAAAATGCCATAGACGGAAACTTTTATCAGACTGAAAATGAATACACCATCCTGGTATATTACAGAGAAAGCACAGATCGATACCAGAGAGTGATTGGTAAAGGAAATGCAAACTCAATAAACATCATAAATTAAAACATTGTTAAGGATTTAGGCAGAAAGATTTTTTTTCGTAGCTTTGCACCTATAACGCACACATATATACTACTTTAGTATGGTTTCTCAGATAACAAGAGGCATAAAAATATCTGTTTTGACTAGTTTTGAAGGTACTTACTTCAAAAACTATAAGATTCACTTTGCTTTTAGCTATGTCGTTACAATCGAAAATCACAGCAAAGATTCTGTTCAGTTAACTTCCCGTCACTGGGAAATTTTCGACTCATTAAACGACCTTGAGATTGTTGACGGTGAAGGTGTTATTGGAAAAAAACCGGTTTTAAAACCTGGTGAAAATCACACTTACAGTTCAGGCTGTTTATTGTCGTCTCCTTATGGTGCGATGAAAGGTCATTTTAATATGATCAACTTTACCACTACCAAAACATTCAAAGTAATTGTTCCTACTTTCAGAATGTGTGCTCCTTTTGCTTTAAACTAAAAATTCGGTTTAAAACTGCCTTTTTTATCGTTATCTTAATCACAAATTTGTCAAATTATTAATTTATCCTTTGTACTTTTGTGCAGCGTTAGATTATTCGTAACAATCAAATCGTCTAATTCTTAAATTGTCTAATTATCTAATTTTAAATAACATGCTAAAAGGATTCTTTCACGTACCAAAAGCGGTAAACGAACCGGTAAAAGGATACGCACCTAACTCACCAGAAAAAGCAGCAGTACAGGCGGCTTACACTACTTTGTGGAACTCTAAAATCGACGTGCCATTATATATCGGAAGCGAAGAAATCAGAACTGGAAATACAAGAACAATATCAGCTCCTCACGATCACAAACATATCGTAGGAACCTACCACTTAGCTGAAAAACAACATATCGAAAAAGCAATTGCCAATGCACTTGAATCAAGAAAAGCATGGGCAGATATGGCATGGGAACAACGTGCCGCCATTTTCTTAAAAGCTGCTGAACTTATTGCTGGTCCATACAGAGCCCGCATTAATGCAGCAACAATGATCGGTCAGTCTAAAAATATTCACCAGGCAGAAATTGATGCTGCTTGCGAGCTAATCGACTTTTTACGTTACAACGTAGAATTCATGACTCAGATTTACGGAGATCAGCCAAAATCAGATTCTTCTACCTGGAACCGTCTGGAATACAGACCTCTTGAAGGTTTTGTTTACGCTATTACTCCTTTCAACTTTACTGCTATCGCTGCCAATCTTCCTGCAAGTGCTGCTATGATGGGTAACGTTGTGGTTTGGAAACCAAGCGACAGCCAGGTTTTCTCTGCAAAAATCATTATCGATATTTTCAAAGAAGCAGGTGTTCCTGACGGGGTTATCAATGTTGTTTTTGGTGATGCTTTAATGATTACGGATACTGTATTAGCAAGCCGTGATTTTGCAGGAGTTCACTTTACAGGATCAACTCATGTATTCAAAGACATCTGGGCTAAAATTGGTGCTAACATTCACCATTACAAAACTTACCCAAGAATCGTTGGAGAAACTGGTGGTAAAGATTTTATCATTGCACACCCAAGCGCTAACGTAAAACAAGTAGCTACAGGAATTGCTCGTGGGGCATTTGAATTTCAGGGACAAAAATGTTCTGCAGCTTCAAGAGCTTATATTCCGCAAAGTTTATGGCCAGCGGTTAAAGAACAATTAGTTGCAGATGTAAAATCAATGAAAATGGGTTCTCCGGAAGATTTCGGAAACTTTATTACAGCGGTTATCCACGAAGGTTCTTTCGATAAATTGGCGAGCTACATCGACCAGGCTAAAAAAGATGCTGATGCTGAAATCATTGTTGGAGGAAACTACGATAAATCAGTTGGATACTTTATTGAGCCAACGGTTATTGTAACTACAAACCCAAAATACACTACAATGGAAACCGAATTATTCGGACCTGTAATCACTATTTATGTTTACGAAGATGCTAAATGGGAAGAGACTTTAGAATTAGTAGATACTACTTCTGAGTATGCTTTAACAGGAGCGGTATTTAGCCAGGATCGTTATGCAATTGAAGTGGCTACAGTAAAATTACGAAATGCTGCAGGTAACTTCTACATCAACGATAAACCAACAGGAGCTGTTGTAGGAATGCAGCCATTTGGTGGAGCAAGAGCTTCAGGAACTAACGATAAAGCGGGTTCTGCATTGAACTTATTGCGTTGGGTATCTCCTAGAACAATCAAAGAAACGTTTGTAACTCCTGAAGATTACAGATATCCTTTCTTAGGTTAATTTTTAGTTTCAAGTTTCAAAGTTTCAGGTTAGAAACTTTGTCAATATAAAAAAGCCAAATCTAAAAATTTAGATTTGGCTTTTATTTTTTATTTCTGAACAGGATTTATAATTCAAAACTGGAAATAGTATGAAAACGATCTGCTTCTTTGTTTTTTTCTCCTTTAAAAGTATCATAGTTTACAACTAACAGTTTTCCTTTATAGACAATAGTCTCACAAGGATTATCCAATTGACCGTCAGAACCGTCAGCATTATCATTTTCCCAAATTAAGGAAATCGTATTGGTATCTAAATTTAATTCGTGTACACTATTATTTTCATAATTGGCAATAAAAATAGAGTTGCGCTTTTTGTCATAAAAAAAGCCATCGCAGCATTTTAATTTATCCGAATCAAAAACAACCTTTTTAGATTTTACTTTTCCATCGCTATAGAATTCTATTTTGGTAATCACTCCATCACCAAAATTTCCGGCATACAGATTTCCCTTTTTATCAAAAGCAATTCCATCAATCCCAATGGTACTCTTGATAACTTCAGGTTTTAAGATAAAAGTTGCAATCAGATAATTTTTCTTATTGGATGAATCCAGGACAATCTTTTTCTGATTTAATTCCTCTAAAGAAAAACTATAAATTCCGCTTTCTCTTCTATTTTCAAATAAAGCATCTGTAATATAAATTCGATTTTTAAACCATCTTACGGCTTCTCCAAAATTAAATCCTTCGGCTAAAACCTCAGCTTTTATTGGCTTGCCGTCTTTCACGATAATTCTTAGTAATCTGGAGAAATTCTCTCTACTCGCAAAAAACTGATTGTCCATAATATATAGATTCCCATCAGGGCCAAACTCCATTCCCATCGGATGTACTTTTTGTGTAACGGGGTGCAATGGTAATTTGTCGAACCAGGTTATCGGTTTATCATTTTCATCGAAAGTTAAAATTCTACTGCCGTACTTTTCAAACGAAATTGCATTTGTAATCGAAAGAAATAAATTTCCTTTCTTATCAAGAGCCATTCCGTCCGGAGTTTGGCAGGTTTCACCTAAGTCTGCAAACAAAACAGGTTTGATTACTTTAGAAGTCTCGTTGTATTTAATTTCTTGTTTTTTTTCTTGCGAGAATAAGTTTAAGGAACTTATTAAAATCAGAATACCAATTGTGTGTTTAATCATTTTTTTCATTTCGTTTTAGGTCCGTTTACTATTTTAAAGAAGTTTTACTTCAGCATATCACTTAGAAATAAAATCAATACAAGAATAAATTTGATCATAATTATTTTTAAGCGAATATAATTGTAAGAACTTCTGACAATTACAGACGCAGTTGAAAAGGCTGTTTTAGCAATCAAATAATGAATAATTCAATTCTGTGGCGTTCGTATGCTGAAATACTGTTATTGAAGGCAAAAGCTTATTATTTATAGTCCTAAACAAAGCTTATTTCTATATTTTGTTATCTTGCTCCTATTTAAAATATGCTATGAATTTCTTCAGACAAATTGATCTAAAAAGAGCGGCACTTCATTGTTTCTACTGGATTTTCTTTTTATTTTTTTATTTTTCGAATAAAGCTGACAACGAAAATTCTTATGCTTTTCTGTTTATATATTCCTGGAAAATTGTAGCACAGGCAGCTGTTGGGTATGGTCTGATTTATTGGATTATTCCTCAGACACTAAATAAAAAGAAATATTTACTTTTTATAATTTCCGCATTAGGCTGGCTCTATTTCGTTTTTACCCTTTTAATGATTTTAAAGTTTTATTATCTCGAACCAAAATTTCCGGGTTTCTTTGATTACTGGCCTGGTCATAAAATGACTGTTATTGAAAGATTAACTTCGGCTAAATTGATGCTGAGAGAATTCTCATTCCTTACCTATCCTGTTATTATTTTAGGTTTTATCAGTTTTAACCGCAAACAACAACGGCTTTTAAAATTAGAAGAAGAAAAAAAATCAATGGAACTGAAGATTCTAAAAAATCAACTGAATCCGCATTTTCTCTTTAATACATTGAATAATCTCTACACTTTAACCTTAAAAAAAGATAATAAAGCACCTGAAGTTATCGCTAAATTATCTGAAATTTTAGATTTTGTGTTATATCGCTGTAACGAAGATTATGTATCGATCGAAAAAGAAATTGCCTTAATTGAAAATTATATTGGTCTGGAAAAATTGCGCTACAGCGAAAACAGACTGACTATTTCATTTACTAAAGACATTGAAGTGAGCAACAAGATATCGCCCTTAATTCTGTTAACTTTTATCGAAAATGCTTTTAAACATGGTGTGACTAACGAAACTGAGAAAGCAATAATTTCTTTGCATTTAGAAAGTAAAAAACAACAAATCATTTTTAGCATTAACAATACAAAACCTAAAAACGATTTTAATCAAATCCCGAGTAAATCTAAAATCGGGTTAGTCAATGTTCGCAAACAATTGGATTTATTATATCCCAAAAAACATCAATTAGAAATTGAAGAAACGCAACTTACTTATGCTGTTAAACTTTATTTCAACATTTAATTTTAAGATCATAAAATAAAAACTCTTAAGATTTTTCAGGGTATAACTAAAACTGACTCAAAACCCTTAAATTAGATTTTCTAAAAAATATTCTTTTTTGAATGAAATACAAATGCATCATCATTGACGACGAACCTTTGGCAAGAGAATTAATTGCTTCTCATTTAGTGAATTTTGAAAATTTCGAACTAATCGATTCTTTCGAAAATGCACTTAAAGCTTATACTTTTTTAGAAACAAATACAGTCGATTTGATTTTTTTAGATATAGAAATGCCACTCTTAAAAGGCAATGAATTTTTAAAGAAATTAAAAAATCCACCTAAGGTCATTTTTACGACCGCTTATCGGGAATATGCAATAGAAGGTTATGAACTTAATGTCATTGATTATCTCTTAAAACCTATAACTTTTGATCGTTTTTTTGTCTCTATAGAAAAATTCAAACAATTACAGCCTTTAAAAAAGGAAACAAAATCAGACTCTGAAAATCATACTTTTGTAACCAGCGGAAGCAGAAATATTAAAATTGTATTTGATGATATCTTATTTGTTGAAAGTCTGAAAGATTACATTACCATTCATCTCGAAAATGGAAAATCACATCATATTAAGCAGAATATTTCTGTTTTTGAAAAACAATTAGACTCTAATTTTGTACGTGTTCACCGTTCTTATATCATCCAGATCAAAAAACTAACTGCTTATTCTAAGAATGAAGTTGAAATAAATACTGTTGAAATACCAATAGGAAACAGCTATAAAGAAAATTGGTTACATCATTTAGATACAGCTTTACTGAAATAAAAAAACCAATCTTAAAACGAATAAGATTGGGATTTTTAGTTTTACTTCCAAATTGGAATCTGTACAAAACTATTGTTGTACCATTTGATTTTTAAAGGCACTTTAGCATCTTTAATAGTCTCGCTGCTGACTTCCTTCCCTGTTCCATAATTCAATTCCGAAAAAGCATTTTTGTTTACATTCAAAGTAATTAATAATCGGCTTCCTTTACCCAATTGTTTACTTACCAAGCGGGTATTGGAAAAAGGAATACTTTCTATTTTATTGGGCTGTAGCAAATTTCTTTTGGTGATATTCTTCGCATAACTTGCCCTGCCTATAAAATAAGACAGCTCAAAATATTTTCCTTCCGGCGTTACTTCAAACAAAGTAACTCCAATATCCATATCTTTTTTATTGATACTCGCTTTTATCTCCCCTAAAAATGCTCCATTTACCACTATCGGCTGACTAAAAGGTTCGCTTATAAAAACATACCCATTGGACGTATCTACTTCGTTATCAATAATGGGATCGGGATAATAATCGTTGTTAATGGTTTGTCGGTCAGCAAAATCAACTTCCTGCGGCAAATAGCTTTTTTTATTGGGTTTTACAGTATTCAACGAATAAAACTTCCCTTTTTCTACGGGCTTATTGGTCAGATACAGCGTTAATAAACTGTTACTCATTTTAGCAATAGATGGAGCGCTCCTCCACTCATTCGCCCCCATTACTTCATAATTGACTCTGTCTTTTAAGATTGCCGGTTTGGGTTTACCCTTCAAAATATAATCAAACCATTGGTAAGTAATTTTATAGGTATTGATTAGAGCCACCTCATCCACTTTATAACCATTCAGAACAGCATCACCCCCTACTTGCGCGCCAAAATGACCGTACGGACCAATGATTAAATAAGAGTCGGCTTTCGTATTGTATTTCTCCAATTCTCTCAAATAATACAATCCTGAATTTTGAGAATCATTGTAATATCCGTCAATTGCCAGGATCGGAATATTTATCTGTGAAAATTCTTTTCCGTATGGTGCCATTTTCTGCCAGTATTCGTCAAATGACGGATGTTTGATCCACCTTTGAAAAAATCGGTTCGGACTGCCGTCAATACTATCCATTTTTTTGTAAGCCACGCCGGTTTCCCACCATTTAAACTGCATATTTCTGAAGCGCTGTCTGTCGTTTCCCGCAACCGTATCCAGATATTTGTTGTTTCCAACGTAAAACGCCCATTCGTAATTAGGATTTATAAAAACGTTATTCTCCATAGGCAAGCCCATCCCAGGTCTGGAAGCAACATACGGAACTATCGTTTTAAGTGCAGGATGCATTTTTTTACACGCTGCCCATTGCGTAAACCCGTTATAACTTCCGCCATACATCCCGACACTCCCATTACACCACTCTTGTTTACTAATCCAATCGATGACATCGTAAGTATCAGTAGTCTCATTTTCATACGGCGTTATTTCATCAGGACTAAATCGTTTCCCACGCGAATACGACATGACTCCAATATAGTCCTTATCTGCTGCAGATTTTAAAGATTTAAGATCTCTGCCTCTTTCTCTGGCATAAATGGTATGCTGGTAGATAACCGGCTTGGGAGTTAAATCCCCTTTTTTCCGAACCACCATTGCTGATATCAAAGCACCATCTCTGGTTTTAATCATGACACTATCCTGAATATTATAAGCGCTCTCCGGATCTTTTGATCGTGTCGCACTGGTCTGTTGCGAAAATGTATGGATTACCGAACAGACAAAAAGTACAAAACTTAGAATTAATTTCATTACGTTATTTTGTTTAAATAGGTTTATTAAAATTTTAAAAGAATTCAAAAGAGAAGCAATCATGCGGTATCTAAATTTATTTTCCGGAATTTTATTCCAAATACAACACACTGTGTCCGGCTGCTTTTGATACATCCAAAAACGGCCTGATTTATTATGACTTCTTCTTTTAGTTAAAACGGTTAAAAAAAACGGACATCTCTTTTTAAGTTAAATCCCATTGAGATTCTTAAATTTCACGGCCTGACGGTTTGAAACTTCTAAGAGTTCTCCCGTTTTTAACGTTACTTCCAGTTTGCCGCTAGCGGTTCTGTTAACTTCCCGAATGTGATTAAGGTTTATAATTTCGGTTCTGTTTATTCTAAAAAAAACAGTCTCATCCAGCATTTCTTCCCATTGGCGAAGGGAGCGCCTCTGAAGCGCTTTTTTATCCTGAAAAAAAAGTCTGGTGTAATTTTCCAGAGATTCAATCAAATAAATTTCATCCAGCTGAATAAAGAATCTTTTCTCCCCATCTTTAATGAAAATCTTACGGTCTTTTGCTGCAACATCTCCCAAAGAATACTTTCCGGATAAAGTATTTCTAATTTTATCAATTGCTTTTACAAAACGTTCTTCCCTAATCGGTTTCATTAAATAATCTAAAGCATTTACTTCGAAAGCCCGTACAGCATATTCATTATAAGCCGTTGTAAATAGTACTGCCGGTGCATTATCGAGAGATTCCAGTAAATCAAAACCGGATTTTTCAGGCATCTGAATATCCAAAAAGATCAGATCTGGCATTTTGGCTTCAATCAGACTTTTGGCCTCATCAGCATTTCCTGCTTCTCCAACAAGAACAAAATCTTCATGCGGTTTTAATGCCCTTTTTAGCTCTTCTCTGGACAAACGTTCATCGTCTACTATTATAACTTTTATCTTTCTCATTCTGATGGGAATAAAATAGTTGCCAAAACGGTTTCGCTCTCCATTTCTTTAATTTCAAAAGAAGCTCTTCCTTTGTATTGCAACAGCAATCTCTCTTTCAGATTACTCAATCCAATACCTGAAAAATCTTTAATCTCTTTATTAAGCTTTCCTGAATTTTGAACGCTGATTTTTATAAAATTATCCTCCTGCACTATTTTTA
This sequence comes from Flavobacterium sp. CFS9, assembly GCF_041154745.1. Taxonomy (NCBI): domain Bacteria; kingdom Pseudomonadati; phylum Bacteroidota; class Flavobacteriia; order Flavobacteriales; family Flavobacteriaceae; genus Flavobacterium; species Flavobacterium sp. CFS9. The sequence continues at coordinate 2,758,117 of NZ_AP031573.1, read as the reverse complement.
CGATAACAGCTCCTCCTTCCTTTCTTTTTTCAATTCCATGTTTTATTGCATTCTCCACCAGCGTCTGAATACTTAAAGGTAAAACTAAATGATCAGACAGATTTCTATCTACTTCAATTTGTACCTGTAGACGTTCTTCAAATCGTATTTTTTCCAACTCTAAATAATCCCTAACCAAACTTATTTCATCGTTTAAGGCTACTAAATTTCCTATATTATTGTTTAAAGAATTCCGAAGCAGATCAGATAAAAGGTCAATCGCCCGTCGCGCCGAATGCGGATCTTCTAACACCAAGAATTTAATACTGTTCAGTGAATTAAAAAAGAAATGCGGATTAAGCTGTGCACTCAGATTATTCAATTGCGCTTCTTTTACTATTAAAGATAATCTGGCATTTTCTTTTACGGTTTCAATCTCCAATCTTGAATAATGATACAGATGATAAGCCAGCACCCAAATAGACATTAGTCTCGTACCTGTAATGAAAACCTGCAGCTGTGTGGATTGCAAAAACGAAATAAATGAAATTGAAGTGTTTTTTAAAACAAATAGCCGTACAAGGTAAAGTTTCCCTACAATCAAAAACATGTACAACACAGAAAGTATAAGAACACTCAACACGATTCTTGGAACCAGTTTTTTCAAACTGAATTTATTCCAACCTCTTTTCAAGGCAAAATTCCTGTAAAGATGAGTCAATGAAATACCGATAAACACATCTAATACAAAATCAGCTATTCCAATTGTCCACATAAAACTACTTCCAAAGAAGGCTGAAATTCCCCAATACAAAGAGGTAGCCATCCAACCAATGAACTGAATTTTCCAATATGCAGATAATTTTACCATTATTCTCAAGCCAAAAGTTGTTATGCTGTAGTAAAGATATTCCACTAACAGAGATTGAGCAAATAAAAGTACATAAGCGAAAGATAACTGCGGACGAATGACTTTCTTTCCTGAATTAACACATAAAACAAACAAAAACCGGATCTTAAATCAGACCTGACTTTTATCCTGACTTCTTTTTAATCTTATAAAAAAGCAGATCAAAAACAAAATACATGTTTTTACTTACAAAATATAGTGTAAAAACATTAAACTATACATTTTTTCTTTCAATATTATTTGGAATTATTATAAATTAGTTTTTTGTCTTATCATGTTATTTATATGTCCTGTCGTTACATCAAAAAAGAAAAACCCAATATAAATTTGCAGCATAACCTCAAGGAAAGACATAATTATTAACCACAAAAAAAACCGAGAAATAAACTTCATAAACAATTACTAAATCCAGTTTCAACAAAGGAATCAACTAAAAAAACAATTGACTTATGAAAAGCCTGAAAAATGCTCCGCAAATTATTCTAAACTCAAAACATATTGGGCATCCAATTGATTTCAAATGGAATAAAAAGAAGATGGAAAAGTTCTTAGACCCTCTGGATGAATACAAAGAACTCGAAACTACATTGTTAAATATCAATCATAAAGCAACGGTAGGACTTAGTGCTGCTTTATTGGAATGGATCCACTGGCGTTTTATAGGCCATAATACCAGTATCACTGATACCGAAAAACGCATCGAAGCACTTTGGTGCTCAATTAAAGATCCGGAGTTATCAAGCCCTCTATTATTTGACACTAATTTTGACATCCCGGCTTCAGGCCCTATAAACGGTCCATTATGGGTAGCCCACATGACCGTGAGAATGATCGATGTAAGATATAGAAAAGGATCTTACTTTTTACAAAATGAAATTACAGGACTGGTATTGCTTGCCCGCCATATAACACCTAAGAAAAACGTTTTTGACCATTGGTTCAATAACATCATTATACAATTAGCTTATCTCTATCCGTGTCCATACACAAATGAAGAGCTTGATGAAACAGACGAAAAGGTATACGACTCTCGTAACGAATCGGTAATCTGCCGCGATTTTTTCTTTAATCCTAAATTTCGATATACTATTATGGCATCAGAAAAAGCGGTGAATAAATACATCCAAAATTCAGATCAAAAGACTAATCCGTTCCTTCAGATATCACAAAAAGTTTCCTAGTTATGATTTACTAATACTATTTTAAATACAAAACCCAATAATGTACTGAAAACAGATAAACACTATTGGGTTCTTTTTTACAGCTGCTAAACGGTAAACTTTAAAGGCAAATGCACCACTTTTTTAGTTTCAAAAAATTCGTCCTCAAAAATAGTTGACAAATCATATAAAGTAACTTTTGGAAAAGCTGCCAATTCTTCTGTTAAATCTCCTCCTTTTAAATATAGAATTCCATTTTTTAAGGTATGCTTATGCTGCTTCTTTATTTTACCTTTTACCCAGGAAACAAAATCCGGCATATTGGTTACGGCACGACTCACAATAAAGTCAAAATCGCCTTTTACCAGCTCAGCGCGTTTCTGCTCTGCTTTCACATTTTTCAATTCTAATGCATCTACAACTCCCTGAACCACCTTAATTTTCTTTGCTATGACATCAATCAGATAAAAACGCGTTTCAGGAAAAAGAATGGCCAACGGAATTCCCGGGAACCCACCGCCGGTACCAACATCCAAAACAGTTGCCCCCGGTTCAAACTTCATAATTTTAGCAATTCCAAGCGAGTGCAAAATGTGTTTTGTATATAAGGCATCAATGTCTTTTCTTGAAATAACATTGATTTTTTCATTCCAGTCGTGGTATAAAAAGTCTAACTTTTGAAATTGCTGGATTTGAAGTTCAGTCAAATCCGGAAAATATTTCAATATCTCATCCATTGCTCTAATTTTTTAACAAAAGTAGTACTTTACGATTGAAATATTTAACTCAATTTTGCAAATTGAAAATTTATAATAATTACCTTTGAAACCTATTTAAATTAATTATGAATAACACCGCGCCTACATTTGCGAAGCAAGACAATCTGAAGTTCTTCAGAACGCTTAACTCACGAGTAAACAATTACTTCAAAGAGAACAATATTCAGAAAACTGGAAACTGGAAGCTGCATTTAAAAGCCGTTATTCTTTTCGCCGTTTTCTTAACACCATACTTTTTAATACTAACGCTTAACATGCCTTTCTGGGCACAATTACTGCTAAATATCCTTATGGGAGTTGGTATGGCCGGAATTGGAATGAATGTCATGCACGATGGAAATCACGGGTCGTACTCTTCTAAATCATGGATCAATAAAATCATGGGAGGAAGCATTTATATCTTAGCCGGAAACGTTCATAACTGGCAGGTTCAGCATAATGTGCTTCATCATACCTATACTAATATTCATGGTCACGATGAAGACCTTGATGCCGGAAGAATTATTCGTTTTACACAAAACGCAGAATGGCGTCGTTTTCATAAATTTCAACATTATTATTCATTTTTCTTATACGGATTATTGACTTTCAATTGGGCCTTAACAACCGATTTCAAGCAAATGAAAGACTATATCAAAAGAAAATTATCTTACGGAGCGCCGCAAAGTCCAACCAAATTATGGACCGTCCTGGTGATCACCAAAATAATTTACATTTTAATCTGGATTGCTTTACCAATGATTTTGGGGGTAATCTGGTGGAAAGTTGTGATTGGTTTTTTCGTAATGCATTACACCGCCGGATTAATTTTAAGTATCGTTTTTCAGTTGGCACACGTAGTAGAGGAAACTTCAAATCCTGTTCCGAATGAAGATGGAGAAATAGAAAACACCTGGGCCATTCACCAGTTATACACAACCGCCAATTTTGCGCCAAAAAACAAGGTGGTTAACTGGTTTACAGGAGGATTAAACCACCAGATCGAGCACCACATTTTCCCAAATATCAGTCATATTCACTACGGAAAAATTGCCGAAATTGTAAAACAGACTGCTATCGAATGCAACTTACCTTATCACGAATTCAAAACGATGAGAGGAGCTGTATTAGCACATTACAGACATTTAAGAGATCTTGGAATAAAACCCGAGCTAGCATAAAATAAGAAACTATTAATCATTAACCGTCTTTAATTAAAGTTGAAATTAAAGACATTCAAAAATTTTATAATGAATCATATTCTTTCAGACAGAATCAACAACTTAGCGACATCACAAACTTTAGCAATGGCTGCTTTAGCACGCGAATTAAAAGCACAGGGAAAAGACATTATCAGTTTAAGTTTAGGAGAACCGGATTTCAATACGCCGGATTTCATTAAAGAAGCAGTTAAAAAAGCGGTAGACGAAAACTACAGTACTTATTCTCCGGTAGAAGGTTATTTAGAATTGAGAGAAGCAATCTGCAAAAAATTCAAAAGAGACAATGCACTAGAATATAAACCATCTCAAATTGTGGTTTCTACAGGTGCAAAACAATCTTTATACAATATTGCCCAAGTAATGTTAAACGACGGTGACGAGGTTATTTTACCGGCACCTTACTGGGTTTCTTACTTTGAAATCGTAAAACTTTCAGGTGGAGTTCCTGTTGAAGTTCCTACTTCTGTAGATACTGATTTCAAAATGACGCCTGAGCAATTAGAAGCTGCCATCACACCAAAAACAAAAATGATGTGGTTCTCTTCTCCTTGTAATCCTTCAGGATCTGTATACAGCAGAGAAGAATTAACAGCGCTTGCAAAAGTATTAGAAAAGCATCCAAATATCTATGTAGTTTCAGACGAAATTTATGAGCACATCAATTTCTCAGGAACTTTCTGCAGCATCGGATCAATTCCGGGAATGTTGGAAAAAACGATCACGGTAAATGGAGTTGCAAAAGCATTTGCTATGACCGGATACAGAATTGGTTATATCGGAGCTCCTGAATTCATTGCAAAAGCCTGCGTAAAAATTCAGGGACAAGTAACTTCTGGTGCAAACTCTGTAGCACAACGCGCTACCATTACTGCAGTAGAAGCCGATCCAAGTGTATTAAACCACATGGTCCAGGCTTTCCATACTCGTAGAGATTTAGTTGTTGGATTGCTTAAAGAAATTCCAGGCGTGAAAATCAATGTTCCGGAAGGAGCTTTCTACGTTTTCCCTGATGTATCTTCTTTCTTCGGAAAAACATTAAGAGGAACCGAAATTAAAGATGCAAACGATGTTTCTATGTATTTGTTAGCTGAGGCTAATGTAGCAACTGTAACAGGTGATGCCTTTGGAAACCCAAATTGTATCCGTTTCTCTTATGCTACAAGCGACGATATTTTAAAAGAAGCTTTACGCAGAATCAAAGAAGCTTTAACTGTATAATACCATACAAACAGTAACTAAAAGGGTGTTTTCTTTCGAAAACACCCTTTTTTTATCTAGTCGATTAAAAGTGAAGCAATCTCTTTTGTAATGGCAGTCGGCGAATTGCAATCGCAATTACTCAGCCCCACCACATAAATCTGTTCTGTCGGTTCGTAAACTCCCATTGATTTAAATCCAAAAATACTTCCGCCGTGTTCGTAAACTGCTTTATTTTTTACTTTTTCTAAATGCCAGCCATAGCCGTAATCTATATTCGTTTTGTTGTTCAACTGATAATTCGTAAAAGCTTTTACTGTGAAAGCAGGACTTAATAACGCATTACTGCTTACTGCATTTTGCCACTTCAACAAATCATCAACATTTGACATAATCGATCCCGAAGCATACGGAATAGAGAAACTGATATAATTGGCATTAACAAAACCTTCTCTGTCCCGATAACCGGAAGCTCTGTTTTTAATAATCATATCATGGCTCGCATAAAAAGTATTATTCATTCCAATTTTCTTAAATATATGCTGCGTTACAAATTCTTCATAAGTCTGACCTGATACCATTTCAATGATATACCCCAAAAGAGCATAACCGGAATTGCAATACTTATACTGTTCCCCGGGTTTAAAATCGACAGGTTCATTCTTAAAAAAATCAACCAATTCTTTTGGCGACAAATCTCGTCGGGCAATATCTTTTATCGCTTTCATACCGGTAAAATCCTTAATTCCGGAAGTATGTGTTAACAAATGATGCAGGGTAATCTTATTTCCATTGGTTGGATAATCGGGAATAAATTTCGTGATTTCATCATCAGGTTTAAGCTTCCCCTGCTCTGCAAGCATCAAAACAGCAACAGCCGTAAATTGTTTGGTCATCGATCCGATTTCAAAAACCGATTCGGGCTTCATTTGAACATTCATTTCTAAATTGGCCATTCCAAAAACTTTTCGGTATACTACTTTTCCTTTCTTAACCGCCAGAAAAACGGCACCCGGAGTTTCAGGTTTAAATTTTGAAGTAATTAAATGATCTATTTTAGTTTCTAAATTCTGAGCGAAAACAAAAGAATGAAAAAGCAGAAAGGTGACAATAAAAATTCTAAAAATTACTCTCATATGATAATCCGATTAATGGTTGATTCTTCTTTTGACGACATCATTCCACTTTAGGTTACACAACAAAAAACAGCAGTACAAATTTTATGATATCTTTTTATGATATCTTTTTTCGAACAAACATTCTTTTTTACATTATTTTTACAGCTACTCTTAACAAAAAAACATCCCTAAATGAAAAAAATAATTTTAGACCTGGCAGTAACTTTAGACGGTTTTATTGAAGGTCCCAACGGAGAAACTGATTGGTGTATCATGGACGATGATATGGATTTTGATGGATTCTTATCCAGTATAGACACTATTTTTTATGGCCGGGTGAGTTATGATATGTGGGGAAATTATCAGCCTGATGAAAATGCAAGTCTCGCTGAAAAGTCACTTTGGAAAGAAGTTCACGCAAAGAACAAATTTGTTTTCTCCAGTCAAAACAGAGAAGACAACAATGCCACGTTTATCGATTCTGACCTCGCAACTAAGGCAAACGAAATTAAAAAGCAATCGGGAAAAGATATCTGGTTATATGGCGGGGCGGGTCTTATTAAAACCTTTATTCAATTAAATCTTATTGATACCTATAGAATATCCGTTCATCCAATTGCGTTGGGAAGCGGAAAACCATTATTTGAAGACTTAAAAGAAAGATTAGAATTAAAGTTACTTACAACCAATGCTTTTAAATCTGGTGTAGTACAACTTATCTACGAACCCGCTAAATAAAAACTTCATTTATCATCATTCCATATAACCTAACTATTTCAAAAAAAGTCACTTCAGCATTAGCAAACTCAAAATATTTATAAGAACTTTGCAAACTTTTTTCCGTGAATACCACAAAAGCCTAAAGTACTTAAAATGAAGAAGAAGATTGAAATATTAGCTCCTGCCAGGGATTTAATTGGAGGAATGGCAGCCATAAACAGTGGAGCTGATGCCGTTTATATTGGTGCACCACAATTTGGAGCACGTTCAAATGCCAACAATTCTATCGAAGACGTAGCCGCACTGGTACAATATGCACACCTGTTTAATGCACAGGTTTTTGTGGTTATGAATACCATTTTGTACGACAACGAACTGGAAACTTGTCGTAAAATGATCTGGGAATTGTACGACATTGGTGTTGATGCCCTGATCATTCAGGACATGGCGATCATGGAAATGGACATCCCTCCAATCGTACTTCACGCCAGCACACAAGCCAACAACCGTGATGCCGATAAAATTAAATTCCTAAAAGATGCCGGAATCAAACGTGTGGTTTTAGCCCGTGAATTGAACCTGCATCAAATTAAAACAATATACGACGAAGCCGATGTTGAATTAGAATTTTTCGTAACCGGTGCATTATGTGTATCCTTTAGCGGAAACTGTTATATGAGTGTAGCCAATGGAGAACGCAGTGCCAATCGTGGTTCCTGCGCGCAAAACTGCCGTTTACCCTACAACTTAATTGACGGAAACGGAGAAACCCTAATCAGAAACAGTCACTTGCTTTCGATTAAAGATTTAGATATTTCAGATCAGATTCCGAATCTAATTGAAGCCGGAATCGTTTCTTTCAAAATCGAAGGCCGTTTAAAAGATGTGGTTTACGTTAAGAACAACGTTTCTTACTTACGTCAAAAACTAGACAGCTATTTAGAAGGCGCAGGAAGTGATAAGTATATGAAAGCATCATCAGGAACCTGTACCTATACTTTTGATTCTTCTTTAAGCAGAACTTTCAACCGTGGTTATACGGATTATTTCGTAAACGAAAGACACAGTTCTATTGGTTCCTGGGAAAGCCCAAAATCAAAAGGTCAATATATTGGTAAATTAATCCGAACAGTTGGAAACGCTTACGAAATCGAAAACGGCGAATTACTAAACAACGGTGACGGGCTTTGTTTCATCAACGAAAACAATGAAGCTGACGGAATCTATGTAAACAAAGCTGAAAACGGAAAAATTTATCCAAACGTTTTAAAAGAAGTAAAAGACGGAACTTTTATTTACAGAAATAATGACGCCGCTTTCATCAAAATTGTAGAAAGAGAAGACAGTGCTGTTCGTAAATTGAGCACTACTTTATTACTTACAGAAACAGCAACAGGTTTCGAACTTATCGCTACCGATGAAGACGGGTATGTGAGCACTGTAACCCTGGAACATGCAAAAGAGCAGACTAAAACGGGTGAATCTATCGAAGAAAACATTAAAACTCAATTGGCAAAAACAGGTTTTACGCCTTACACTGCCGATGAAATCAATATTATGTTTTCTCAAAACTGGTTCCTTCCTATTTCAAAAATCAACGAAATGAGAAGAACCGTTTACGATCAGTTGACCGAAATTCGTTTGGCAAATTACAAACGTGAAGAACACCAACTGGTTAAAACATCTCATCCTTATCCGGAAACTAAATTGGATTTCATGTACAATGTTTCCAATAAAACGGCCCGTAAATTCTACGAGCGTCATGGTGTTACCGAAATTGAAAAAGCATTTGAATTACAGTGGGATCCCGGAAAATCGCGTGTGATGACCACTAAATATTGCATCAAATACGAATTAAAAAAATGCCCGATACACCAAAAAGATATCGTAGGTGTTAAAGTAAAAGAGCCTCTGGTTTTAAAACAAGGCGAATTAGAATACAAACTGAAATTCAACTGCAAACCCTGTGAAATGGAAATCTGGGAAAAAGATGCAGAATTTGAAATAGAAGAAGATCATTTTCATTAGAATTTTAGCCGCAAAGAGCACAAAGGATTACGCAAGGCTCGCAAAGATTTTTTTTAATCTTTGCGAGCCTTTTCTTTTAACTAGACATTAGAAGTTTTGCGTTCTTATCGTAATTCCTTGCGAACTTTGCGGTTAAACTCTTTTTTCGCTACTTTTACTTCTCCAACAACACAATTTAATCCAAAATGAAAATACTACTCCTGGGTTCGGGTGAACTGGGCAAAGAATTTGTCATTGCCGCTCAACGAATCGGACAAACTGTAATTGCTGTCGATAATTACGAAAATGCTCCTGCCATGCAGGTCGCACACAGCTTTGAAGTCATTAACATGCTCGACGGCGAAGCACTGGACCAAATCGTAGCCAAACACCAGCCCGATTTTATCGTTCCTGAAATAGAAGCTATCCGAACAGAACGCTTTTACGATTACGAAAAACAAGGTATTACTGTTGTTCCATCTGCAAAAGCAGCCAACTTTACCATGAATCGAAAAGCGATTCGCGATCTCGCTTCGAAAGAACTGGGATTAAAAACCGCAAAATACCAATACGCAACTTCGGCAGAAGAACTTCAAAAAGCCGTTCAGGAAGTTGGAATTCCCTGCGTAGTAAAACCTTTAATGTCTTCTTCCGGAAAAGGACAATCCACTATCAAAACAGAAAGCGATATTGAAAAAGCCTGGCAATATGCCGTTGCAGGTTCACGTGGTGATGTCATCGAAGTTATCGTAGAAGCTTTTGTAGATTTCAATTCTGAGATTACACTTTTAACCATTACTCAAAATAACAATCCAACACTTTTTTGTGCTCCAATCGGACACCGTCAGGAACGTGGTGATTATCAGGAGAGCTGGCAGCCCGCAAAAATTTCTGATGCTGATCTATACGAAGCGCAGGACATGGCCGAAAAAATTACCGAAGCACTGGGAGGCGCAGGCCTTTTTGGTGTTGAATTTTTCTTAACCAACGATGGAGTTTATTTCTCAGAACTTTCCCCTCGCCCACACGATACCGGAATGGTAACTCTTGCCGGAACACAAAATTTTAACGAATTCGAATTGCATTTACGAGCAATTTTAAGTTTGCCAATCTTCGAAATCACTCTCGAAAAAGCTGGTGCAAGTGCCGTGATTCTGGCCTCAGAAGATTCGACAAATCCAACTTTTACCGGAATTGAAAAAGTAGCCGCTTTACCCAAAACTGATTTCAGAATTTTCGGAAAGCCAACTTCAAGACCTTACCGCCGAATGGGAGTTGTTTTAAGTCATGACGCTCTCACAACACCAATCGATGAAATTACAGAACGCGCCAAAACAACTTCAAAACTAATAACCGTAAACTCTTAAAAAATGAAAAACGCATTATTTGCACTGTTCCTGCTTGCCGGAATTTCAACTCAGGCTCAGGATAAGAAAACAAACGAAAAACCTGTAATCGTTGAAACCGCTTGTGGCGAATGCCAATTTGGAATGAAAGGCAAAAGCTGCGATTTAGCTGTTCGCATTGACGGTAAAACGTATTTTGTAGACGGAACAACAATTGACGAGCATGGTGACGCACATGCAAAAGATGGCTTTTGTAATGCTGTTCGCAAAGCTTCAGTTTTCGGAAAAGTAGAGAATGATCGCTTTAAAGTAAGCTCTTTCACACTGATAAAAGAAAAATAATGGCTTTAATTCTTGAAAATATAGCCAAACACGTTTCATTGACTCCTGAAGAGCAGGCTCATTTTTTATCCAAAACAGAAACTCATTTTTACAAGGCGAAAACCATTTTACTAAATGCCGGTGAAGTGTGTACGCATTCGTATTTTGTAAATTCGGGAATCTTGAGAAGCTTCAACATCAACGATAATATTGTCGAGCATGTTCTGGCATTCGCTTGTCAAGGCTGGTGGATGAGTGACATGTACAGCTATTTTTCACAGAAACCGGGAGAACTTTTTATAGAAGTTTTAGAAGATGCAGAGGTCGTTTCTTTATCCAAAGAAAATCAGGAGCAATTGTATCTTGACATTCCTAAATTAGAACGTTTTTTCAGAATTTTAATTGAAAATTCTCTGGTAGCCAATCAACAGCGTCTTATGGATAATTTAAGCCTGACAGCAGAAGAACGCTTTGAAAAATTTTGTGCTAAATATGGAACATTGGTTCATAAAGTTCCTCAAAAACAAATTGCTTCTTTTATCGGTGTTACCCCTGAATTTTTCAGCAAAATGAAAGCACGGCTTTTAAAAAAGTAAAATTAAACCATTAAGATATTAAGACACATTAAGCCAGGCTCAATCTTTCTTATTTTTTAAGGATATAAAGCTTAATTTTCTTAATATCTTAATGGTAAAAACAAAGAATTAAAACTGCTCAACCTCTGTTGAATGTTTCATTGCTGTAGTTGAAGACCTTCCTATCGTTACTGTATTTTGAACTGCATCGAAATAAGACGTCCCCACAAAAGCCTGATGTTTTACTGCTCTGAATCCGTTTTGCTGCAAGGCAAATTCTCTTTCCTGCAATTCAGAATATCCTGCCATACCGCGTTCTTTGTACGCTTTAGACAATTCGAACATACTGGTATTCAAAGCATGGAATCCCGCCAGCGTAATGAACTGAAATTTATACCCCATTGCCGCCAGATCTTCTCTGAAAGTTTCCATTTCTGTCACTGAAAGTTTTGCCGCCCAGTTGAAAGAAGGAGAACAATTGTAAGCCAGCATTTTACCCGGAAATTCTTTTTTCAAAGCATCGGCAAATTTCTTAGCATAAGCCAAATCGGGATTACTGGTTTCCATCCAGATCAAATCGGCATAAGGCGCATAACTCAACCCTCTTGCAATTCCCTGATCGATTCCGCTGTTTACATAGAAAAAGCCTTCATTGGTTTTTTCACCCGTAATAAATTTTGCATCTCTTGGATCAGCATCGCTAGTCAGTAAATTAGCCGCATCTGCATCTGTTCTGGCAACAATTAACGTCGAAACCCCCATAACATCAGCAGCCAAACGAGCAGCAATCAGTTTATTGATCGCTTCCTGAGTAGGCACCAAAACCTTACCTCCTAAATGTCCGCATTTTTTAGCAGAACTTAACTGATCTTCAAAATGGACGCCTGAAGCCCCCGCTTCGATCATCGACTTCATCAATTCGAAAGCATTTAAATTTCCGCCAAAACCGGCTTCTGCATCGGCCACAATCGGAACCAAATAATCTTTTTTATCTTCAACCTGGTTTACCACCTGAATCTGATCAGCTCTCAACAAGGCACTATTAATTTTCTTTACCACCATTGGCACGCTATTTACCGGATAAAGCGATTGGTCAGGATACATTTCTCCTGCCAGATTTGCATCGGCAGCCACTTGCCAGCCACTCAAATAAATCGCTTCTAAACCAGCATCAACTTCCTGAATCGCCTGATTTCCTGTTAAAGCACCTAAACCAGCAACATAATCCTGATTTTTTAACTTTCTCCATAATTTCTCCGCCCCCATTTTCGCAATAGAATGCTCAATATGATAAGAGCCCTGAAGCGTCACCACCTCAGTAGCGGTATACGGACGTTCAACACCTTTCCATCTTGGGTTTGTGATCCAATCGTTAATCAATTCCTGAATTCTGTCTTCTGTTGTTTTCATAAAAGTATAAGTTAAGTTGGTTAGTAAGTAAATAGTTTGCAGTCACAGTTTGCAATTTTAACTGAGACCTATAAAAGGTTTATTTTTTTTCACGCAGATTTTTAATGATCAGCGCAGCGTTTTTTATAAATATTTGTAACATGGAAGGGTTAAAAAATCAACGAAATCGGGATTTACAACCAGTCTTTCCAAAACTTTCTCCGCTAACGGGAATTGACGGTCTTCGTAATTTTCCTCTCCCAGCTCGTCTTTAATTTTTTTGAATTCATCTAAAGCCAACTCATGATAATACGCCAGATTCAGTATTTGTCCGTTATCCAAAGTCACCTTATTCTGAAGCCACTGCCACAATTGCGATCTTGAAATCTCTGCCGTAGCAGCATCCTCCATCAGATTGTGCAAGGCTGCAGCACCTTGTCCGTTCAGCCATGAAGCCAAATACAAAACCCCAACATTAATGTTTTTGCGAACCCCATTTTCTGTTATAATTCCAATTGGCGGCTCTATCAAATCTGCTTCTGTTATTTTGCGATATTCTTTTTTAACATGAATTTGATTGGGAGTTGGCATTCCGGCATCGAAAATATTTTTAGCCAGAGCAACCAAATCCGGATGCGCTACCCACGTTCCATCGTGACCATTTTTTACTTCGCGTTCTTTATCGGTTTTTACCTTTGCGAAAGCAATTGCATTTGCCTCCTCATTATTTTTAATCGGAATTTGAGCGGCCATCCCTCCGATAGCATGAATACCACGTTTGTGACATCTTTGAATTACCAGATTCGAATAAGCATTCATAAAAGGCGAAGTCATATTGACCTGATCGCGATCCGGAACAATAAACTTGGAATGCTTGCGGAATTTCTTAATATAAGAGAAAATATAATCCCAACGTCCGCAGTTCAATCCTACGATATGTTCCTTCAATTCGTAAATAATCTCGTCTAGCTGAAAACTTGCTGTGATGGTTTCAATTAAAACAGTAACCTTTATCGTTCCTCTTTCTAACTTCAAATAATCTTCGGTAAAATCAATCACGGTATTCCACCAGCGTGCTTCCAGATAATGTTCTAATTTTGGAATATAGAAATAAGGCCCGGACTTGTTTTCTAAAAGTCTCTTATGATTGTGAAAAACAAACAATCCAAAATCTACCAAAGAACCTGAAACCGCATTCCCATCAATCGAAAGATGTTTTTCCGGTAAATGCAATCCACGTGGACGTACTATCAATGTCGCAATCTTTTCATTCAGGTGATACGATTTATGCTTGACCAAATCGGTATAAGAAATCGTCTTATTAACCGCATCAATCAAATTCACTTGTCCGTCCATTAAATTTTGCCAGGTCGGAGAAGTACTGTCTTCAAAATCCGCCATAAAAGTTTTGGCTCCCGAATTCAACGCATTGATAATCATTTTGCGATCAACCGGTCCCGTAATTTCAACTCTGCGGTCCTGTAAATCTTTTGGAATTTCTCCAGCCACCCAATTACTTTCTCTGACGGTTTTGGTTTCTGAAGGAAAAGACGGCATGACGCCCTGATCAAAAGCGGTTTGTTTTTGTTCGCGTTGCAGTAACAATAATTTTCGCTGTGAATCAAATTTTCGATGCAGTTCGGTTATAAAAACAATTGCCTCTTCTGTCCAGATCTTTGGATAAGAAAGCTTCTTTTCGGCCAAAAATTCCATTGCCGTCTCGGTAATCTCTAATTGGTTTTTCATCGCTGTTGCTTTTGATTAGTTCTCCATTATTCGTCATTTTTTTGCTAATAAAAATATTTTATATTATAACAATCTGACCTTTAATATTTTCTACACCACAATATTAGAAAAAAGTTTTTTACAAAACAAGCGAACGTTCGCTAAATTTAGAAAAAACTTTTTTGGCGATTATTTTTAGATTACTTACATTTGATATTATGGATATCGAAAAAGACTATATAAAGCTAATTTTTGGGCTAAAACTCAAGCAGGTTCGCACTCAGAAAAACCTCTCTCTTTTTGGCTTGGCTAAACTGACCAATCTTTCAAAATCGTATTTAAACGAGATTGAAAAAGGAAAGAAATATCCAAAAACAGATAAAATTTTGCTTTTGTGCGAACATTTGGACGTTACGTATGACCAAATGGTCTCTTTAAAGCTGGACAACAACCTCGCTCCGATTGGAGAGATTCTGAAATCAGGAATTTTAAAAGAAATTCCTCTCGAGCTTTTTGGTATTCAGGAAGCAGATTTGATCGATATAATTGCTAACGCACCTGCCAAAGTCAATGCATTTATCAGCACCATCATTGAAATTGCCCAGCATTACAATCTGAGCCGCGAAAGTTTTTTCCTGGCAGCCTTACGCTCCTATCAGGAGGCGCACAGCAATTATTTTGAAGATCTGGAAGATAAGGTAATTGCTTTCTCTAAGTCCTTTCAGATTAATTTAGATTCAAAAATCACTATTAAAGAACTGGAAGCCATTCTTAAAGAGGAGTTTGACTACACCATAAAAGAAATTGCCTTCACTGATCAGGAAGCCTTAGAAGATCTACGTTCGATATACGTCCCAAAAAGCAAAACCCTGCTGCTTTCAACTGAAATTGATGACCCGCAAAAAGCTTTTATTCTAGCCAAAGAAATCGCTTATAATTATCTGAACTTATCCGATCGTTTACTGACGTTCAGCTGGATCAAATTCGAAAACTTTGATCAGGTATTACACAATTTCTATGCTTCTTATTTCGCAGGTGCTTTACTATTGCCGAGACAATTGTTAGTAAACAGAATCAATGACTTTTTAAATAACGAAAAGCCAAATCCGGAAGAATTTGTAACACTTATTGAAAGTTTTGAAGTTTCTCCCGAATCTTTTTATCAGAGACTGACCAATTTACTCCCTAAAGATTTCCATCTAAAGAATTTATTTTTTTTAAGAATGTCGCATAAAACGGGTTCTGACATTTATCAAATCAAGAAAGAACTGCACATTACCAACCAGCAGGAACCACATGCAAACGAAACTAATGAGCATTATTGCAGGAGATGGGTTTCGGTAAAAACCATAGATGAAGCCATCAAACAAAACAAGCCTCACTTTTTTGATGCTCAGATTTCGAGTTATGTTCATAGCGGAAATGAATACTTGGTTTTTTCATCTGCCACAAAAGATCCTTTTATCAAAGACAACATAAGAAGTATTTCGGTTGGTATTTTAATCAATCCAACAATGAAAAAGAAATTCAAATTCATTGAAGGAAAACCACTTGTCAAACGAATTGTAGGGGTCACCTGTGAGACCTGCGATGTAAAAGACTGCCTCGAAAGAGCCGCCCCCCCAATCGCATTGGAAAAGAAAAAACGCCACGAGAATACCGATGCTGTTGTGCAACAGTTTATTTCACAATACAGTTAGATTTTCTTAGATCTTTAGATTGTTGGATTGCTGGATTATTAGACTATTCGATTATTGGAATTTACCATTTTTATTCTAAGAATAAGTTAGATCCTAAACCGAAGTCCTAGTAAACTTATTCCTCTGAAAAAGAAAAAGAAAAAAACCTTTACGCCTTTGCATCTTTGAACCTTTGCACCTAAAAAAACTAAGAACCTTATCCACTCAGAACCTCAAAACCTTTCTTAATCTACATTAAGTGCTTTTCGCCTGCGTTGATTGTAAATTTGTACTATAAAAATAACAAAACAATTATCATCATGGAAAACATAATATTGCACAAAGCAGAAACAAGAGGAAATGCAAATCATGGCTGGCTTAATGCTTACCACAGTTTTAGTTTTGCAAGCTGGTACAATCCGGAAAGAATTCAGTTTGGAGCACTTCGCGTTCTGAATGACGACACTATTGCAGGTGGAATGGGTTTTGGAACTCATCCTCACGATAACATGGAGATCATTACCATTCCGTTAGAAGGTGATTTAGCTCACAAAGACAGCATGGGAAATACTGAAATCATTAAAAATGGTGACATTCAGGTGATGAGTGCCGGAACCGGAATTCAGCATAGTGAATTCAATCCAAATGCAGATCAACAGACTAAGTTATTGCAAATCTGGCTGTTTCCTAATAAAAGAAATGTAACGCCACGTTACCAGCAGATCACTCTGGATGTTGCGGACAGACACAATAAACTATCTCAGGTTTTATCTCCAAATGCTGATGATGAAGGAGTTTGGATCCATCAGGATGCCTGGTTTCATATGGGAAATTTCGACGCCGGAATCGCTACAACCTATAAATTAAAAAAAGAAGGAAACGGAGTCTACGTTTTTATCTTAAAAGGAAATGTAACGATTAACGGTCAGGAATTGAACACTCGTGATGCTATAGGAATCACTGATTTTGAAGCTTTAAACATCAAAGCCAATACTGAGGCCGAATTCCTGCTAATGGAAATTCCTATGAATTACTAATTCATAAAAAACATCTTACAGCCTTTTAAAAGAAACGATAACAATACTGTATAACAGAATGTTATCGTTTCTTTTTTTTTTCTAAAAACACCAAAAAGCCAAAAAGAAGTATTAAATTTATGAATAGAAAATTGGTCTGAATTTAAAATTAACCGCTAAAATTTTCAATCATGAATCCAAATGACCTTACGAAAGAATACAGCAATGGAGAAGTAACCATTGTCTGGCAGTCCGGAAAATGCATTCACTCTGCCAATTGCGTAAAAAACAATCCCGATGTTTTTCACCCAAAAGAAAAACCCTGGATTCGCCCTGAACAATCCACAACAGAAAAAATAATCTCAACCATTCACAAATGTCCTTCAGGAGCATTGAGCTTTTACATGAATGACAAAAGCTAATTTCCTTGCCTCTGATAGATTAATTTTTTTTCTGAATTAACAAATATCCTTTAAGCTGTAGCAAAAAAGCCAAGACTCTTCCCTCTAATTGGGATCTCTCAGAGCAACAATAAAAAGATGCGATACTCAAAAAGTAATCGCATTTTTTATTTCTTAATCTAGGTTAAGTCCCTTACGCTCACTACCACCGTAACTTTGTCCTATCAAAATGAAATTAATTATTTAAAAGATAAAATTATGGCAACTACAAAATGGTCAATTGACCCAACACATTCAGAAATTGGTTTTAAAGTTAAACACATGATGTTCACCAATGTTTCAGGTAAATTCGGAACTTACGATGCAACCATTAGCACAGACGAAGACAATTTCGAAAATGCTGCAATCGAATTCTCAGGCGACATTACTTCTATTGACACGGCAAATACAGACAGAGACAATCACTTAAGAAGTGGTGATTTTTTTGACGCTGAAAATCATCCAAAATTAACTTTCAAAGGTTCTTCATTCAAAAAAATCAATGAAGGAAGCTATGAATTAACCGGAGATCTAAACATCAAAGGCATCTCAAAATCAGTAACGTTTCCGGTAGAGTTTAGCGGAACTATGACTGATCCATGGGGAAATACAAAAGTAGGATTAAATATCGAAGGAAAAATAAACCGTAAGGATTGGGGACTAAACTGGAACTCAGCTCTTGAAACCGGAGGTGTTCTTGTTGGAGAGGAAGTAAAACTAAACATTGAATTACAGTTTGCAAAACAAGCTTAATCAAACATTCTCAGATTTAATTGGCTGGTTATTAAGCCCTGCATATGCAGGGTTTTGTTTTTTAGATACTAATTCACGAATTTTTATGCTCAAAATCCTGAAAAAAATAATTCGCGAATTAGTGGCTAAAAAAATCTTATCGCAATGTATTCCTAAATTCCGTTGGCGACACCCCTGTTTGTTTTTTGAAGAATCTCGAGAAATACGAGTAATCTTCATAACCTACTTTAAATGCCACTTCATTAACCGCTAATTGTTTGTCAATCAACATTCTTTTAATTTCAAGAATCACACGATCCGTAATCACTTCTGTGGCTGTTTTTTGCAGAATTTCATTGCAGATACGGTTCAAATGTTTTAAAGTAATGCTTAACTTTTCGGCATAAAAAGACGGCAATTTTTCCTGTTTGAAATACTGCTCCAAAAGCATTTCGAACTTATCAATTTTAATGTTATACGAATGCGTCTGATGCGAATAAGTTTCATTGTATTTGCGGGCTATTTCAATATGAATACAATCCAGTAAATTCAACATTTTATCCAGTTGATACCGCCCCTCCTGAATACTTTCCTGAATTAATAAATCAAAATAAGGCCGGATTTTAGCGATTCCTTTTTCTTCAAAAACCATTTCCGGCCGATTGTGAATCGAATGGTAAAAATTATATTCGTTGATCTTTTTCTGCCCGAAATACAAATTATACAATTCCTGCGAAAAAATAATCACAAAGCCTTCAATGTCTTCGGATAAACTCCAATGATGCATTTGTCCCGGCTGTAGCACAAACAGACTTCCTTTTTTAATCTCAAACTGATCAAAATCAACTTCGTGCTGTCCCGAGCCTTTCGTAAAAAACACCATCAAATACGAATCATGACGATGCGGTTCTTCTACAAAACTGTGACTTTTTAGATGCTCTTTGAATGTATTGACATAAAAATCACGATGAATATCATTACAGCTAAAATTCTGAACACTATAAACCGGGTATTTTTTCATATCTATAGAATTTATTTTTTATTGGTCCTATATGCGATCTCCCAATCATGTTTTTCGATTAAGGTAGGCAATGTCATAATAAATGTCTTTATTGTGCTACAAGTAGCGAAGATATAAAAAAGACTTTAATCCTGTTCTGAATTACCTTTGTATAAATAAAAAACAACAAGATCATGTCAAATGCATTAACTCATATTTTAAGCAACGAATGTCCTATTTGTCATAAAGGAAAAGTTTTTACAGATAAAAATATTTTTTTCACTTTTGGTCTTCCAAAGATGAACGAATATTGCGATCACTGTAATTATAAATTTCAAAAAGAACCTGGTTACTTCTTTGGCGCCATGTATGTAAACTACGGATTAACAGTCGCTCAGGGAATTGCAACGTACTGTATTGCACAATTTTTCTTCGAGAAGAACTTCGATTTAAGGATCATTCCGATTATCGCGGTCGTAATTACTCTGCTCACTTCTTTTAATCTTAGATTTTCGAGATTAGCGTGGATTTATATGTTTAAGGATTATACGAAGTAAAAAAATGCTATTTTTGCCTTTCAATTGAAACGAATTTTCAATTCAAAAAATTCAATCTTTAAATTAGACAAATGAAAGCATACGTATTTCCGGGTCAGGGCGCACAATTTACAGGAATGGGCAAGGACTTATATGAAACATCGGCTTTAGCCAAAGAATTATTCGAAAAAGCCAATGAAATTTTAGGTTTTAGAATTACAGATATCATGTTCGAAGGTACTGCCGAAGAACTAAAAGAAACTAAAGTTACACAGCCTGCGGTATTTTTACACTCCGTTATTTTAGCTAAAACTTTAGGTGAGGATTTTAAACCAGAAATGGTTGCAGGACATTCTTTAGGAGAATTTTCAGCATTGGTTGCCAACGGAACTTTGTCTTTTGAAGACGGTCTTAAATTAGTTTCTCAACGTGCTTTGGCTATGCAAAAAGCCTGCGAAATCACTCCATCAACAATGGCTGCGGTTTTAGGTTTAGCCGATAATATTGTGGAAGAAGTTTGTTCTTCTATCGACGGAATCGTTGTTGCAGCAAACTACAACTGTCCTGGACAATTGGTAATTTCAGGAGAAACTTCGGCGGTTGAAAAAGCCTGTGAAGCAATGAAAGCTGCCGGTGCAAAACGTGCTTTAATTTTACCGGTTGGAGGAGCATTTCACTCTCCAATGATGGAACCTGCAAGAGAGGAACTAGCTGCTGCAATTGAAGCCACTACATTCTCAACTCCTATTTGTCCGGTTTACCAAAATGTGACAGCAAATGCTGTTTCTGATGCAAACGAAATCAAAAAGAACCTTATCATACAATTGACTGCTCCGGTAAAATGGACACAATCTGTTCAACAAATGATCGCTGACGGCGCTACTTTATTTACTGAAGTTGGTCCGGGGAAAGTGTTAGCCGGTTTGATCAACAAAATTGACAAAGAAGCGGTTACTGCTAATGCATAAAAGCCAGTATTCAGCCTCAAGTAACAGTTTTCAGTTACTCACTCGATAAAAAAAAATCCTCATGAACAGATTGTTTATGAGGATTTTACTTTTTTTGTTTTATTCTTAGGATTTATTCCTCCAAGGATAAGCTTTTATTCTTTTAGACATTTCATCCTTAAATTCTTGAGAAGTTAAACCTTTCGCAAATTCAGCATCAAAATCAAAAGTCTCGCGATCGATTCCTGATTTTTGAATTTTATCTTTTCCCCACCATTCTCTGATTCTTCTAATTGATTCCGCTTTTGCTTCCTCTAGTCTCAATCCTTTTGCAAACTCTGCATCAAAATCAAAACTCTTTTTTTTTATTTTCTTCTTTCAAACTCATAATTCCTACAATTTCACCTTACAAAATTACGAAATAAATTCAATGAAAATAAAAATCCCAAATGATTCTCATTTGGGATTTTAACACTTCGTTTTTCAACCGAATACCGAGACTGAACGCTGAATACTAAAAATTAAGAACGAACTTTCTGCTCCCATTTCCAGGCACTAGCCATTGCTTCGTCTAAACTTAATTCTGCTTTCCAGCCTAAAACATTATTTGCTTTATCCGTATTGGCATAAGCCTCTGTAATATCGCCTTCACGGCGAGGCATAATTTTATAAGGTAATTTTTTATCGCTTACTTTTTCGAAGCTATGAATTACTTCTAAAACCGAACTTCCTTTTCCGGTTCCTAAATTGAACGTTTCTACTTTTTGTAAATTCTTTTTAGCAAACAAACGCTGCAAGGCAATTACGTGCGCTTTTGCCAAATCTACAACGTGAATATAATCACGAACTGCTGTACCATCTGGAGTTGGATAATCATCTCCAAAAACGGATAATTCCTGACGCAATCCTACTCCTGTTTGCGTGATGAAAGGCACTAAATTTTGAGGAACCCCAATTGGCAACTCACCAATTTCAGTTGTTGCATGGGCTCCAACCGGATTAAAATAACGCAATAAAATGGCACTGATATTGGTTACTTTAGCAGTATCCGTAATAATCTCTTCCCCTATCTGCTTAGTGTTTCCGTAAGGAGAAATTGCCGCCTGTACCGGAGCATCTTCTGTAATTGGCATTTTTTCGGCCTGACCATAAACCGTACAAGACGAACTAAAAATAAAACTCGCTTCCGGTTTTTGCTGCAATTCCTGCAATAAATACACTAATGAAGCAATGTTGTTTTCGTAATACAACAATGGATTTTCAACACTTTCACCAACTGCTTTTGAAGCTGCAAAATGAATTACTCCGGTAACATCGTCATGCTTTTTAAAAAATTCCCGAACTGACGCTTTTTCTCTTAAATCTAATTTTTCGAATAAAGGTGTTTTTCCTGTAATGGCTGTAATCCCTTTTAAAACATCTTCTGTAGAATTGGAAAGGTTATCAATAATGACTACTTCAAAACCTTCATTTTGCAATTCTACAACCGTGTGAGAACCAATAAATCCTAATCCTCCTGTTACTAATACTTTCATTTTGTGGTTATTTTGTGCTGTTGTTTATTTGGTTTAATCTTTATTATTTATTCAAAAATTCCAAAACCGAATCGGTTATAAATTTGATTTGCTCATCATCCAGTTCTGTATGCATTGGCAAAGCAATTACTTCTTTTACTAATTGGTTAGTTACCGGGAACTGCTCTTCTTTGTAACGAGAATCTGCATAAGCTTTTTGTGAATGCAACGGAATTGGGTAGTAAATCGCACACGGAATTCCTTTATCCAATAAATGCTGCATCAAAGCATTACGATCTGCATCAATAATTCTCAATACATACTGATGGAAAACATGATCATTTTGGCTTGCATCAAATTCCGGCGTAATAATATGTGTATTTCCAGCAAAAGCTGCATTGTATTTTGTTGCCGCTAAACGACGTGCTGCATTGTACTCATCTAATAATGGCAATTTCGCATTTAAAACTCCGGCCTGAATACTATCCAAACGTGAATTCACTCCCACAACATCATGATGGTAACGCTCGTACATTCCGTGATTTACGATTCCGCGGATGATGTGCGCTAATTCATCATCGTTTGTAAAAATTGCTCCTCCATCTCCATAACAGCCTAAATTTTTAGACGGAAAAAATGAAGTTGCCGCTACATGACCAATTACCCCAACTTTGCTTTTCGTTCCTGATTTAGAAATATAATCTGCTCCAATTGCCTGCGCATTGTCTTCGATTACATATAAATTATGTTCGGCAGCAATTTCCATAATAGCATCCATGTTGGCTGCGCGTCCAAATAAATGTACCGGAACAATTGCTTTTGTTTTTGGCGTAATCGCTTTTTTAAGCGCTTCAATATCGATGTTCATATTTACAACATCAACATCCACTAAAACCGGCGTCAATTGCAGTAAAGCAATCACCTCAACAGTAGCTGCAAAAGTAAAATCAGCCGTAATTACCTCATCACCCGGTTTCAAATCCAATCCCATCATTGCAATTTGCAAAGCATCTGTTCCGTTTGCACACGGAATCACATGTTTTGCTCCCAGATAATCTTCCAGATTCTTTTGAAACTGGTGTACTAAAGGACCATTTATGTAAGTATTGGTATCCAAAACCTCCTGAATAGAGGCATCAACTGTAGTTTTTATTTTTTCGTATTGACTTTTTAGGTCAACCATTTGAATTTTTTTCATTTTCAATATAATTTAAAATTAAAGACTTGCATTTCATTCAGCGTCTCTAAAAGGAGGAACAAAAATAGTTATTTAATACCTTCAAACCAATGAAAATAATCGAAAGAACCGTAATTTAGCCACAAAAACAAACAGATGCTTTTTCTCTATAATTTAGTTATTTCTATTGCTGGCTTTTTTCTGAAAATTGTAGCGCTTTTTAGTCCGAAAATTAAGCTTTTTGTCGAAGGTCGTAAAAATGTTTTTGCCATTCTGGAAGAAAAGATAAAACCTTCAGATAAAACCATCTGGTTTCATTCAGCCTCACTTGGCGAATACGAACAAGGCCTTCCGGTGATTGAAAAAATCAAAGAAAAATACCCTGCACACAAAATCATTGTTACCTTTTTCTCTCCCTCAGGATACGAAGTTCGAAAAAACAATACTATCGCAGATGTTACACTGTACCTTCCATTGGACACTAAAAGCAATGCCAAGAAATTCTTAAAGCTAACCCATCCTGAATTGGCATTTTTTATAAAATATGAATTTTGGCTGAATTACTTAAATGAATTAGAGAAAAGCCAAACTCCGACCTATTTAATTTCCGGAATTTTCAGAGACAATCAGATGTTTTTTAAATGGTATGGCGGTTTTTACAGAAAAGCACTAAAAGCATTCACTTACTTTTTTGTTCAGAACGAAAGTTCAAAAGAAAAAATAAAGAATATCGGTTTTGACAATGTTATTGTTTCAGGAGATACTCGTTTCGATCGTGTAAATGCTATTTTAGAAAGAGATAATACTTTGGATTTTATCGAAAAATTCAAAAACAACACTCCAACCATCATTATAGGCAGCTCGTGGCCTAAAGACGAAGCATTAGTAGCAGAATACATCAATCAGGCATCCGAAGATGTAAAATTCATTATTGCACCTCACAACATTAAGAGCGATCAGATCGCAAGCCTGAAAGCGCAAATTACCAAATCAACTGTATTATTCTCCGAAAAAGAAAATACTGATTTATCTAATTACAATGTTTTTATTATAGACACTATAGGATTACTGACTAAAATTTACAGTTACGGAACAATTGCTTATGTCGGGGGTGGATTTGGAAATCCGGGTATCCATAATATATTAGAACCGGCCACTTTTGGAATTCCGATTGTAATCGGCCCCAACTACTCGAATTTTGCCGAAGCACTTGAACTGGTAGCTCTCAAAGGATGCCTTGTAATCTCAAACAGTCAGGAATTAAAGCAAAATCTTGATCGTTTGCTTCAGGACAAAGCCTTTTTAGAAGAAAAGAGTCAAATTTGTAAATCGTATATTCAGAACAATAAAGGAGCCACAGATCGTATCATGAATATCGTCGCGTAACCTTTTTACACGAATCGCAAGTGA
The DNA here is from genome assembly GCF_041154745.1 of Flavobacterium sp. CFS9. Classification (NCBI taxonomy): domain Bacteria; kingdom Pseudomonadati; phylum Bacteroidota; class Flavobacteriia; order Flavobacteriales; family Flavobacteriaceae; genus Flavobacterium; species Flavobacterium sp. CFS9. The sequence goes on along the minus strand of NZ_AP031573.1, from coordinate 2,733,238 downwards.
TTCGGAAGCAACATTACACACAAAAGGGCTTATTGAAGCTCTTTTGCTTTTTCCAGCATAACCTAATATTCCAAAAAGACAAAATAAACCGCAACTAAGAGTATAAAAACCCTCAATTCTCTTATTGAATCTTCAACAAAAAATAATTTAGACAAAATATACCATAATTTAACATATTTTTATTAATTTGGCACATTGTTTGATAAATAAGATAATCGTGAGCAATGAAAATATTTTAAAAAAAAAATAAAAAAATATTTTACATATTAAAAAATTTATATCTTTGCCACGAATTAATAATTAACCTTTTATAATAAAGTAAGATGAAAAAAGTATTTTTAAGTTTAGCTGTTGTTGCTGTTTTAACTGTTGTATCTTGTAAAAAAGCTGACGCTGCAGCTACTGAAGCTGTAGATTCTACTGCTGTTGCTGTTGATTCTGCTGCTGCTGTAGTTGATTCTGCTGCTACAACTGTTGATTCTGCTGCTGCAAAAGTTGACTCTGCTGCTGCAAAAGTTGAAGAAGCTGCTGCTCCTGCTAAAAAGTAATTCTAAATTACTCAAAAAAAATAAAAAGCTATCTTTCGATAGCTTTTTTTTATACCTTATACCCAACAAAGAAAACCACAACACACCCTCTATAAAAAAAACTGATAAGTCTTCAAAACTTACCAGGCCTTAATACAATTATCAAAATTCACAAGAAACAAAAAAGACACTCTTTCACCTCCTAATCCTCTACCTCCACTTCCTCACCCACAACTTCATCTTCAAAAATAGATTCACTCGAAGAAAAATCCAAAATCTCAGCCCTCGAAGCATAAGTCACAATTTCCTTAATTCCTTTCTGCAAAAGCAATTCTGTCGTGTATTTTCGGCTTGTAGCAAAATGAAGCTCCCCTAACATCAATTTAAAAAAATACTTCCCTCCAGCCCCCTTAAACTTTAAAAACCGAGCCATCTCAATATTCTCCTTAAACTTCTCCACATCCTCTTCGCATTCAAACTTCAACTCATAACTAAGACTTGTAAAGATCACCTTGCCCTTTCTCGAAGTAAACACGAATTTATACTCATCATTAAACCACTTACTAATTACAAAGGCACCCATATTATTATTTTAGATTTTAGATTATTGATTTCAGATTCTTAGATTCTTAGATTCTTAGATTCTCTAAAATAAATTTGCTTCGCAAATTTATTTTAAACTACCTGGCTTTACACCATAAAAAAAGCCTCTTCAAAAGAAGAGGCTTTAGTACTCAGAGCGGGACTTGAACCCGCACGAACATTGCTGTTCACTGGATTTTAAGTCCAGCGTGTCTACCAATTTCACCATCCGAGCATTAGATGATATAGAGCGAAAAACGGGGCTCGAACCCGCGACCTCGACCTTGGCAAGGTCGCGCTCTACCAACTGAGCTATTTTCGCATTTCAAATTCTAATTAAGAACTGCAACACCTGATTTGTTTCGTATTGCGAGTGCAAATTTAGGACATTTATTCAATTACACAAGCGTTTTTTGAAAAAAAAATCCACTTATTTTATAACTTTCTGATAACCTAAACTTTAAATATGAAATTTATTTTCGTACCAACATTCTTTTAATCTCATTGAGTTTCATCAACGCTTCAACGGGTGTGATTGCATTAATATCAAGCCCCAGAATTTCTTCTTTTATCTCTTCCAGCAAAGGATCGTCTAAATTAAAGAAACTCATCTGCATTTCATCATTTTCAGACTTTACACCATTTAACGCTTCACTTGAGTGATTTTTTTCGAGTTTTTTCAACATCTTTTGCGCTTTCAAAATTACAATCTGAGGCATTCCGGCCATTTTTGCGACATGAATTCCAAAACTATGAGCACTTCCTCCTTTTACCAGTTTACGAATGAAAAGTACATTGTCTTTTAACTCTTTTACCGCAACATTATAATTTTGAATTCTGGACAACGATTCTGTCATTTCATTCAATTCATGATAATGCGTTGCAAACAAAGTCTTAGGTCTTCCCGGATGTTCGTGTAAAAATTCGGCAATCGCCCAGGCAATCGAAATCCCATCATACGTACTGGTCCCTCTTCCAATTTCATCCAGAAGCACTAAACTTCGATCTGAGATGTTATTCAGAATAGAAGCTGTTTCATTCATCTCCACCATAAAAGTTGATTCTCCCATCGAAATATTATCCGATGCTCCTACTCTGGTAAAAATCTTATCTACAATTCCCATTCTTACACTATCAGCAGGAACAAAACTTCCCATTTGAGCCAACAGTACAATTAAAGCCGTTTGTCTCAAAATAGCAGACTTACCGGACATGTTAGGCCCCGTAATCATGATCAGCTGCTGCGTCTCTCTGTCCAAATAAACATCATTAGCAATATAAGGCGTTCCGACCGGTAATTGTTTCTCAATAACGGGATGACGTCCGTTTTTGATATCCAATTCAAAAGTTTCATCAATCTCCGGACACACATATTGATTCTCTATAGCCAATTGTGTAAACGAACACAAACAATCCAGCTGCGCCACCAAATTAGCATTCATTTGCACTGGCTTAATATAAGTTCCAATCCAAATCACCAATTGCTCAAAAAGCTCTGCTTCTATTTTATAAATCTTCTCTTCTGCTCCCAGAATTTTAGTTTCATATTCTTTTAATTCCTCGGTAATATAACGTTCCGCGCTGACCAGTGTCTGCTTGCGAATCCACTCTTCAGGAACTTTATCTTTGTGTGTGTTTCTAACTTCAATATAATAACCAAAAACATTATTAAACGAAATCTTAAGCGAAGAGATTCCGGTACGCTCTGATTCTCTTTTTTCAATTCCCTCCAAATATTCTTTTCCGGAAGTAGAAATAGCACGTAAGTCATCCAGTTCTTCACTGATTCCTTTTGCAATAACATTTCCTTTCGCCACCGCAACAGGCGCATCCTGATTTAAAGTATTTTTAATTTTTTCCCTTAACAAATCACAGGCATGCAGACTATCTCCAATCACCTTCACCGCTTCCTGCGGACTTTCGAGTGCCAGGGTTTTAATTGGAATAATCGCATCCAAAGATTCTTTCAAATACACAATCTCACGCGGCGAAACTTTTCCTGTAGCAATTTTAGAAATCAAACGCTCTAAATCTGAGATTTGTTTGATTTGATATTGAATACTCTGTAAAACTTCCGAATTGGCTTTTAAATAAGAAACTACCTCATGACGGCTTTTTATTCTACCACTGTCCTTCAAAGGCAAAGCTAGCCAGCGCTTCAGTAAACGCCCACCCATTGGCGAAAGCGTTCTGTCAATCACATCCAAAAGAGTTACCGCATTTGGATTATAACTGTGATACAATTCTAGGTTTCTGATGGTAAAACGATCCATCCAGACATAAGCATCTTCGGCAATACGCTGAATCGCCGTAATGTGCTGTACACGATTGTGCTGCGTTTCCGACAGGTAGTACAAAATTGCCCCGGAAGCAATAATTCCTTCTTTTAATTCTTCTACTCCAAAACCTTTTAAAGAAACCGTCTGAAAATGTTTCGTTAGCGTTTCCAGAGCATAATCTTCCTTATAAATCCAGTCTTCTAAATAAAAACTATGAAAATCATCTCCAAAAGCATCTTTAAAATCGCTTTTATTCTGTTTCGGAACCAAAACCTCACTCGGGTTGAAGTTTTGCAGCAATTTGTCGATGTACTCTGCATTTCCCTGAGCCGTTAAAAACTCTCCTGTAGAAACATCCAGAAAGGAAACTCCGATATTCTTGTTAGCGAAATAAACTGATGCTAAAAAGTTATTTGATTTGGACTGTAAAACTTCGTCGTTCAGAGAAACTCCGGGAGTTACCAGTTCAGTTACGCCTCGTTTCACAATAGTTTTAGTCATTTTTGGATCCTCTAACTGATCACAGATCGCTACACGAAGTCCGGCTTTGACTAATTTTGGTAAATACGTATTGACAGAATGATGTGGAAAACCAGCCAAAGCAGTTTCTGTATCAGAACCCGCGCCTCTTTTGGTTAATGTTATTCCCAGAATTTTTGAGGCTCTAATAGCATCTTCTCCAAAGGTTTCATAAAAGTCTCCTACTCTAAAAAGCAAACAGGCATCAGGATATTTTCTCTTGATTTCATTGTATTGTTTCATTAAAGGTGTCTCTTTAACCACTTTCTCTTTCGCTGCCAAATTATTGTATTTTAAATGAAAAAATTAAGACAGCGAATTTATGACATTTTGAAGGAATATCGAAGTGGTACAAAAATTAAAATATTTTAAGCTTTTTTTAAGCTGAGATATAAGAATTTTACCTAGATTTGTCTTAATTAAAAAAGACTCTAAAAAAGATGAAAAAAATAATTTTAATCGCTATGTTAGCTGTAGTTGGAATTACAGCTTCTAATGCTCAAAGCACTAAAAAAGGTAAAATTGCCAAAGTTGAAGGTGCAGGGATGGCTTTCGAAACAGAAACCATTGATTATGGAACTATTGCTCATAATGCAGATGGGAAACGTGAGTTTGTTTTTGTAAACAATGGAACTAAACCTCTTATCATCACAAACACAACAGGATCTTGTGGTTGTACAGTACCAACAACTCCAAAAGAGCCAATCGCTCCGGGTGCAAAAGGTATTATTGGTGTAAAATATGCTACTGACAGAGTTGGTGCTTTTACAAAAACTGTAACTGTAACTTCTAATGCTGAAGGACAACCAACAAAAGTGCTTACTATTAAAGGTATTGTTTTACCAGATCCGGTAAAAAGCTAATCTGAAAAGTAAAATAGAATAATTCAAAAAGCTTCCTTAACTTTGGAAGCTTTTTTTATGACCTGAATACAAACCTATGAGAAAACTTGAAAATAGCGAACTGGACCGTAAATCGATTGAAGATTTTAAAAAATCAGATAAAACTCCTTTAATTTTAGTCTTAGATGATATTCGCAGTCTGCATAATATTGGATCTGTGTTCAGGACTGCTGATGCTTTTTTAATTGAAAAAATAATACTGTGCGGTATTACTGCCACTCCTCCCAATAAGGAAATTCACAAAACGGCTCTTGGTGCTACCGAAACTGTTGCCTGGGAACATCATGAAAATGTATTGGAGGTAATCGAAAATCTAAAAAAAGAAAATATCCTGACACTTGCCATCGAACAAGTTGAAAGTTCTATTTTTCTTCAGGATTTTAAAACTGAAAAAAATCAGAAATATGCATTAGTTTTTGGTAATGAAGTTTATGGGGTTGCTCAGGAAGCAGTTGCTCTTTGTGACGGTTGTATCGAAATTCCGCAATTAGGTACCAAACACTCTTTAAATATTGCCGTAAGCGCCGGAATTGTTGTCTGGGATTTATTTCAGAAACTAAACTGGCCGAAATAATGTAGCAATGAGTCAATGAGAGAATATGATAATTAGATAATTGTTTTAGAAGAGTGAGTATAATTATTATCTAATTGACACATTATCCAATTATCTAATTAAAAATCTTCTTCTGGATTTCTTCCAAAATAAAAAGATAGTCTTTATGATTTTTTACGAAATCACGATCAGAAACATCAATAATCAAGACATTTAAATCAGTTTGAGATTTGATGTATTCTAAATAGCCATTATTGATCTTATCAAGATAACCTGCCTCAATATTCTGTTCGTAGTTGCGTCCGCGTTTCTTGATGTTTTGCAGCAGTCTTTCTGAATTCTGATACAAATAAACATACAAATCAGGTTTTGGCATCTCTTTGTAGATAATATCAAACAAGTTTCGATACAATCGATACTCATCTTCGGCAAGGGTAATTTTAGCAAAAATCAGAGATTTAAAGATGTGATAATCGGCCACAATAAAATCTTTGAACAAATCAAATTGCGCCAGATCATCTGATAACTGCTGATAACGGTCTGCCAGAAAAGACATTTCTAATGGAAAAGCGTACCTATTCTGATCTTTATAAAATTTTGGCAAAAAAGGATTGTCGGCAAAACGCTCTAAAACCATTTTTGCATTAAAATCCTCCGCTATTTTTTGCACCAAAGTGGTTTTCCCTGCCCCGATATTTCCTTCGAAAGCAATGTAGTTGAAGTTCTCCAGAGCAATTTCCCGTATAGGATTTTTCAGTTCCTGAACCACTTCACAAACACTATCGTCAGGCGAGATTGCAATTAATTCAGTAATCGTTTTTTGAAAAACAGGATGTTTCCAGTGTAAATCTAAATCCTGCATCGGAAGCAGCACAAACTTTCTGTTTTGCATTAAAGGATGTGGGATCTGTAATTTTTCAGACTTGATAATTTCATCATCGTAAGTAATCAGATCAATATCGATAATTCGGGACTGATACCCTTGTTCATCAGATCTGATTCGGCCTAATTTTTTTTCTACTTTCAGCACCTGACTTAATACTTTTTGCGCCGATAAATAGGTATGCATAACCAATGCACAATTATAAAAAGCATCACTTTCAAACCCCCAGGCAGGAGTTTCATACAGCTTTGAAACCCTGATTACAGTCCCCACTTCTTTATGTATCAAATCGATACACGTTTCGATGTTTGTTAACCTGTTTCCCTGATTGCTGCCTATTGATAAAACGATTTGATGCTGTGACTTCATAATTAATGCAAATTAACTAAAACTATTTTAGAATTAACTACATTATTTGATTCAAGAATTAGAAGTTTCCAACTATTTCAAACTCTTTCTTGTTCTCTTTGTTTTCTGAAACCTTCTTCAAAAATGCGTTTAAATCGCTTGTTAAAGGTAGTTGGTTCTGACTTTTCCAAAATTGTTCCGAGTAAGGAAATTTCACTTTAAAAATATCCTTATTCATCGATAAATTCGACTTTGCTTTTTCGGTAATAAAACTATTGGTTACAAAAAAATTGGTGCTGTAATCATAAAGAGCTTTTACATTTTTCTCACTTACAAGCAATTCTACCCTAACATCCGATTTTGCATTATTCAAATAATACTTGTTCGTGCTGGCACTCTTCTTATAATTTGAAGTGGTTTTAAAACTAGTAGTTCGATATTCTACTTTGTCCTTTTTTTGAAATGGTACTTTTTCTCCATTATCATAAAGATCGAAATAGGTTTCTACAATAGCATAGTCATTCTTATTAATTATAAAATAGCCACTGGTTTTTTGTTCAATTGCATTAACTGCTTTTTTGATAAAACTAATTTTAAAAAAATCGCCTGCTACATTTTTTTCCTTAGTAAGTTCGAAATCTTCCATTTTGATAGAGATCATAGCACTTATATCAAATAATTTTTCGAAGCTCTGAAATTCAAAATATACAAAATCCTCCTTGTCCTTAATCCCAACTTTCCTCATATTCAAAATCTCAACTTCACATTTATTGTCGGGTTGCGTTTTGGTTTTAAAAATGCTTTTTCTGGATACTTTACCATAAATATCCTGCAATCTTTCCAATTCTTCATTTCGCTTGAGGACACATCGCAAAAAGAAGTTCTCATTATAAGGTTCGAATATATAATTCTCTTTCATTTTGGCATATACTTTTTTCATTATAGCCATTTCTTCTCCCACCACTACTTCATCCAGTTCAATTGTTTTGCTTTGCAAAAAGATCGTATCCCGTTTGTTTATTTCCTCAAAACTGAGTTTCAGATTTTCATATCCAATCAAACTAAAATTCAATTCATCCTGATCGGAAATAAAAGAAAAAACACCTTCCTCATTCGTTAGTGAATTGTCCTTTTGATTGTAAATGTTTACTTTTTCCAGAGGAAGTTTTGTCAGTTTATCGACTACCACTTTTTTAGTTTGTATTTTTTGAGCCCCGGCATAAAAGCCAAAGAAAAAAAGACTCCACAGAATTATTTTATCTTTCATATTTAAGCATTTGGTTTCCTCAAATATAAAATATTCCAAACTCAAACTATATTTATCTTACAAAATACCTTACCTTTAATTCAATGCGTTAAAAATGCAGAAACCACAACCATTTCATCCAATTTGCTATTCGAATTAATTTGTTTTTAGATTACTTTTGTAACAAACCAACCTTTTTCGATACTTATTAAAAAAAATATACTTATGAAGTTTTTAGGAAATGTAATTGCCACTGTTATTGGTATTTTTGTATTTATTATCCTCTTCTTTTTTGGGGTCATTCTTATTGGAGCAATTTTTGGAGGAGACGACGCTGTTTCTGTCAAAAGTGATTCTGTTATAGAATTAAATTTAAAACAAATTCAAAACGATTATGCCGGAAAATACAAAGACCCGTGGGTAACTGTTTTCTCGGATAAAAAAGGCATCGGCTTAACAGATGTAATCAATGCGATTGAAGCAGCGAAAACAGATGACAACATTAAAGGAATCTCTATTTTAAATGACGAATCTTCTTTAGGTCTGGCACAATACAAAGATTTGAGAAATGCGCTTGAAAGCTTCAAAAAATCAGGAAAGTTTGTTTGGGCTTATGCCAATACGTACTCGCAAAAAGAATATTATCTAAATTCTGTAGCCAATACTATTTATTTGAATCCTGCCGGTGATTTAGACTTTAAAGGTCTTTCGTCTGAGGTGATGTTTTTCAAAGATTTTCAGGAAAAATCAGGCATTCACATGGAAGTAATTCGTCATGGAAAATACAAAAGTGCTGTTGAACCTTTTCTGGAAAATAAAATGAGTGATGCTAACAGAGAGCAGGTAACCGCTCTTTTAAACTCAATCTGGACTACGGTTACGACTGATATTTCAAAAAGCAGAAATATTCCGTTGGCGAAACTAAATGAAATTGCTAATGGATTACTGGCCAGAACTCCGGAAATGGCAAAAGCACAAAAACTGGTGGATGTTATTGCTTATGAAGATGTTTACCATAACGCGATCAAAAAAGCATTAAAAGTAACGGGAGACGATGATTACAATAAAATCTCGATTCTGGATTATACCCAAAATAACATTACAACTGCCTTGACCAATACGGCTACTGACCAAATTGCTATTATTTATGCACAAGGTGAAATACAAGGCGGCGAAGGAGATGTTAACGTAATTGGGGAAGGTTCTATGCGACGTTCTTTACAGGAGGCCCGCAAAAATGAAGACGTAAAAGCAATTGTTCTGAGAATAGACAGTCCGGGAGGAAGTGCTTTGACTTCTGACCTGATCTGGAGAGAAATCGAGATAACTAAAAAAGTAAAACCGGTTGTGGTTTCTATGGGGAATTATGCCGCATCAGGCGGTTACTACATTGCCTGCAACGCTAACAAAATTTTTGCAGAAAGCAATACGATTACGGGTTCTATAGGTGTTTTTGGAGTGCTGCCTAACTTTACTCCTTTAGCTCACAAATTAGGCATCAATACAGAGCAGGTAAAAACACATGAAAATTCTGCAAATTACAGTCCGTTTGTACCTGTTGATGAGAAATTTAAAGCCTTTACTTTAGAAGGAGTAGAACATATTTACAAAACCTTTGTAACGCACGTTGCGGAAGGCCGAAAAATGACTTTTGCTCAGGTAGATTCGATCGCACAAGGAAGAGTCTGGTCAGGAAGTGAAGCTTTAAAAATTGGATTAGTAGATCAGATTGGAGGTTTGAATGATGCTATTGCTAAAGCGGCAAAAATTGCAAAAATCAAAACCTACAGTACACAAAACTACCCTGAATACGAAAAAACATTCAACGACCTTATTTCTACGCTGCCTTTTGCTCAATCAAAAGAAGCCTTTATCAAGGAAGAAATTGGAGAAGAAAATTATATGCTTATCGAGCAGGTAAAAAGACTTCAAAAACAAAAAGGAGTTCAGGCCATGCTTCCATTCGGAATAAACATTAAATAGTTTCCTTTTGAAAATGAAGAATTTATTTATCCTCATTGCTATTCTGTTTCTGAGTTTTGTACATGCTCAAAATAAAACGGACGCTGCTTTTACAGAAACTCCCATTGTTTTAAAAATCAACATCGATCAGCTTTTTGGCACGCTGACCACTCCGAATTTAGAAAAAAGATGCCCGGTAGCTTTGCTTATTTCAGGTTCGGGGCCCACGGATCGCAACGGAAATAATCCGATGATGAAAAACAATTCTCTGAAAATGCTGGCGGAAGCACTGGCAAAAAACGGAATTGCATCATTGCGCTACGACAAAAGAGGAATTGCAGAAAGTAAACCGGCCGCTATCTCGGAACAAACTCTGGTATTTGAGAATTACACCGAAGATGCCAAAAGCTGGATCAATCTGTTAAAGCAAGACAATCGCTTCTCTGAAGTAGTTGTAATTGGCCACAGCGAAGGTTCTCTGATCGGAATGATTGCGGGAACAAAAGCCAATAAGTTTATCTCGATCGCAGGTGCGGGAGAATCTGCCGACCAATTGATCAAATCGCAAATTGCTTCTAAATCAAACAAACAAGTAGAGGAATTAACCTTCCCGATTATTGACAGTCTGAAAAGCGGATTTACGGTAAAGAAAGTAGATCCGATGCTTAATGCTCTTTTCAGACCCAGCATTCAGCCGTATTTAATTTCCTGGTTCAAATACAATCCGCAAAACGAAATCAAAAAACTAAACATCCCTATCTTGATCGTTCAGGGAAATAAGGATTTGCAAGTGACTGTAAAAGATGCAGAGCTCTTATCAAAGGCCAATAAAAATGCTGAACTTCTGATCGTTGATAAAATGAATCATATCATGAAAATCATCGACGGAGATCATCAGGCCAATCTGGAAAGTTATAAAAATGAAAGTCTGCCTGTCTCCGAAATCATGACCAATAAGATTATTTCTTTCATTAAAAAATAATCAGCAATCATAAAAACCTTAAAAATCCGTTTGAACTTATATTCAGGCGGATTTTTTTTTTGAAACAAACCGAAGTATATTCTTAGGTTTAACAAAAACTTTATTTATGAACTCCATCAAAAAAAACTATTTTTGCAGCAATCAGTTAGCAATTTAACCCCTCAAATTTATTTATATGGTAAAGAAAATTTTAAAAATAACAGCCATAGTTCTTGTGGTCCTTGTAGCGGCCTTATTTGCCATTCCATACTTTTTTAAAGATCAAATAAAAGCCAAAATTTCAGAAGCCATCAACAAAAGTGTTGATGCCAAGGTAAGCTTTACAGATGCCGATTTAAGTTTGTTTAGAAACTTTCCGAATGCCACTGTGGGAATCGAAAAACTGGTGATCATCAACAAAGCTCCATTTGAAGGAGATACTTTGGTTTCATTAGGTGAACTGAATTTAAAAATGAGCATTAAGGAACTTTTCAAAGGAAAAGAAGAACCTTTAAACATACAGGGAATCAGCTCTACAAATGGTCTGGTGAATATTATTTTCAACAAAGACGGTGTTGGTAATTTTGATATTGCCCTAAAAGACAAAGAAAAGGACGTGAAAGACGACAAAAGCAAACCGCTTTCGCTGAAGATTCAAAATTATAAAATCGAAAATTTCACTTTCAGATACATCGATCAGGGGTCTAAAATAAAAATGGTAATTGACAGTTTGCACCATGAAGGAACGGGCGATTTTACCAATTCAAAATTAGATTTAACAACAAAATCTGTTGCTAATGTTTCTTTGGATATGGATAAGATCAATTACATGAAAAATGTAAAACTGACTTTAGACGCTGTATTAGGAATTGACCTTGAAAAAAGCAAATATACCTTTAAGGAAAATAAAGCTTTAATCAATCAATTGCCTTTAGAATTTGACGGATTTATTCAGATGGTGGATGCCGGACAAATTTATGATCTGAAGTTTAAGACGCCTACTTCCTCCTTTACGAATTTCTTAGGACTTATTCCTTCTGCTTATGCTTCAAGTCTGGACGGTGTAAAAACCACAGGAGACTTTACGGTAGCCGGTTTTGCTAAAGGTGAATTAACTGAGACTACTGTACCTAAGTTTAATGTGGCGATTGCTTCCAATAATGCTTCGTTTCAATATCCGAACCTCCCAAAATCGGTTCAGAATATTGTAATTGACACTAAAATTATCAACGAAACGGGAATACTGAATGATACCTACGTTAATCTGGACAAACTTTCTTTCCGAATTGATCAGGATGTTTTTAACGCGAAAGCTAATATCAAAAACATCACGCAAAATCCTATGGTGAATGCCGCTTTGAAAGGAACCATCAATCTGGCGAATCTTTCTAAGGCTTATCCAATTAAAATGGACAAACCTCTTGCCGGTATTTTAAAAGCAGATGTGACTACACAATTTGATATGGCATCTGTTGAAAAAAGTCAATACCAAAATATCAAAAATGCCGGAACTATGAGTCTGTCCGGATTTAAATATACGGACGAAAACAATAAGTCGATGAACATCAGTACGGCATTGGTAGAGTTTAATCCGAGTACCATAAACCTGAAAAAATTTGATGCTACAACCGGAAAAAGTGATTTAAGCATTAACGGAGTACTGGAAAATTTCTATGGTTTCATGTTCAAAAAGCAAGAGTTAAGAGGAAACTTCAACATGAGTTCAAATCAATTGGCAGTGGATGATTTTATGACTTCAGGGACTCCTGCTACAGAAAAAGCAGCCGCAAAACCTACTGAAGCGATGAAGATCCCGGCGTTTTTAAATTGTACTTTAAATGCTAAAGCTACAACGGTTTTATACGACAATCTGAAACTAAAAGACGTTTCGGGCCGATTAATCGTTAAGGACGAAAAAGCTACTTTAGAAAACTTTAAAACTTCTATTTTTGGAGGAACAATTGGCCTTAACGGAGCTGTTTCTACCAAAGCAAAAGTGCCGACTTTTGATATGAATTTAGGCTTTAATCAGGTGGATATTGCGCAGACTTTTACGCAATTGGACATGATGAAAAAAATTGCTCCTTTGGCAGGAATCATCAACGGAAAATTAAATTCGACCATAAAATTAAACGGAAACTTAGACGATAAAGAATTGACTCCGGATCTAAAATCAATCTCGGGAGATCTTTTAGGGCAGCTGCTTTCAACTACTGTAAATTCTAAAAATTCAACGGTTATCAATGCCTTAACTTCTAATCTGAAGTTTATTGATCCTAATAAAATAAATCTGAATGATATTAAAGCGGCTCTAACATTTGATAACGGAAAAGTGAGCGTAAAACCATTTGACATCAAATATCAGGACATTAAAATTACAATTGGCGGAACTCACGGTTTCGATCAAACGATGAACTATAATTTAAAATTAGATGTTCCGGCAAAATATTTAGGAAATGAAGCCAATGCCTTCCTGGCTAAAATGTCTCCGGCAGATGCTGCAAAACTGCAAAACATTCCAATAAATGCTGTGCTTACCGGTAATTTTTCGCATCCAAAAGTATCGACTGATATGAAAAGCGCCGTGACCAGTCTGGCTGCACAGGTTGCAAATCAGCAAAGAGACAAACTGACTCAAAAAGGAACTTCAGCTCTTAATGATTTTATCAATAAAAACACAAAAGCTAAAGATACCACCAAAGCTGCTGCTACCGAAAAAGAGCAGAAAACTCAAGAGGTTACGAAAAAAGCCAGTGACTTAATCAATGGCTTGTTTAAGAAGAAAAACTAAACAAAAAAAGGCATCCATGGATGCCTTTTTTTGTTTTCATATGGTTTAAATTGCCTGCCTTATACTATTAATTTTTCCGTTATTCAGGATCGAATTTATAATTTTTGAGTAATCCTTTTTAGTGTATAAATTAACATCTACTCCGATGCTGCAATTGTCGTAAGGCTCGTATTTTTTAAGGTTTGAGACTGAAAAAAGCCCAATAGTAGGGGTCTGAACGGCACTGGCTAAATGCATAATCCCGCTATCAGCTCCAATAAACAAATCGGTATTGGCAATTACAGCCCCTATTTCGCGAATATCTTTGCTGTAAAATGCAGGTGCCTGAAATGCGATTTGCGAAACATTTTCTACAGGCAGAATCTCAATAATATTATACTCTGTATATTCCTCTTTAAGTTGCCTGTAAAAGTTCTCCCACCACTCTTCCGACAAGCATTTTGCTCCCGTCGCATACGTAAAAATACAGATGGTTCTTTTAGAATTAGGTACTAAGTCATTTAAAATTTTCTTTCCGTTAGCAATTTCAGAAGAAGATAGTTTAAGGTCAATCGGGGCTATTATTTTATTGCTTTTTGCTAATCCAAGTTTCGTTAAATAATTTCGGAAGTTATAAACGGGATATTTTGCAATATGATCGTAGTCTTTTTTTAGAAGTTGAGATTCATCATTTAAATCTCCGTAAAATTTGTACTTAGCATTAGAGAACTGGACTGCTAAACGTCCTGAAGAAGAGTTTTGATCTACGTTGATCGCCACATCATATTTTTGTGTTTTTATTGAAATCCAGACATTCAGATATTCCAATAAGCTTTTGAACGGTTTTTTAGGCAAACCAATTACCTTATTGATGTTTTGATAATTTCCAAAAATCACCAGAGCTAAAGCTCCCTTAACAAACAAATCGACTTTACAATTTGGAAACATATCGTTGACTTCCTGAACCAGCGGCGTAACCAATAATAAGTTTCCGAGTCTGGCATTTGGTCTGCAAATTAGAACCCGCCTGATTTCAGTTTTATCTACTAAAACAATATGCTGCTCAGATCTTGGCTTTCCAATGTTCTTAGTGAGACGGTGCATTACGCTGCGCCTGACCACATTTATTCGTTTTAAAACACTCATCTTTATAATTCATTAATTGATTAAAATATATGTCTTTGGAAATCCAAAAAAACTTTCATTTCGCTTTTTGCTAAACTAGGCTCTCTTTAGACTTAAAATTAAAATCTTCTAATAAATAATTATTATAAAATTGTAACCAAATGTTTCAACATTCAGATTACAATTTTACTAAAACCAGTGTTACAAATACACTAAAACACTAACCAACAACATATTGGAATGCATTTATTTTTAGTAAAATATTAAACCGCTATACTAACCACATAACCCTCCGAACCTCTTACATTAAAAACGGTTCCATTCTCAAAGATTAAATATTGTCCTTTGATTCCGGTCAATTTTCCCTGAAATGACGGAGTTTTATCCAGATTCAGGCTGGTTACTTTAGTCGGATAATTTAAAACGGGATACTGCAGTTCGTACAGATCATTTTTTTGGGTATAAAAATATTCCTGTACTTCTGCCGGAATCAAACTTTCCACTTTTGCTTTTTCAGTCAGCAGGTCGAAATTTTCACCTGTATTTTGAAGCATCTTTCTCCAGTTTGTTTTGTCGGTATAGTGGTCTTTTAATGCCACCTCTGTAATTCCGGCTAAATATCGGTTTGGAACCTCAACGATCGCAATAGCCTGGGTAGCTCCTTGGTCGATCCAACGCGTTGGAACCTGAGTTTTACGGGTTACCCCAACTTTTACTTCACTTGCCAAAGCCAGATATACAATATGAGGTTGAAGCTGTACTTTTTGTTCGTACTCCAAATCACGGTCTGCAATTCCTAAATGTGCAGTACTAAGTTCTGGCCGCATAATCCAATCCCCAACAGCAGGGCTTGAGTAAAAACACTCATAACAGAATCCCTGGCGGTAAATCTTTTTCTTCTTATGACAATTCAGACATTCAAATCCAACGAAATTAATTTCGATCTCTTTGTTCAGTAATTGATTCATGTTTAAAAAACTGTCTTCAAACACCAAATAATACTGAATTGGAGCTCCCATTTCAGTTTGCATTTTTGTAAGTACGCCTTGATATGTCATTAGAATTTAGATTGCGGATTGTATATTTTAGATTTGTCGGTCTGAATTCTGAATTTTAAGAGTTAAAATTCGGCCGAACCGGAATGTTTAATAAAAATAGCATGTTATTTTTTACAAAAAAACACTATTTTTGATACAACGGCAAAGTTACTATTTGTCTTTCGATATTCAAATTTTAAGGTTCCTGATTTTACGCGAATTGTAAAATCTAAAATCTACAATCAGCAATCTAAAATATAAATTTCACCCATGCCCTTATCAATAATCAACTCTTTCGCTTCGTGGGTCCTAAAACAAAGGATACATCAGATAGAACTTTTTCTAAAATATCCGAATGAAGTTCAGGAGGAGCTGTTGCACAATTTACTGACCGCTTCAGAAAATACTATTATAGGGAAACAGTATGATTTTGAATCGATTAATTCTTATCAGACTTTTGCTGAAAGGGTACCGATTGCTACTTATGAGGAGCTTCAGCCATTGATTGAACGTACGCGTCAGGGGGAACAGAATGTATTTTGGGAAACGCCAATAAAATGGTTTGCTAAATCAAGCGGAACTACGAATGCTAAAAGTAAATTCATTCCTGTGAGTAATGAAGCTTTAGAAGATTGTCATTATAAAGGAAGTAAAGATTTACTTTGTCTGTACCTCAACAACAATGAGGATTCGGAATTGTTCCTTGGGAAAAGTCTCCGTCTGGGCGGAAGTTCTCAAATCTACGAGAACAATAATACGTTCTTTGGCGACTTATCGGCTATTCTGATTGAAAACATGCCGATCTGGGCTGAGTTTAGCAGTACTCCAAGCAGTAAAACTTCTTTGATGAGTGAATGGGAATCGAAAATTGCTGCGATTATAAATGAAACAAAAAACGAAAATGTAACCAGTTTTGCAGGCGTTCCGTCATGGATGCTGGTTTTAATGAATAAAGTTTTAGAAAATACAGGAAAAGAAAGTCTTCTTGATATCTGGCCTAATCTGGAAGTTTATTTCCACGGTGGAGTAAGTTTCTCTCCTTATAAAGAGCAATACAAAAATATTTTACCAAGCAAAGATTTCAGGTATTACGAAATATACAATGCTTCTGAAGGCTTTTTTGCTATTCAGGATTTAAACAATTCAAGTGATTTATTGCTGATGCTGGATTATGGCATTTTCTATGAATTCATATCGATGGATACGTTTGGAACTCCAAATCAAAAAGTAATTCGTCTGGCTGATGTTGAGTTAAACAAAAACTATGCGATTGTCATTACAACCAACTCCGGCTTATGGCGTTATTTGATTGGAGATACGGTTCGTTTTACATCTTTAAACCCTTACAGAATCAGGGTAACAGGTAGAACGAAACATCATATTAATGTGTTCGGCGAAGAATTAATGGTCGAAAATACCGATCAGGCGATTGCCAAAGCCTGTCAGCTTACTCATACTGAAGTGATCGACTACACCGTGGCTCCTATTTTCATGCAGGACAAGGAAAAAGGTGCTCACGAATGGATGATCGAATTCAAGAAAAAACCTGCCGATGTGGGGCTTTTCCAAAAAGTACTGGATGACACTTTGCAAACTCTAAATTCTGATTACGAAGCCAAACGTCACAATAATATGACTTTAAATCCTTTAGTGATTAATGTGGCACGTGAAAACTTATTCTACGACTGGTTAAAAGAACGCGATAAATTAGGCGGACAGCATAAAATCCCAAGACTTTCCAATCAAAGGGATTATTTGGAGCAGCTGAAAGAGATGTAGTTTTACAAAAACCTTAATCAAAAACCACGTTAATTTAGAATGAAATTAATAGAAAAAATCCAAAATTTAATTCCGTTAGGTTATCTTTTTCTAGTCATACTGGGAATTCTAAAAGAATGTGTTTTCTTTTTCCAACTGAAGATAAACATTCTGAAGTATTCAACCATTATGGATATTCTCATCAGTCCTGTTGCTGATTTAACCGCAAATCCAATTGTCTTATTAAGTTTAATTGTTTTCGCTGCTATTGTCATACTTGTTTTAAGTTTATGCTATAGTCATCGCAACAAAAACTGGGCAAAAAAAGTAATAGGAACAAATCTAAACGGGGAAAAATTCTCAGATGCTGAAATCAAAAACAAACTGAAACAAAAATTTTTAGTTTGCGTTGGAGCCGGATTACTAAGTTTTTTTATTGGTTTAGGAATTGGCGGAGGTTATAAAATTGCAGAGAAGATCAGAACAAATGAATTGAAATACAAACAAAAAATCACCTTTAACACAGGAGAAACTGAGGCAGTTTTTTTAATAGATGTTAATAGTGCTTATTACTTTTACCTGACTCCAAAAAATAATGCGATCAAAATTGCTCCTCTCGGATCTATTAAAAGTGTTGAATTAACAAACTTAGGATCGGCGAAATGAGAAATTACATTTTGATTTTAATATTTTTTTTCATCTCCTGTACCCAGAAACAGCATCCAAAAATAATTGTCCTTCAGCCTTTGGGGAGTTTCAAAACGGAGCAGGCAAAAGAGGTTTATCATAAAATACAAACGATTAACCCTAATGTTGTTTTAAGAGCCAACATTCCTTTTCCGGAAAGTGCATTTTACGAACCCCGAAACAGGTATCGAGCTGACAGTATTATTAAAACGATCAAAAACAATATTGGTACAGATTCTGTAATTATAGGTTTATCAAACCGTGACATTAGTGTGACCAAAGAAAAAACGAAAGACTGGGGAGTTATGGGACTAGGCTATCATCCTGGTAAATCCTGTGTGGTCTCTGACTTTAGATTAAGCAAACAAAATAAAAGCGCTCAATTTTACAAAGTGGTACTGCATGAATTGGGACATACCGAAGGACTACCTCATTGTGCTGTAAAAAACTGTTTAATGAGAGATGCAGAAGGAAAAAATCATCTGGATGAAGAAACTGATTTTTGTTTCAAATGCAAAAAACACTTAATTGGAAAAGGCTGGAAATTAAACAATCTTGCAAGCTGATAACTTGCAGTAAAAAATCAAATTAACCAAAACCATAATAAAATGAAAAACGAAAAGTTTAGCAAAATGACCACCGAAGAATTGCTTAAAAGCCAAAAAATGTCAAAATCAGCTACATATGCATTTGCTGTAATTTTAGCACTATTATTTATCGTGAACATCTATCTTGTTTTAAAGAAAGGATTTAGCGCTTCTCAGGTTGTTCCTATTGCTTTACTGCCTTTACTTATTTTAAATTTTAAGACTTTAAAAGACATTAAAGAGGAATTGAAATCCCGAGAAAGTCAAAAGTAATAATTCTAACAGAGGAATAGAAGTAGAAATCCTTTTTGTCCGCAGTGGCGGACAAAAAGATTACTTCGTCAGTTCGCTTCGCTTGTGCGGAACGGATAGCCCGACCCGCTTTTTCAGCGGGGCATGCTCATAGCTTCGACTTCGCTCAGCCTGACTAAAATGAGCGAAATCAAAGTTCTTTTTGACATTGAAAAGGGCTTCGACTTCGCTCAGCCCGACAATAATTTACATCATATCAATGTATCTGTCGTGGTATCCTAATAAATACAAAACTCCGTCAAGACCCAGACTTGAAATTGACGTTGCCGCATTTTCTTTTACTTTGGGTTTGGCATGAAAAGCAATTCCCAGACCTGCTAAATTGATCATTGGCAAATCATTGGCACCATCTCCAACCGCAATCGTTTGGTTAATGTGAATTCCTTCTTTGTCGGCGATTGCTTTTAGGTATTCGGCTTTCTTTTGACCGTCTACAATATCACCTATATATTTACCGGTAAGTTTACCGTCTTTTATCTCTAACTTATTGGCATGGACGTAATCGATACCCAATTCTTTTTGCAGATACTCTCCAAAATAGGTAAATCCTCCGGACAAAATTGCGGTTTTGTATCCGTAATATTTCAGGGCTTTCATTAAGCGATGCGCTCCTTTTGTAATGGGTAAATTAACCGCTACCTTCTGCAAAACATCTTCACTCAATCCTTCAAGCAATGCCATACGCTGTTTGAAACTTTCGTTGAAGTCAATCTCGCCATTCATTGCTGATTCTGTGATAGCTCTAACCTGATCTCCTACGCCGTTCAGCTCAGCCAGTTCGTCGATTACTTCGGTCTGAATTAAAGTAGAATCCATATCGAAGCAAACCAAACGTCTGTTTCGTCTATAAATATTGTCTTCCTGGAATGAAATATCAACATTTAACGTTCTGGAAATTTCCATAAAACTTGCTGTCATGTCAATTTTATTTACAATGTCTCCGGTCACGGATAATTGTATGCAGGAACGAGGATATTCTTCTAAATCCACAATAGAAGTTCTTCCTGTTAATCTTATAATAGAATCAATATTCAGATTTTGGGCTGACATTATTTTGGTTACGGCAGCCAATTGAGAAGCGGCCAGTTTTTCGCCCAAAATATTGATGATATAACGTTGTTTGGATTGTGATTTTACCCACTTTTCGTAATCGTCTATAGAAATTGGAATAAATTTTACTTTAATTGCCAATTCATAAGCTTTGAACAATAAATCTTTTAAAACGGGGCCAGAAGAGGAACCTGCCTGAATTTCGAATAAAATCCCCAGAGAAAGCGTATCATGAATATCGGCCTGACCAATATCTAAAATATTTGCATCGTAAGTTGCCAATACAGCGGTTAACCCTGCTGTCACTCCTATTTTATCATGTCCCGAAACCTTTAATAAAATAATCTCTTTATCTTCTGTAGCCATTTTATCTTTATTGATTTTATGAAGCGACAAAAATCGACAATCTAATATTGATAAAAAAGGATATTGATTGTTTTTTAAAAAGAAAAAGCACCTAATACTGTGCTTTTTGGAGTAATTTAACAATAATGTTCAGGGATTAAAATAACCTAACTTTTTCAATCTCTGGATTGTTTTTTTATCATAGATTTCAAGGATTAAAATGGTGAATCCCTGAAATCTATTAGTATTGTGATAAAATATAAAAAATTGTTTTTAACCTGCCTGGTTTTCATCAAAGTTTACCATCCAGCTTACATCAAACTTATCTTTAAACATTCCAAAATAAGCTCCCCAAAAGGTTTTCGCCATCGGCATATAAACAGTCCCACCTGCCGAAAGTCCGTTAAAAATACGGTCTCCTTCTGCTGCACTGTCCACATTTATAGAGATAGAGAAATTTCCACCAAACGTTACGTCTCCAGATTGCTCGCTGCTGTCACTTCCCATTAAGATAGTGTTTCCAATTGGCAATGAAACGTGCATGATTCGGTTAGCATCTTTTTCGGATACCGGAGCACCGCATCCTTCTTCACCTTCCGGCATTTCATTGAATCTTCCAAGATACGGAAATTCTCCTCCAAAAACAGATTGATAAAACAGAAATGCTTCTTCGCAATTTCCGTTAAAAATTAAATAAGGGTTTACTGCTGTTGCCATGATATTTGTTTTTTTGTTTGTTGTTTGTTTTTTATTTTTCTGAGAGTTCTTTAGCGGTCTCCAGTCCTTTTGGAAATGCTTTTTTAAAATAATCGATGTATTTCTCAACTACATCTACCTGCGCTACCAAATCAGTAAATTCGTCATTGGCTGTCAATCGATACGTTTCCATGCAACCTGACCACTTTTTGGTTTCTTCATCAAGAGGTAATTCTTTAAAGTCTTTGATTTCGCCGATATGTTTAAAAGCCATATACTCATTTGGAATTTTCGTTTCAATGACACTATTCATTCCTTCTCCGTTTGGAGACAAGAAATGTATTTTGTCGCCCTGATTCCAATCGCTTATGGCATATGACCCTTCGCAAAAAGATCCTGTCCATTTCTTATACGTTTCTTCGTTCCATAAAACTGCCCAGACTTTTTGTACCGGCGCTTTAATTCTAATTTTAAATTCTAATGTTTCCATACTCATGATAGTTTACTAAAATCCATAAATAAAATATTCCAGCGATGACCGTCTAAATCTGCAAAGCCACAGCCATACATCCATCC
This sequence comes from Flavobacterium sp. CFS9, assembly GCF_041154745.1. Taxonomy (NCBI): domain Bacteria; kingdom Pseudomonadati; phylum Bacteroidota; class Flavobacteriia; order Flavobacteriales; family Flavobacteriaceae; genus Flavobacterium; species Flavobacterium sp. CFS9. Next base: position 2,711,533 of record NZ_AP031573.1, on the reverse strand, counting down.
CTGACTTTCTGAAGGTGGCGTAAAAACAGTTCCTCCGGCCTCTTTAACTTTCCTTGCCAGTTCATCCACTTCGGCAGTACTTTCAGCATCAATCGAAATCAAAACTTCCGTACTTGTTTTAGTATCTGTCAGTTGATTATGAGAAAAACTGGCAAACAATTTTTCTTCAAAAAGCATTACTACAAATTTTCCTTCTCCAATCACCATACAAGTTGACTTTGGTGTGTCGTGTTCTTCATTAAAAGAGAATCCTATTTCCGAAAAAAAAGCTTTTGATTTTGCCACCTCTTTTACCGGCAAATTCAGCCAAATTTGTTTTGTCATTCTTACTGCTTTTTAAATTAAACCTATGTTTACACTCTATCTCACAAAAACTCTTCAGACTTGGTATTATTTTCGAAAAACACCAAAACCCTTCCTCTTTGTTACTTTGCCACTTTGAACCTTAAAAGATTAATTGCTTTCGGTATAACTTTTAAAATTATCCATGATGGCTTGCCAGCCCCCACGCTGCATTTCTTCCGGGTTTTCTGTTTCAGGATCAAATTTTTCAATTACTTCCACTCCGTTTGGTGTTTCTTTAAAAGTAATTTCAACTTTTCTTCCATCTCCTAAAACATATTCAATAACCTTATTTTTTTCTACCAGAGTATACTCCCCTCCAAAATCAAAACTCATACTGCCGTCTTTCGCAGCCATAGTAGATTTAAACTTTCCTCCTTCTCTTAAATCATTTTCTGCATAAGGTGTGTGCCAATCCGGAGAAGCAAAATTCCATTTTGTAATGTGTTCCGGTGCTGTCCAAAATTCCCAAACTTTGTCTACTGATGCATTAATCGTGTTTTGTACTGTTATCATTTTGTTTCTGTTTTAGTTATATACTTTAAATTAGTTATTACTTAATTATTAAAATCAAATATGTTTCTTTATAAAATTACAAATTATTTAAAGCAAATTTAGTTTTTTAGCATTAGCTTTAAGTTACATTAAAAGTCATTTTTAGGGTCATTTAAGACAAAATACTTACTTTTGTTACCTATCATTTTTCCAAAAACCAATGCAGTCATGACTAAGAAAGTAGGATTAATTGTTCCGCACGACTATAAATTACTAAGTATAGCCGCTATTTTAGAAGTTTTTGAAACCGCCAACAAACTTGCTAAAGAAAACGAAAAACCTTTTGAAATTATGGTATTTCAATTGGCAGAACAGATTAAGGAAGCGCATTTATTCGGCTATAAAGTAAATCCGATTGAAGATTCTACAGTAACCCTCGAACTTATCCTGATTCCGGCTTTTACTACCGATAATATGAGCGAAATGATCGCAAAGAACAAAAACTTTATCCCATGGCTGAAAAAACATCATCAATCCGGTGCTGAACTGGCCAGTTTTTGTACGGGTGCCTTTTTATTTGCGGCATCCGGTTTGCTTAACGAAAAATTAGCCACCACACACGTTGATGCCTGCAGTGCTTTTACCAAAGCGTTCCCACTCGTAAAATTGAAGCCCGAGGAAACCTTAACAGCCGATGGCAGTTTGTATACCAGCGGAGGTTCTACCTCAACGTTTCACCTGTTGATTCTTTTGGTTCAGAAATACTGTGGAAATGAGATTGCAGTTCAGATTGCAAAGATTTTTTCGATCGACCTAAACCGATACAAGCAAAGTTATTTCAGCACCTTTAGACCCAACCATTTGCACAATGATGCCTTAGTTGCCATGTTGCAGCAAAAAATAGAAAGTCAGTACCATACAATCGAAAAACTGGAAGAAATCACCAAAGACATTCCTACCAGCACCCGTAATATGACGCGACGTTTCAAACAGGTTACCGGCATCCCGCCTATTGAATACCTGCAAAATATAAGAGTCGAAAGTTCGAAGAAATATCTGGAACAAACACAGCTTTCGATTTCTGAAATTATTGAGAAAACAGGCTATAATGATCCGAAAGCCTTTAGGAAAGTTTTTTATAAAATGGTAGGCATGAAACCTATTGAGTATCGGGAGAAGTTTAGGGTACAGTAATTATTTCAGATTTATTTTTGAAAGTTTTCCTGATGTGCTATTATCCCAATGATAATCCTGTCTTCAAAATAAAGAATCCATTTTTGCTGTTGACTGATACTGTTCCAGCCAGACTTTTTCTTTATCAATAGCAATAGATTTCTCTATTTTTTTCTTTTCTTTCTTTTTTATTAAAAGCCAATGAGTGACCAGCATTGGAAGTCCTAAAACAATTATAACAATGGCAAATTTTTTAATATCCTTCACACAAATCTATTTTTACAAATGTAGGAAAAAAATTACAATAAATAAATTAACTTAGAAAGTTATTTTCTTCGCAAAAAAACCTGTTCAGATTAATGAACAGGTTTTTTACTATTTTCCTACATTCAACTTCTTCTTTTTCTAAATTGGAGCAATCTAAGAAAATAAAGGATAGTACCAATAAGCAAAAAAAGAATAACAAAATAAAAATAACTTATAAGATAATAAGTATCATAGAGGCAAATTGTATAGAAATACTCAGAAAAGTAGGAACAGATCAATAACAAAACGCACAAAGCTAAAAAAATCAAATAGTTTCTAGTTATTCTTTTCATCGACGATTATTAAAAAAAGCATTATACATTTTAAAATGACCTAAATATATATCCTGAAAACTAATATCTTCAATAACACCATGAATTAATGTTTCTGGAAATTCTTGATACAGTAGTTTGGTTTCAACAATTGATTTAATGTCCAAAACCAAATCTTTCATTTTTCTCGGATCTAAATTTTCTTTCTCCAATTCTTCGATCCTAGATTTCGAAATTATCATTTGGTTCTTATGAATTACCGTCTCAATCACATAATAAGGAATCAAGATACTTAAATGCAAAGTAATCGAGCACAATTCACCTCCTTCAACAATATTCAAAAAAAAGGTATAACATCGATCTTCCCAATCCAGTCTGGAAAAATCTTGAAAATCACTTAAGACTAAATCTTTATCAAATTCAACTCTAATACTATTTCGTAGTTTCTGATTTTCCTCAGAATCAAAATATTCAATTAATGCTTTCAATCTTTCATACTCCATAGTTTCTAAATACAATTCCTTTTGAGTCCATGGACATATATTCTTAGGATAATATAAATATGCTAAATTCATTAAAATTTTTCCAATCATAAATATCAATTATCGGCAATCAGTTGAAAATATGGTAGTCGTTTTGTGCTCAGTTGCTGGTAAAGCAGTAGTTGAGTTAAATTGTACTCTTGCCCCGTGTATTCTTAAAGGTACTTCTTTTTTCAATTGTAACTTATTGTTAACTATACCTCTTAGTTTATAAATTACCGTACTTTTTTATATAAAAAATGTACCATATAAAGTAACAAAGAAAACAATAATACAGCTGTTGCTACTGGCCTGTAGCTAAACACATAATAGGAATCATGAATGTTGAAATCCAGACAATATTCAGTTGGATAAATATAACCATACACCAATAATCCTATACCAAAAATTAAAAAAATGTAAATAACGTATTTCATAATCTTGTATAATATTCATCTAAAAAGAATGCGTTGAAAAATGTAAATTCTCCAAAAGGTATAAATCCTCTACTAATTTCCGGAAGTCTATAACTTAATAATTCTGGCGGAAATTTTGTAATCCCATACTTTTCACTTAATGCAACAATTTTATTAATTTCACTGGCATAAACGATCTCTAAATCTTCATTTTTATTAGGTCTTTTGATCCATTTTACATTTTCTAAGTCAACTAATATATCCAGAACATAACATGTGAAATATGGAGACAAAACACTAATGTTTAAACAAATCGAATGAAGGCGGTTTCCACTCATTTTAGTTAGCTGTAAGTTGAAAGCTCTATTTGGTTTATTACCTCATAATCTTCGTTATCAACTTTGCTGCTTGTTTGACCAGTAGCAACATTGGCGAATAAAGAGAAAAACAAAAAAATGAAGTATGCTCTCGTATTTTTAAATTTGTTTTTTTAGTTTCTCTTCTTTTTTATAAACTTTATCAAATAATATACAACCCCTAATAGAAACACTAATAAAACAGGGAAAAAATAACTTACAAGATAAAATGTATTGGAAATACAAAAATTAAAATTGTACTCGAAGAAGTAAAGAAAAATTAACAATAAGCCGGTAATTGTCAGAAATATTAAAAAATCACTTTTCATTTTCTTTGATAATTACATTATTAAAAAAAGCAATAAACATCGTAAAACAGCCAAACTCTGTATCTTGAAAACTAATATCTTCAACAACTGAATTAAGTATTTCTTTTGGAAATTTTTTGTACAAAAATTTATCCTCAATTACTGTTTCAATATCCATAACTAATTCATTTACAGCTCTTATTTCTATATTTTTTTCTTCTAAATTTGTTACTTCTGATTTGGAGAAATACAAGTCAATTATATTTTTTTGAACTTTAATTACATAATATGGGACTATAATGCTAATAAATAATGATATTGTATATAACTCACCATCTTCGATTACACTCACATTAAAAGTCATACATCTATCCCCTAAATCAAACAAGGTGTGGTCATTTAATTTATTTAATGTGTAATCATGTTCAAACTCTGCAACAATTCTCTTCCTAAAGACTTTCCCCTCTTCATTATTAAAATCATTTATTATTTGAAGTAATCTCTTATACTCCTCGGAAATAAAATAAATGTCTTTTTCTTTAAAGGCACATATATTTCGCGGATAGAATAAATAAACTACATTTTTTAAAACCTTTTCAATCATATTAATCGATTTAAATAGTTAATTACAGTTTCCTGAAGTCCATGTATTTGTTTTATAATTAGTCGCGGGAAGTTTTTCAGTTGAATTAAAATTTATCCTGCCTCCACTAACGTAAAGAGGATAATTGTGTACTAATCTCTCTCTAAAATATCGATCAAGTATCAAATCTGACACGTCTGTTCCTCCATATTTATCTATTACGTCCTGCATTGATTGTTGAAGTGCCCGAGCAGAAACATTTGCCGCAATTCCTGGTGTCATATCTGTATTACCCACCTGTATATTTGTTGGCGTACCAAAATATATTGCTTGTGGATAACTAAGAACATGCAATATTTCAATTCCTTTTGGACTCAATCCTATAACTCTAAAATTAATATTTTTGACCATCGCTACTTGCCAATTAGCCCCTTTTTTCGACGTAAAATTAAAACTCTCACAACTAGGCGGAATAACTTTAGTTACCGTTGATCCTGTAGAACTTCCACTTCCACCACCTCCCGGAGACTTCACATATCCCTTTGGACTATTACCTTTCGATCCTGATTTTAGACTGCCTCCATAAGCTCCTCCTCCATATTCCTGCTTATTCTCGGATTTTTCTCTGCGAATGATCACTTCATCCAATTCAAAAGGATCTGAATCTGACTTAGCAGTCGATTTATTGAGGCGCTCAAATTCCTCCGGAGAGATTACTCTAAGTCCTGTTAGTGCTCCTGTAGTATTGGAGTTTTCAAATTTTGCCCCATTTACAAATCCCTTTTCTAAATCCCAGGCAATGATATACCCATTAAAGTTAACTAAATCTCCTGAAGTTTTTATTTTTTCTAAAGATTCTGATAAAGGGAGTATCTCATATAATGTAGCCGAAAATTCCTTTTTATTTTCTAAAGGATATAAATACAATAATTTTTGTCCTTTATAGGCGTCACTCAGGTTTCTATCTTTAACAGTGACCACAATTGCCTCAGATCCATTTTCAAACTTTTCTACAGCTGCACTATTCCAATCATAAACCTGATTATTAAACGACGAGTCAATTTCTGCCTTCGATTGATACTGTTCAAACCAAACCTTCGCTTCACTAACATGAATAGATTGCTCTATTTTTTGTTCACTTCCTGCTTCATCTGAAACACAACGACCTGTTAACACCGCAACTCCTAAAACCATTAAGAGGATCGCTAATTTTTTAATATTTTTCATACAAATTAATTTTCATAAATATAAGAAAAATATTATATTATGCGATTTAAAATATAGGTTTTATTTTACAAAAAAAAGCCTGTTCGAATTAACGAACAGGCTTTTTATAAATTATTTAATCTTATTACGGAAACTTACGAAGCGATTTCCATACGCTTCAATAGATTTTTATTCAGAGTATGTTTTGCGTAATCCTTATCGATGGTTAAAACTTTATCGTCTGAACTTGGCAGTTCGTACATGGCATCGGTTAAGATTGCTTCGCATAACGAACGCAATCCACGTGCTCCTAATTTATACTCTAATGCTTTGTCTACAATAAAATCTAATGCTTCATCTGTAATGGTGAATTCAACTTCATCCATTAAGAATAGTTTTTGGTATTGTTTTACCAAAGCATTTTTAGGCTGTGTCAAAATTGCACGCAGAGTTTCTTTGTCTAAAGGATCCATGTGCGTCAAAACCGGTAAACGCCCGATAATTTCAGGGATCAAACCAAAATCTTTGATATCTTTTGGAATAATATACTGCAATAAATTGTCTTTATCGATATTGTCTACGTTTTTAGAAGTTGAATATCCAACAGCCTGACGGTTCAAACGTTTAGAAATAATACGTTCAACACCATCAAAAGCACCTCCTGCAATAAACAGGATGTTTTGGGTATTTACTTCCACAAATTTCTGGTCCGGGTGTTTACGTCCTCCTTTTGGCGGTACGTTTACAATTGTCCCTTCAAGAAGTTTTAATAAAGCCTGTTGTACTCCTTCACCGGAAACGTCACGTGTAATAGACGGATTATCACTCTTACGGGCGATTTTATCAATCTCGTCAATAAAAACGATTCCTCTTTCGGCTTTGGTTACATCATAATCGGCAGCCTGCAGCAAACGTGTTAAAATACTTTCAACATCCTCTCCTACATAACCTGCTTCGGTAAGTACGGTCGCATCAACGATAGCCAAAGGAACATCTAACATTTTGGCAATCGTTTTTGCCACTAATGTTTTTCCTGTTCCGGTTTGTCCCACCATGATGATGTTACTTTTTTCAATCTCAACCTCATCGTCTAATTGCTGTTGCATCAAACGTTTGTAGTGATTGTAAACGGCAACCGACATTACTTTTTTAGTCTGATCCTGGCCAATAACATATTGATCTAAGAAAGCTCTGATTTCTTTTGGTTTCTTTAAAATTAAATCCCCAACCAGTTTTGAGCTTCCACTTGATTTTAACTCTTCTAATACAATTCCATGTGCCTGTTCGATACACTTATCACAGATATGTGCATTGATACCTGCAATCAATAAATTAGTTTCTGGCTTTTTTCTTCCACAAAACGAACATTCTAATACTACTTTTGCCATTCTTTATTTAAGTTACTAAGCTGCAAAGATACTAAGTTTCTAAGCTTTTCAACTAAAACTTTAAAACTTAACCCCTTACAGCTTAATATTTTTATTTTTTATTTAAAATTTTAAATCACAAAGAACACTTAGAATCTTAGCGTCTTAGCAACTTAGAATCTTTTAAAAATTTATCCTCTTCTTAATACTTCATCAATCATTCCGTATTCTTTTGCTTCGTCGGCAATCATCCAGTAATCACGCTCACTGTCTTTGTGCACTTTGTCAAAAGTTTGCCCTGAATGTTGAGAAATAATATGATACAATTCATCTTTCAATTTCAACATTTCACGTAAGTTGATTTCCATATCTGTTGCAACTCCCTGAGCTCCTCCTGATGGCTGATGAATCATTACTCTTGAATGTGGTAAAGCCGAACGTTTTCCTGCTGCTCCTGCACATAATAATACAGCTCCCATAGAGGCTGCCATACCTGTACAAATTGTCGCTACATCCGGTTTGATATATTGCATGGTATCATAGATTCCTAATCCTGCATAAACACTTCCTCCAGGAGAATTCAGATAAATCTGAATGTCTTTTGAAGCATCAGCACTTTCTAAAAATAATAACTGTGCCTGAACAATGTTCGCGATCTGGTCGTCGATACCTGTTCCTAAAAAGATAATTCTGTCCATCATTAATCTTGAAAAAACATCTAATTGAGAAATATTCAACTGACGCTCTTCAATAATATATGGAGTCATATTCGTTGGGTTCATCGCCGCTATAATTTTGTCATAGTACATGGCATTTACTCCCTGGTGCTTTGTAGCAAATTTTTTGAATTCTTTACCGTAGTTCATATTTTTAGTTTAAAGTTTGAAAATCTAAAGTCTTTAAGCGACTTAAGCAGGTAAAAACAAAGTTCGTACCTTTTTATACAATAATGTCAATTTGTCTTACTTTTCTGTTTCAGGTTTCAAGTTTCACGTTACTTAAATTCCGATCAAACGAAAACCTGAGATCCGAAACAAAACAAATTTAAAACAAAAAAGAGCGTCAGAAAAATCTCCTGACGCTCAAATATACTTATTTTTTTAGAAATTATTCTCCGTATGAAGCAGCAATAAATTCTTCGTAAGTTACTTCTTTTGTAGTTGGATTTGCTTTTTCTTTAAAGATTTCCAATAACTTCTCAGCTACTACCTGCTCAGAAAGTCTTTTCACTTCTTCCTGGTTAGATAAAACTCTTGCTACAATTGTCTGAACTTCTTCGTCAGAAGGATTTAACTGTCCAAATTGAGCCATTTGTTGTTTGATCGCATTTGTTGTGAAACCTTTCAAATCTTCAAATGTAATTTGGATGTTGCTTTGTGCTAAAGCTTTTCCTTCGATTAATTGAAAACGTAATCCTTTTTCAGATCTTGCGTATTCAACTTCAGCTTCTTCTGCAGAAAGTTTTTTCTCTCCAACAGTTTGTAACCATTTTTTAAGGAATTCAGCCGGTAAATCAAATTTTGTGCTTTCGATTAGGAACTCCTGAACGTCTAATAATAATTTCTGGTCTGCTTGCTGCGCAAATTGAGCTTCAGCATCTTCTTTAATTTTAGATTTCAATTCCTCTAAAGAAGCTACTTTTCCTTCACCGAAAAGTTTATCAAATAACTCCTGGTTCAATTCTGCCAATTCAGCTCCGTTGATAGCCTCGATAGTAAAGTTTACTTCGATATCTAAACCGTGAACATTATCATGACCTACTTTTAGGTAATCCATTAATTGGTGATCGTCTTCAAATAAACCTTTTGTGCTTACTGTTACAACATCTCCAACTTTTTTACCGATGAATTTATCTCCGGCAGCTTTGCTGAAAGTAGCTACAGCAATTGTAGTTGTATTGTTGATTCCGTTTTCTTCGTTAGTAAAAGTTCCTGTCAAATCAGAATCAGCTACTACCACTTCTTGTGGAATTGCTTTTCCAAATTGTTTTTGGATACGCTCTACCTGACCGTCGATTAATTTATCATCAGCAGTCACGATATATTTTACGATATTGTTTTTAGCTTCTAAATCAATTTCGAAGTTTGGCACTAAACCAATTTCGTACTCGAATGTTAATTCTTCTGCATCCCAATCAAAGTTTTCGTTTACTTTAGCTAGTGGAGTTCCTAAAAGATTTAATCTTTCAGATTGAACAAAACGCTCTAAAGCCAAATCAACTACTTTTTTTACTTCTTCCTGCTTAATTGCTTTTCCGTATTGTTTCTCAACAAGGTCTTTAGGAACTTGTCCTTTTCTAAAACCTTTTACAGTAGCCAATGGCATTTTTTCGTTTATTCTTTTTGCTACCTGACCTTTATAATCCATGTGAACAACTGTCATTACAATTGTTTCATTCACAGCGTCTGTTGCTACTCTTTTAATATCCATTTTCTTCTTTGATTTACATAATAAAATTGGGTCGCAAAATTATAAAATTTTTGCAACCCAACCAAGTTTTTAATCTATTGTATTTGAATACGTTTTAATCACGCTTTCTATAAATTTATTTTATTTGTCGTCTCCTATAATTTTATACGTGATGGACTGAAGAATAGACAAGATGACACTAAAAAACAAGGCTGTCCAAAACGAATCGACAGCAAAACCTCCAACAATATTGGTACAAAACAAAATAATGATTGCATTAATTACTAACAGAAACAAGCCTAAAGTAATAAGTGTAACCGGTAATGTCAGCACTACCAATATTGGTTTTATAAAAACATTTAACAACCCTAGAACAATCGCAACAATTACCGCAGTGGTAAAACTGGCAACATGAACACCAGGTAAAAAGTGGGCAATTAACAAAACTAAACCTGCCGTAACAAGAAGTCTGAGTAGTAAATTCATAATGGTATGATTTTAAAAATTTATTTAAAAGTAGTAAAATTTAATAATATAAGCCTTTGCTTAAAATTCCATTGATTGCTTTTTTTTCATGCTCCAGTAATTTCTCCTTTTCTGTATCCGAAATATCATGTGTTACTCCGGCATATTCAATCTGATCAAATCCTAAAATTTCATCAAAAATAAGCTTCACCCTTTCAACATGATAGTCAGAAGTAATGATCACAACCGAATTTAAGTTATGATGAACCAATATCTTTTTTGATAAAACCGCATCTTCTACGGTGTTGGCAGATAAGGCAGGTTCCAGAAAATTTTCAGCACTAAGTCCGTTCTCTATTAAGTATTTCATGGCATAATCGGCATGCGGAAGTGGCGCTGTATTAAAGTGTTCTCCAAAACCTCCTGTACAAATAATGCAATTGTCCTTTGATTCAAAAATATCTAAACAATACTTTAACCTGTCCAGAGCTACTTGTTCCAAATTTCCTGTTTCTGAATTTGGGGAACCCAGTACTATTAAAACTTTCATCTTTTAAACTCAATTGAATTAGTGTTCTTTGATCAAAAATTATACTTTTAAGAATCCTGCTGTCAGTTCAAAAAACAATTTTGGATTTTCGGCATGCAACCAGTGCCCTGCATTGGGAATGGTTTCAAATTTAGCTTTAGGAAAATGTTCGCGTATTGCATCAAAATCTGTATCTAAAATATAACCGGAATCCCCTCCTCTTATAAACAAGGTATCTTTATCGAAAACCAAACCATCTGCCAGTGCTTTTCCGATAGCATCCAGATTATTATTAAAAACTGCCAGATTGAATCTGAAAGCCAGCTGTCCCGGTTCTCTCCAATATAAATTCTTCAATAAAAATTGTCTTGTACCAAAATCGGAAACATATTGCGCAACAATTGCTTCAACATCATTTCGGCTTGGTTTTACCGAAAAATCAACGGCATTTAATCCTGCCAAAATATCCTGATGGTGCTGTTTGTAAAATCGAGGACCAATATCGGCTACAATTAATTTATCGACTATTTCAGGATGTGTAGTCGCAAAAAGCATAGCCACTTTACCTCCCATCGAATGTCCTAACAAATCTATTTTATTTAACTGATTGGCCTGGCAATACTCAAACACATCTTGTACCATTGCTTCATAAGACCATTCGTCTGAATGAAAGCTACGACCGTGATTTCTTAAATCCAGAAGATGAACCTGGAACCCTGCATCGACATATTGACCAGCAAGTGTTTTCCAGTTGTCTGACATTCCTAAAAATCCGTGCATGATTACGAAAGGTTTTCCTTCTCCTTCTATTTTCGAATATAACATTTGTATTAGGTTTTAAAAACTGCCCACAAAGGTAAAGAAAGTTATGCTCGAATTCTTAAACTAATTACCCCCTACAAAGCTACTTTATTAAAAAACTTCGCGTCTTTACGGCTTTCCGTAAAGAAAGCACAAATACAAACTGTAACTTGCGCCTTTAAAAATCAAAATAAAATTTTTATTTAATTTAAACCTAAACCATGATTAAAAAATTATTTTTAGTATCCTTAGTTGCTTCTCAACTTATGGTTTCCTGTTCTAGCGAAGACAGTAAAGAAGAACCTACAAAGGAACAAACTCTGGCAGAACAAATTGAAAATCTTAGCAAACAACCTTATTCAAAACTAACTCCGGCTGAACAAAAAGTAAAATTGGAAGCAGAAGCTAATGAAATGTTGCTTCAATTAGACAAATCAAAAGGTTCCGGCGCTATTGAAGCGATACAAAACCTAGGCCGATTATTAGGCCTTAGAAAGGTTGATATTTTCAACGGAAAAAATGACAACACAATCGAAGACATTTTAAATGTTTCCGGAGTTTATGGTATTTACACCTGGGACAATACTGCAAAAATCTGGGTTAAAACAGCTTCTACAACTGAATTAAAGTTTGTTTTCCCTGCAAAAGCATCACAAACAGCAAACAACGCAATATTCTCTGCTAAAAGTACTTCATCTGATATCAAAGTAAAAAAAATCGATACTTATGGAAACTGGACGTATGACCCTAACAAACAGCAATACATCCAAAATCCATCTGTATACGACTATTTCTTTTTACCAGCAACTGCAGATGCTACTTTAACAATCGATAATGCAACAGCGGCTACTTTTACTCAAACTGCAAAGTACTCTAACAAAAAAGAAATCCCGGATGAGTTTGCTTACAAAATGACTTTAAGCGATGGATATGCCTGGGAAATGAGTGGTAAAAAAGCGCTGGAAAGCAGCTCAAAAGCTACTTTCACTTTTAACGGAAAAACATTAGTTGATTTCAACGCCGGAAGTACAGCAAACATCGATGGCTTACTTGAAAATGACAAACTTGTTCAGTACAGAGGAAAAGCAAATGGTGTAATTAAATTAATGGACAATTTTATTATTGTTGCTAATATGGATTTAGCTACTGAAGCAGCTGATGATATCGCCTTAGACAAAAGTATCGTTCGCCCTTCTTATTTAACTGATAACACCAACCCTAAAAATGATTACAAGGCCTATTACACAGCTTTAAATGCATACGAGAAAAAATACTCTGAAGGTTTGGTTGCTCTTTTCAATAAAAACAGAAAACTGATCTTAGTTTCTAAGAAAGACGGTACTAAAATAGCGGATATTATTCAACGTTCAGAAGCAAGAGGCAACTATACTTTCAATCTGCCTGTTTGGAATGAACAAAACAAATACTGGTCATGGAATACTGCACAAGGCGAATCTTTTTCACAACCTTACATGGAAGAAATCTACTATCTAAAATTCAGTGACAACACTGAAGTAGAAATGAGTACTTATTTCTCAGAAGGTTTCACAGCACTTGAAACTAAATTCGAGAATTTCGTAAAAGCATTCAAAAGATAATTACTCTTAAAATATAAACTTAAAGCCGTTTTGAAAATATTTTCAAAACGGCTTTGTTTTTTCCAGAGCCTTTACCATAAAAGTACTTTGACCATAGCCTGCCCAAATTCCTATTCCGCCTTTTATATTGGATTTCAAACTAGTGTTTGCAGGATAAATAGGATTCCTGCTGTTTACAATTTCATTTTGCCAGCTGTTCCAAAAATCTAACGATTCTTTGTTTTGTGTTCTTAATTTTACCTGTATTACATCTCCATCTGTAAAATAAGGTGTAAACTTGGTTTTAGGAAAAAGTAAAACTCCTCTGTTAACTTGTACAGATACCGCCGAAGTGCTAAAGTTTTTATCGTCCAAATTGCCGTAAAATGCAGGAACAAAAATGGGTTCTTCTCCTTCTATTCTGGTGGCAATCTGATAATAATTTTTTTCATTCACCGGATCATCAAACTTTACAAAAACATAGCCGGTCGTATCAGTATCAACCTTCTTTATATACTCTGCACTTTTTATAGGTACCGATTTTGGAATCTTGGTTACCGCTTCAACCACCCGGTTTAGATACTCTATTTTCAACGAATATTCTTTCCCTGCCTCTCCTTTCAAAGTTGAACCGTAATACACAAACGGCGGCACTCTGTTTTTATCATTCTTAACCCTTAAAACCTCTGAGGTCACACCATCTGAAATTGTAATTTTTGCAGAACGTATGACATGATTCAGGACATTTGTCGAATCAATTGTATTGGTAACCGGAATACTGCTTGATAACAAAACCTGAGCATAATCGCCTTCTTCAATCCAGCCTTCTACTACAATTTTAGATTCTGTACCTGACTGACTAAAATCATCTTTGGAACAGCTTGTCACTATCATAACAGCAAGCAACAATAAATACTTCTTCATCTTTTTAAAATTTAAACCTCCAGCTTACAGAAGGTAATATGCGATACAAAACCTTTTCTTCCTGTTTTACAATTACACTGTTTTTATCTTTATTCTCTTTAACACTGAGCACCACATAAATCGGATTCTTAATATTAAATGTATTGTAAATGGAGAAATTCAGAGCGCTTTCTTTTTTATTCGTTTTCAGGAAAAAATAATTCACCGAAAGATCGGTTCGGATATAATTGGGCATCTGCGCATTGTTATAACCTGAATACTCTTTAACCGGATTATTATTGATGAAATACCAGGATGTTGGCATCGTAAAACGATTTCCGGAACCAAACAATTGTGTAATTCCGAAATTCCATTTAGCATTCAGGTCATACATTCCAACAATTGACAGATTATGTCGTCTGTCGTATTTGGCGAAATACGTTTTTCCATTGTTGAGTTCCTCAAAATTTCGATCAGACCAACTCAATGTATAACTCAGCCAGCCTGTAAACTTCCCATTGCTTTTGCGAAGCATTACTTCCAATCCGTATGCTTTTCCTTTTCCTGTCAACAAATCGTTTTTGAATGTCGTAACCTCATTAAACTGTGTGATGCCATACGGATACTCAAGCAGATCCTTCATCGAACGATAAAAACCTCCCAAAGAAATGCTAAAATTTTTCGAAATACTCTGGTTAGAACCAATCGAAAACTCGTCTGATGATTGCGGCTTTATACCGTCTGAACTGGCAATCCAAAAATCAGTAGGAAGTCCAACACTTGATGTCGTTATCAGACTCAGATATTGATATTGTCTGTTATAAGATCCGTAAAAAGAATATTTTTCGTTTAACTGATAATTCAATAAAACCCTGGGCTGAAAATGCAAATAAGAATCACGGGAACCTGAAGTATAGTAATTAACCCGAACACCCAATTCAGCACTTAACCGATCCGTAAACCTTGGTCTTATAGTTGTAAAAACAGCCGCCTCATTGGCATTGATTGTGCTATTTTGAAAAGTATTATTAGCATCTGTCAAATTCTCGACATTCACTTTCTGAGGCTGTAAATTATGATGTACATATTGTATTCCGGATTCTACAGGAACATTTTTTATCTGATATTTAAAAGCATTACTAAATCCAAAATCTTTTACATACGACGAAACCCCAAACTCAATTGTTGCCTGTTCCATATTCAGCTTATTAGAATATTGACTGAAATATAATGCATTTGACATGCTTACATTTGGTAAAATTGCAGTAACCAAAGTGGGAGAAACAGTGATGTTACTCCATTTTAAACTGGTATTTAAAGCGAGATTTCCATCTTTGATCTTCAACTCATCACCACTAACAAAAGCATCGACTGAAAATAGGTTATTTTTAGAAAGCTGAGAAATAAAAGTCAAATTTCCGTCTGAGAAACCATATTTCATATTCTGAACATCATTGTTTTCCGAACCGGAACGCAATAATGGCGCAACAATTTCATCAATATAGGTTTTCCTTCCTGAAATGTACAAACCTGAGCTTTTACCCAAAGGAGCAGTTAATGTAAGCTGTGAGGCTAAAATTCCAACATTTCCCTGAATCCCCAATTCTGAAGGTATTTTTTTATTCGGAATTAAAAGTGTGGTTGAACTCAAACGTCCTCCATATTTTGCATTCGAACTTGATTTATCAAACTCGACACCTTTTATATGATCGGTATTATAAAAAGGAAAAATCCCCAACAAGTGTGACATTCCATAGACAGGAGCTCCATCGTACAAAATGGCATTATGCCCCGGATCCCCACCTCTAACATACAGATATCCGTTTGCATCTCCTGAATTTTGCACTCCTGGTGTCAGCTGTAAAAGTTTTATAATATCAGTAGTTCCTAAAACAGTCGGAACGGAAGACAATTCTTTTAAATTAAAGACTAATTTCCCTCCGGATAAAGCCGTTATTGGGCTTTTTTTATCATTGCTCACTATAACTTCCTTCAGATGTGATATATCCTTGTCCAACACTATTGAAAGTATCGTATCTTTTTCGAAGTGAAGATTAATGATTTTCGTAAGATAACCTAATTGACTGATGGCAATTTCTACACGTCCAAGTGGTAACTGTTGCGAAAAATTACCAATAGAGTCAGATAACTTATAATACTGTTGATTCTCTGTTTTTAAAGAGATACTTGCTCCAACGAGATTCTCGCGTTCAGAAGATTTTAGATTTCCACTTATACTGGCTTTAGACTGCGCAAATACATTGGAAAAACAGAACAAAAAAAGGAGGATAATTGGTTTCGGCACTTGATTTTAATAAGAAAAGTGCGAAAATAAACAATTACAAAGTGTTTTCTATGAGTAATCATAGTTTTATTTTCCGAATTTGACACAATAACAACCTTTAACATGTTCTTCTCAATTCGTGACGAAATGCGTCACGAATTGGAAAATCTTTATAAAAAGCGCATATTTCTCAGATTACTATCATCAATCCCCTTTCCAAACTCAAGTGTTAGCTGACTAGCAAGATTCTTTAAAATAGCTTTAAGATAAAAGCTTACTTCAATTTATTCAGATACATATTTACTACGTTATCCAAACCTAAGTAAAGAGCTTCTGAAATCAAAGCATGGCCAATAGAAACTTCTAACAGCCCCGGTATGTTTTGCTTGAAGAACTGAATATTATCCAAACTTAAATCATGGCCCGCATTGATTCCTAAGTTCAACTCATTAGCCAGTTTTGCTGCTTCAACATAAGGATCGATTCCGTTTTTATTTCCTAGACTGTATTGATGTGCAAAAGCTTCCGTATACAACTCAATACGATCTGTTCCTGTTTTTTTTGCTCCTTCAATAATTTCCAGCACCGGATCAACAAAAATCGAAGTTCTGATTCCGTTACGCTGAAACTCCTGAATAACTTCTGTTAGATACGATTGATTGGCTACCGTATCCCAACCTGCAGACGAGGTAATAGCCCCAATTGCATCAGGGACAAGAGTCACCTGTGTTGGTTTACATTCTAAAACCAAATCGATAAAATTATGCTGAGGATTTCCTTCAATATTATATTCGGTATATACAATTGCTTTTAAATCGCGTGCATCCTGATAGCGAATATGACGCTCGTCCGGACGTGGATGGATCGTGATTCCCTGGCTTCCGAAATTCTGAATATCGGTTGCAACTTTTAATAAATCAGGAACATTTCCGCCGCGTGCATTTCGCAACGTTGCAATTTTATTGATATTTACACTTAACTTTGTCATATAAATAGATAATTAATTCTGGTAGCACTATATTTGTTACGACAAAAATACAAAGTAAAACGTAGCGTTTTTTGCTATTTTTTGATTATTTTGCATGAAATATCCTCAATAGATTTATGACAGAAATTACAAACTATATCACCAATGATTTCAGAGCGATTGATAGTCAGGAAACGATAGCATCGGTTCAGGACTTTTTTGCTGATTTGAATTTTTCGCATTTTCCGGTTTTAGAAAATGGGATTTTTATTGGAAGTATCGCCGCCGATGATGTCGAAACTTTTGACACAGATAAAAAAGCCATTGACTACAAATATACCCTGGAACGTTTTTTTGCCCGAAAATCTATGATTTGGCTTGACGTTCTGGAAGTATTTGCTAAAAATCATACTAATACAATCCCGGTTCTTGACGAAAGCAATACCTATATTGGTTATTATGAAATGGAGGACATCATGAAGTTTTTTCAGGAAACTCCTTTTTTAAAAGAGCAAGGCGGTATTATCATTGTTCAAAAAGGACTTTTGGATTACTCCATGGGACAGATTACTCAAATTATAGAAAGTAATAACGGTAAAATCCTTGGCTGTTTTGTCTCTGAAGCTGACTTAGAAAATGTTCAGATCACCATAAAAATTGGCGTAGGTCCTATGAACGAAATCATTCAGACTTTTAGACGATACAATTACGAAATCATATCCGAACACCAGGAAGACGCTTATATCAACAGCTTAAAAGAGCGTTCTGATTATCTGGACAAATATCTTAATATATAGTTTATATGTTGAATCGGTTAATTGTTTAATCGTTTTGACGAAGAAAATTAACGATTAAACAAAAAAATCGATCAAACATCAGATGAAAGTAGCCATTTACGGGCAGTATTATCAAAACAGTACAGGCCCCATTATTAAAGACATTTTTATTTTTTTCAATTCCAATAATGTCGAAATGGTAATTGAAGAAGACTTTCTGAAAATGCTCTACGAAAAAGAACTCGTTAAAAAGGAATACAAAACCTTTTCTTCTTCTACTTCGTTAGACGACAGTTATGAAATGCTCATTAGTATTGGTGGCGACGGAACGATTTTAAGAGCCGCAACGCTGGTTCGCAACTCAGGAATTCCAATATTAGGAATCAACGCCGGAAGATTAGGATTTCTGGCAACAGTTCCCAGAGAAAGTATCGATAATTTTTTACAATACATCATCGACAAAAATTACACGATCTCCGAAAGAACTTTATTAAGCTTAACCTGCGATCCTAAAAACGAAGCCATCGAAGACGACTTAAACTTTGCAATGAATGAAGTCACTGTAAGCCGAAAAGACACCACGTCTATGATCACAGTTGAAACCTATTTAAACAACGAATATTTAAATTCATACTGGGCAGACGGTCTGATAATTTCAACGCCAACCGGCTCGACAGGTTATTCATTAAGCTGCGGCGGTCCTATTCTGACCCCAAATGTCGAAAGCTTAGTGATCACCCCTATTGCACCGCACAATTTAAACGCAAGACCGTTGGTCATTCCGGACAATACCGAAATCAAACTTCGTGTTACCGGAAGAGAAGACCAGTATTTAGTTTCATTAGATTCCAGAATCACGTCTGTAAAAAATGACTCCGTTCTAAAAATTAAAAAAACCGATTTCAAAATAAAAATGGTGGAAATACCGGGCGAAACTTTCCTTAAAACATTGAGAAAAAAACTGCTCTGGGGAGAAGACAAAAGAAATTAAGCTCTTTTCTGAATTGCCACTATACGATAACACTACATTTTCCCGTTCTGCATATAGCGAATCATCACCAAATAGCTCAAAATCATATTGTAAATTGAAAAAAAAGCACATTTAGCTAAACAAACTTTGATTCGAATCGATAATTATTATATTTGCACGCAATTTTGAATTAAATGAAGAAAATTTTTAATTTATTGTTATGTTTTTTCCCCTTTATCACACTAAATGCTCAAATCAATGAGATTGGTGTTTTTTTAGGTGGAAGTAACTTTGTAGGAGATGTAGGCAAAACCACCTATATTGCACCGGAAAAACTGGCTTTTGGTGTCTTGTACAAATGGAATAAAAGTCCGCGTCACTCCTATCGTTTCTCGTATACACAATCAACCGTTACAGGAAACGATTTCGATTCATCTGAAACAGGAAGAAACAGAAGAGGCTATAGCTTTAAAAACAATGTAAAAGAGCTTTCGGCTGGTCTGGAATTCAATTTTTTCGACTTCAATCTGCATGATTATCACAGAAAAATAACTCCGTATATCTTCTCCGGACTTAACTTTTTTATGTACGACAAATTGTACCGCTTTACATCAAGTCCAACCGTAACACAATCTATAAGTTCAAATTCGTTTGCTATACCTATTATATTGGGTATAAAATCAAACATCACTCCAAGTATTGTTCTGGGAGCCGAAGTTGGAGCACGATATACTTTTACAGATGCTATGGATTCCAGTAATCCAAATACAAAAAACACAAACATATTACAGTTTGGAAATTTAAATAATAATGATTGGTATGTCTTCTCTGGTATTACTTTAACTTATACCTTTGGAGAAAAACCTTGCTATTGCGCAGAATAATAAAAATGAATTTACTAGAATCAATAGATAAAACAAATTTACCTCAACACCTGGCCATTATTATGGACGGGAATGGCCGTTGGGCAAAACAACAAGGTTTTTTAAGAGCATTTGGTCACGAAAACGGAACAAAATCTGTAAAAAACACCATAAAAACATGTGCAAAACTTGGTATTGAATACCTGACACTATACGCCTTTTCGACAGAAAACTGGAATCGTCCAAAACTGGAAGTCGAAGCACTGATGAAAATTTTGATCAATTCTTTAAAAAAAGAACTTGGAACCCTGCAGGAAAACAACATCAAACTTAATGCTATCGGGAACCTTGAAAAATTACCAAAATCAGCTCAAAAAGAGCTGCTGGATGTAATGGAAAAGACCAAAAACAATACCCGCCTAACTTTAACTTTAGCATTAAGTTACGGATCAAGAGAAGAATTGGTTCAGGCTGTTAGAGCCATCAGTGATAAAGTTAAAAATAATATAATTTCAATAGACTCTATTGACGATTCAATTATAAATGAGCATCTTTACACGCAAAATTTACCTGACGTAGATTTATTAATAAGAACAAGTGGAGAGCATAGAATAAGTAATTTTTTGCTATGGCAGATCGCCTATGCAGAACTATATTTTACTAATGTCTTATGGCCAGACTTTAAAGACCAAGATTTATATGAGGCTATTATTAGTTATCAAAAAAGAGAACGTAGATTTGGAAAAACCAGTGAACAAATTAAATAATTTTTTAGTGTTGCAAAAAAGAATACAAATAGTCTTTACCCTACTTCTTTTGGGTAGTTTTTCACAAATTAAAGCGCAGGAAAGAGTTCCTTTTGATCAGGGGAAAAAATATATTCTTGCCAAAGTTTCTGTTGTTGGTAAAATAAGCTTTAACGAACAAACAGTTGTTACTTTCTCCGGTCTTCAAAAAGGACAGGAAATTGCTGTTCCGGGTGAAGAAATCAGTGGCGCTATTAAAAAATTAGGCAAACTTGGCCTTTTTGACGAAATCTCCTTTTATGTAAACAAAATCGACAACGACAGTATCTATCTGGACCTGAACATTGTCGAACTCCCTAAATTAAATGAAGTTAAATTCGTTGGTATCAAAAAAAATAAAATTGAAGGGCTAATTAAGGACAACAATCTGACTAAAAACAAAATTGTCAACGAAAACTTAATCACGACAACTAAAAATTATATTGAAAATAAATATAAAAAAGAAGGTTTTTACAACACTAAAGTTACCATTACCAATACTCCTGACAGTACAGCGGGCAATCATGTAAACATGCTTGTACGGGTAGACAAAGGAGATAAGGTCAAGATTAGCAGTATCGATTTCACTGGAAACAAACAGCTTAGCGGAAATCAGTTGCGAGCTGCTATGAAAGACACTAAACAAAAGAACGTACTTCGTATCTTAAAATCTTCTAAATTCATTCCTGAAAAATACAAAACTGACTTAGAAAAAGTCGTTGCTGCCTATAAAGAAAAAGGATATCGTGATGCCCGTATTATTTCTGATTCTGTTAAATACGACAAGAAGAAAAATATGCTGGCCATCAAAATTAATGTAGAAGAAGGAAACAAATACTACTTCGGAAATATTAAATTCTTAGGAAATACGGTCTATTCAGATCAATTATTAAGCCGTTATTTAGGAATCAAAAAAGGTGAAACTTACAACGGTGTTTTACTGGAAAAACGTATTGCCGACAAGACAAAACCTGACGCTGAAGACATCACCAACTTATACCAAAACAATGGTTATTTATTCTCTAACATCAATGCTGTAGAGGTAAAAACAGTAAACGATACCATCGATTTTGAGATTAGAGTTACAGAAGGTCCGATCGCATATTTCAACAAAATATCGGTTGTAGGAAATGACAAAACAAACGACCACGTAATTTATCGTGAATTAAGAACTAAACCTGGAGAAAAATACAGTAAAGAGCAGTTAGTACGAACCATTCGTGAAATTGGACAATTAGGATTCTTTGATCCTGAAGCCATCGATCCAAAATTCAAAAATGTTGATGCTGCAGCAGGAACTGTTGATATTGAATACCATGTTGTAGAAAAAGGATCCAGCCAGGTAGAACTCCAGGGAGGTTACGGTGGTGGAGGTTTCATTGGTACCCTTGGATTATCGTTTAACAACTTCTCAGCAAGAAACCTGTTCAATAAAGAATCATACAAGCCATTACCAATGGGAGATGGTCAAAAAGTAGCACTTCGTTTACAGGGAAGTACTTATTTCCAAACCTATAGTGTATCATTTTCAGAACCATGGTTTGGAGGAAAAAAACCAGTACAATTTAGTTCTTCTATATCCTACAGTAAACAATTCCTAAACAATTTCCAGACTAGGAATGTAGATAAAAGCAAGAGTTTCAACATCCTGACTTTACAGGTTGGTTTGGCCAAAAGGCTTACTGTGCCGGACGATTACTTCGTTTTATCACAATCTATAAGTTACCAACATTATGATTTGAACAATTATAACACAGGATTGTTTACCTTTGGTAACGGAGCGTCGAGAAACTTAGCGTATACTATTGGGCTTTCCAGAAGCAATAAAGGGGTTAACCCAATATTCCCAACTTATGGTTCAGACTTTAGTATTTCTGCAAAAATAACTCCTCCTTATTCCTTGTTTAACGGAATTGATTACGGCGATTTGCAAAATCAAAAAGAATACAAAACACAATACACAGGAGCTCCAAAATCTGGTGCAGATGGCAAGCCATTGAATACCGGAGATTATACCAAAACGGAAATCATAAACGGGCAATCGGGAGTTGTAAGTGTGGGTTCTGATTACGCAAGTGCAGATGTTGACCAGGGGAAAGTGGATCAAAAAAGATACAATTGGCTGGAATATTATAAAATTAAGTTTAGAGGTGAGTGGTTTACCAAACTTTATGGTAAATTAGTACTGCGAACTCTGACAGAATTTGGATTCATGGGAGCCTACAATCAGGCGAGAGGTCTTGTCCCTTTTGAGCGTTTCTATTTAGGTGGAGACGGAATGGCAAACTACTCGATGGACGGTAGAGAAACAGTACAATTGAGAGGTTATGAAAACAATTCTTTGACTCCGGTAAATGCAAGAGGAGAACAGATTGGAGCAACAATCTATAACAAATTCTCTATGGAGTTACGTTATCCGATTACATTAAAAGCTTCTGCATCGATTTATGCATTAGCATTTTTAGAAGCTGGTTCATCATACCCAACTTTTAAAGCTTATAACCCATTTGATCTGAACCGTTCTGCGGGTGTTGGTTTACGTGTATTCATGCCGGCATTTGGATTATTGGGTATTGACTGGGGTTACGGTTTCGATCCTCAACCGGGAGAAACTAAGGCACATGGTAAAGAGATTCACTTTATCATCGGGCAACAATTCTAAAAAAACAATAGTTGGTTAAAAATTTTCAAATAAAGTAATGTTATGAGAAGACAATTTTTATTTATATTTTTAGCCCTGATTGTAGCAAATACAAGTCAGGCTCAAACAAGAACGACAAGGATTGGCTACATCGATATGGAGTATATTTTGGAAAATGTTTCCGATTACAAAGAAGCTAAAGCTCAATTAGAGTTAAAGGCTCAAAAGTGGAAACAGGAAATAGAAGCCAAAAAACTGGACATCAATAATCTTAAAGAAAGCCTTAAAGCCGAAAGAGCTTTACTGACAAAAGAGCTTATTGACGAGAAAGAAACCGAGATTAAATTTCTCGAAACTGAAATGATGGATTATCAGCAAAAGCAATTTGGTGTTGACGGAAATCTGATGCATCAAAAAGCAGGTTTGGCAAAGCCTATACAAGACCAGGTTTTTACTGCGGTTCAGGATATTGCCGAAGCAAAAAATTATGACTTTGTCTTTGACAAATCATCTGATTTGACAATGCTTTTTAGTAATAAAAAATTTGACATCAGCGATCAGGTAATCCGTATTTTAAACCGTACGGACAAACGTGAACAACTGACTAAAAAACAATTAAAAGATCAGGAAGCCAAAGAAAAACTGGAAAATGCAATTGACGAAAATCCGGCAATGGCAGACCGACAAAAAGCTCTTGATGACAAAAAAGCCGCCAGAGCAAAATTAATTGAGGACAGAAGACTTGAGCAGGAAGCCAAGAAAAAAGAATACGAAGACAGAAGAAAAGCATTAGCCGCTGAAAGGGATGCCAAAAAAAATGGCACGGTTTCTGAACCTGCCAAAACAGAACCAGCTAAAACGGATGGTACAACAGCTAAACCTGCTACCACTGTTACGCCAACTGAAGGAACAGCACCGGCTCAGCCTGCAGTAAATAAAGCTGAAGAAAGACAAAAGCTTTACGAACAGCGCAAAAAAGAATTAGAAGAAAGAAGAAAGAAAATTTTAGAAGAAAGAGAAGCGGCGAAAAAAGCAAAAGAAGCCGAAACACAAAAATCAAATACGACCAATAATTAATTAATATTTTTAAAAATGATGAAACAAATCAAAACTTTACTAATTGCTGCAATACTAGTTTTAGGAGCAAGTAACACGATGAACGCGCAAGCTAAGGTAGCTCACGTTGATGTTAGCGAGATTATGTCGAAAATGCCTGCAATGCTAGACGCTCAAAACCAACTGCAAAAATTAAGTGGTACATATGATGCTGAATACAAAAAAATGGTTGACGAATATCAAGTAAAAATCAAAAAATACGAAGGAGAAGCTGCAACTGTAACTGACGCTGTAAACGGAGAACGTTCTAAAGAAGTTCAGGACATGCAAAAAAGAATTGTTGACTACAGAGACAACGCTCAAAAAGAATTACAACAAAAAGAAACTGACATCGTAAAACCATTAATGGAAAAAGTAAAAGCTTCTATCCAAAAAGTTGGAAAAGCTAAAGGTTTCCAATACATTTTAGACGGTTCTACTTTATTGTTAGCTGATGGTCCAAACATTACTGCTGATGTAAAAAAAGATTTAGGATTCTAATAAGAATTTCTTATAAAAAAAACGGTCCGTACGCTTTAAAGTACGGACCGTTTTTTTTATGCATTTCACTAGAACCGGGTAAATAATTTTGTTCTCAATTAAGCTTTAGCCCTTTCAGGGCTTTTACAAGGATCATCCATATTCATAGTGTGTTGCACCATGTTATTGCCTAGGCTCTTTCAGAGCAATAAGTTTCGAATAATTCAATCTGAGAGTCAAACCGTAAACCAAATACTTGTGGACAAAGGACTCTAGAAAATATCCCTTTACAATTACTCCAGATCTGCAAAAATATAGCTAACCTTACCGAACTCTTCGCGTTCTTTGTGGTTAAACCGCCAAAATTCTCCTCGAGTTAAAACACCGTTAAAAAACAAAAACATTCAAAGATTTCCTTTCAATTGGGAGATGCATTTATATCAAAAAATATTAAATTTGTCCTATGACAAACAACAATCCTATAGGCGTTTTTGATTCCGGTATTGGAGGAACTTCCATCTGGAATGCCATTCATGATCTGCTTCCTAACGAGAAGACTATTTATTTAGCCGACAGCAAAAATGCTCCTTACGGTCAAAGAACAAAAGAAGAGATTGTTGCTCTAAGTAAAAAAAATGTAGATTTTTTACTGGAACAAAACTGTAAACTAATCGTGGTTGCCTGCAATACTGCTACGACCAATGCTATTCGTGAGCTTCGCGCTGATTATGACATTCCCTTTATAGGAATTGAGCCAGCAATTAAACCGGCTGCCAACAATTCAAAAACGCAGGTTATTGGAATATTAGCCACGCAAGGAACGTTAAACAGCGAACTGTTCAATAAAACTGCCGAAATGTTTCAGCATACGACCATTATTGAGCAAGTGGGTCACGGACTTGTTCAGCTTATTGAAGACGGGAACTTATATTCTCCGGAAATGACTCAATTACTGGAATCTTATTTACGACCAATGATTGATGCTAATATCGATTATCTTGTTCTGGGATGCAGTCATTACCCCTACTTGATTCCACAAATCAAAAAGATTCTTCCGGAACACATTCACATTATTGATTCGGGAGAAGCAGTTGCCAGACAAACACAAAATATCCTGCGCGAGAAAGTTGGTTTTTCTACCAGTCCAAAAAGCGAACCTGTGTTTTATGTCAATTCAAATCCCGAAGTTTTAAAATCAATTTTGAACTATAAATACCCTGTTATCGAAAAGGATTTTTAATTCGTTATTCAAATTTTCGCTTAACGAACCAAATTCCGTCCAGAGATAAACTAAGGGATATTTTATGATAATTTTCTTTGATCAGATTATCTGAAACTCTTCCTCTTTGTCCGTACGAATAGGAAATATTTAACGACGAATAGGTATTTTCAAGAGGCAAATTAAGCCCTATTGAAATTGCGGCATTATTAACTCTTTTACCATCAATTTCGAGATAACCGGTGTCAAAGTTTACACCTGCGGCATACTGAACCCTATCCCAATATTTACGGATATTTTTCCTTCCACTGTATGTAAATCCCAGGGCGAATCGATCCTGATTTACGAAATTGCCATACAATTCAGATTGATTGGTATTGCCCCACAAGCTTTTTTCGTAATCCAGCGTTATGTTTAAGTTGTTCTTAAAACGTTTACTGATCCCAATACCCATTTCTAAAGGCATATAATAATCGTCTGTGTCTGAAGCCACGTCAGACTCTATGGTTGTAACAACATCATCGGCAATAGTTTGAACCGTCTGTACTTTGGATGCTTTAATCTGACTTGGTACTTTAAATGTTGTAGCAACAGTAAGAGTGGAATCAATTTGATACTGCGCACCTAATGTTGCCCGAAGACCATTGTAATTTGTGTTTTTCTGAATACTTGTAATAGAATTCATAATTAAGAAACTCCTGCTGTCTTTTGTATTTCCAAACAGGACAGACGCTGAAGCTCCAACGGACAATTTCTTACCAAATCGGTAGCCGTAAGACAAATCCAGATTATTTAATCCTCCGGAGCCGGTTGCCGTTAAATAGTAAAAATCCTGACTGTTTTCGATAGGTAATTTTAAATTCGAGATTTTAAAAGCAGCACTCGAATATGGACGTATCGCAATACTAAATCCTGAGTTTTTAGTCACCGGAAAAGCAAAAGCCAAATGAGAGAACTGAAAATTATTACGGCTTTCGCTTTTTGAACTGCTTTGATAAGTAGTCGAAATAGATTTTCCTCCTACATCAAACATAAAATGATTCTGTGGCAAATATCCCAG
Source organism: Flavobacterium sp. CFS9 (assembly GCF_041154745.1). Taxonomy (NCBI): domain Bacteria; kingdom Pseudomonadati; phylum Bacteroidota; class Flavobacteriia; order Flavobacteriales; family Flavobacteriaceae; genus Flavobacterium; species Flavobacterium sp. CFS9. The sequence continues at coordinate 2,684,364 of NZ_AP031573.1, read as the reverse complement.
TGATGCCGGATTTAAATTGTTGATAAAAGTGGCAGAAGGCAAAGCAATTCCCGAAGCTCCTATGGAGGGAATGATTCCAAAATTAGAATCGTATACACTTCCTACACCATACAACGAGTAAGGAGAACTTGAAATACTTTGAGAAAACGACGCTAACGACATCAAAATGAAGCAGCTTAGACAGGCAATTTTACTTTTCATTTAATAAGAGATATAATAAATTTTAAGCTGGAGTTTATTGTTCACATGTTTCTGATCCCCTAAAACAATACGGTTAACTGTCTTAGAAATCCCTGGCAAAGTGAGGATAAGAGAAGATCTGGAATTAGATTGTTTCAACATTTCTTTCTGCAGAAAATAACCAATCGGGATTGTGTATCCAACATTCTCATTGAATTCATCACTCTTCTTGTTCAGAATACCATATACTGCACCCCTTTTTGAATTGACCAAAGAAGTACTGATTCGGTTTAAATTATCGCTTACATAAACTTGTAGAGAATCCTCTAACGGGTATTTTTCTGAATACGTATTGTTAACCGGTTTTAAAAACAATTGCGCATCTACAATTGCCCCATTAGCCGAGATTCGTTTCAGTTGTTTGATATTCGGAAAATCAATCCTACAGGCAACTCCGGTACCGGACTGAATAAATCCCTGGCGATTGGTTAATGTACTCGACAGCTTACTATTCGAAGCTGGCAGATTTTGAATTATAGTTCCAGTTTTATCTAACGAAACTGCATTAAACTGCTTTTGCGCATCCGAAATCTTGAAATCTATGATATAGGGAACTTCTTCAGTGTTTGCCTGATATTTGGAATAATACAGCCGTACTTTACTCGACGCGACATGAAAACCAACGACGTTTGCTGAATTTGAAACAGAAGGAACCAGAACAAGTCCTTTTAAATATTCGCTGAAACTATCAAAATCTGTAATTTCTCTCTTTTTGATTTTCTGAAAAAGAGCCGCTCCAAAAGTACTGCTCATTTTAATATTAATAGAATCCTTCCCGGCTGGTCTGGGTTTATACGAAATGGTCCCCAGACTCTCATCACTATAATTTAAAACCGAATTATTGTAGAAGCTTTTATCATCTGTATTAGGCTTTACTTTCTCTGTTAAGCGATGAATATTAAATGTCTGAACTTTTGTGGTATCTCCGTAATAATATTTATCATATTTCAGAATCATCGAAATAGAATCAAAAACATAATTGGTCGATTCTGTATCAGATCCGTCATTTTTTAAAGAATAAGAATCGGAAGCCAATTGAAAATAACTGTTTGATTTTACCTTCCCATAAATAGGATCTTCATAATTTCCAATCATAATTCGATTTTTACCGGAAGTAACCAAAGAGTCAAAATTTATGGTTGACATCTCTACCGTCATCGTATCAATCATAATAACTTTATTGCCCACGGCCAGATAATCAGATCCCACTACAAACTCACCGGCATCTGAGTCGGTTCCGCATGAAAACAGGGTCATCGCCAAAAATAACATTCCTATATACTTGTGCATATTCTAATTTTTTGAACAAATATAAATGGCCCTCTTTCGCGCCGCATCATAACATATACCGTCATGCATTTTTACACTATAAACAGCCAAAAAACATCTATAGTAGACCTACGGCATCGAATACCTCATTCGACTTTGAAATTGGCTATTTAGTCTATCAAAAATCGTCATACATATATCTTCTTTTTTTTAAAACAACCAGCCTCCTACTTTTGAACCAATAAATAAGTAATGAAAATAAGAATACTAATTTGTTCCTTTTTTTTGATTTTGTTTTTCAGTATGGAAGCTCAGGAGACCATTGACATTCACCTGAATTTAAAAACAGAACCAACCGCTAAAATTGATTTCACTGAAACCAGTATTGGCCTATCCTACAGCAAAAAAACGGGCACTAAAAACAAAATAAAAAACACATTAGAGTATTCCAATTTAAATGTGAATTATGATCTGGGGAGTTATAAAACACAGGAAAATCAGGAATACTTCAATCAGATTAAAAACAATTTTGAAATTTCACATGATTTCACCAATACATTCAATATGAGTTTTTCGATTGTTCCCACTTTAAATTTTCAGGGCAATCCGGGACTAAATGATTTTTCTCTTTTGGCCAGTCTGGAAATGAATCGGCAGTTCAATTCTAAAACGAGTCTTAAAATTGGAATTTCCAGATCAGCTATACTAGGCGATGTTAAGTTCTTACCTGTAGTGTCTTTCAACTATAAATTCAGCAATGAAAGCAGTTTGCTAATAGGCTTCCCGAATTCAAAGATTTCGTACTCCAATAATATTCGCAACACTTTTAATCTGACCAATAGCTTCAATGGTAATTTTTATCATCTGGACGAGACAAAACAATCAATTGACAATGCAACGAAAGCTACGCTGTCGCAAATGACTACTGCATTCGAATATGAAAGAAATGTCGATAAAAACTGGTTTCTGAATTTTAAGGCCGGTTATGATTTTGACAGGAAATACAGTCTAACCGACAAAGACAATCATAAAGTCTATGATTTTAATACCGGTAATGGTTATGTCTTAGGAATTGGCATCAAATACAAACAATAAATAAACTTAATACATTATGAATAATTTAAAAAAAGGAATACTATTCGTGACGCTGTTTTCAGGTCTCTTTTTCATAAGCTGCAGCAATGACAGCAGTGAGGAGCTAATAGGAAACTGGGTTAAAAAATCGGCATTCGACGGACCTGCACGATCCAGCGCAACCAGTTTTGTCATTGGCGATTATGCTTATGTCGCAACAGGTTATACCGGAGATGTTTATTTGAAAGATTTATGGTCGTATAATTCAAATGGAGATTACTGGGAGCAAAAAGCGGATCTTCCGGGTATCGGAAGAAGTTCTGCCTCGGCTTTTGCCTTAAATCAAAAGGGATATATTGGTTTAGGTTATGACGGAACTAATAAATTAAAAGATTTTTATCAGTACGATCCAAGCAACAATACATGGACTCAAAAAACTGATTTTGCCGGAACCGGACGTTACGCAGCGGTAGGTTTTCAGGCAGGTGGAAAAGCCTATTTTGGAACCGGTTATGATGGAAATTATCTAAAAGATTTCTATCAGTACAACGATCAGGCTAATAACTGGACTCTTGTAAATGGTTTTAGCGGAAATAAAAGACGTAATGCCACTGTTTTTGTAATTGCTGACAAAGTGTATTTGGGAACAGGAATTAACAACGGAGTGTATCAGGAGGATTTTTGGGAATTTGATCCCGCAACTGAGGCATGGACGAGAAAACGTGACATTGATAAAGATACGGATGATGACAGCTCTTACAATGATGATTATGCCGTTGTTCGTTCAAATGCTTCCGCTTTTGCCATGAATGGTTTGGGATATGTTGTGGGAGGAGATAATATCAAAACCATCTGGGAATATAACCCAACCACCGATTTATGGGCAGAAAAAACCCCAACGGAAGGTGCAACCCGAACAGATGCCGTAGGCTTTGCCATTAACAATCGCGGCTTTTATATGCTGGGAAGAACAGGTTCAACCTATTTTGATGATGCATGGGAATTTAAACCGTTAGAAGAGCAAACAAGTAATGACAACTAAAATAAAAAAGCCATTCTTCCGGACTAACACCCGGAAGACTATCTTACTTATCGTACTTACTTTACAATTTTTAGCCTGTGCGAAAAATGAAACTTTTACGATCGAAGCCTTCAAAACTACGTCAGGTTGGGGTTATTCGATTGCTTTAAAGAACAAAATCATTATCAAGCAGGCTATTATTCCAGTCATAAACGACTCTAAAAGCTTTAGTACAAAAAATGATGCTCTAAAAGTGGCTCAGCTGGTAGTAACCAGACTCAATCAAAATAGATCGCCCACAATAACCAAAAATGACTTAATTTTATTAAAAATAAAATTATAAATGATATTAGATACGATCAAAAATACCAGTTCAAACAAAATTTTATTTCACGGTATCATTTGGATTTTCTTTATTCTGACTTCATTAATTCAGTTTTATGAAAGTCCGTTCAAAGTCAGTCCTGATTTTTATGTACAATGGGGTACCGGAATTATTCTGTTTTATCTGAACTATTTTTATCTGGTTCCCGTTTTGCTTTTGGAAAAAAAATACTGGCTGTATTTTGTGTTTGTATCTGCCCTGATTTTAATTTTCATGGTTGTCAGACTCAATTATTTTATTCCTGATTTTGCGCAGACACGAGTAGTAAAAGCTTTACCTCCTCCGGAAGTTCTTAAATTACTCCATAAAGGCGGGAGACTGAAGACTTTTGTGGCTACAAAACAACCATTATTTTTTAAAATCGGCCCCTCTTTTTTTTATATTTTGATTATTACCATAAGTGCGGTTATCCGAACACTGACCGAATTTTACAACAATCAGCAAAACAAATTAATCGCCGAAACACACCGAACCAACACAGAACTGATCTATCTGCGCAAGCAAACGAATCCGCATTTTTTATTCAATTCATTAAATAGTATCTATTCTCTGGCACACAAAAAATCAGATTTAGTTCCGGATGCCATCGTGACCTTATCAGAATTGATGCGCTATATGCTGTATGAAACCGATAACAAAACGGTCGATTTGGAAAAAGAAATCAATTACATCCAGAACTACATCGAATTGCAAAAACTGAGATTAAACAATATTGAAGACATCGTAATCAATGTTCATGGCGACACCAGAAACAAGTTTATTGAACCTTTACTATTAATTTCGTTTGTCGAAAATGCGTTCAAATACGGAACCGATTACAAAGGTGCGGCTCACGTGAAAATTAAAATATTCATTCTAAACAGCAGTCTGGATTTCTGGATCGGAAATACGATTGAAGACTATAGTAAAGATCCTGACAACTCAGGAATCGGATTGGTCAACATTCAAAACCGACTAGATTTACTTTATCCCAATGCACATAAACTTGATATCACACAAGATGACGAGTTCTTTCGTGTACATTTGAATTTGGAATTGGATAAAATTCAGACCGCGATAGATTAGACCTTTTACATAAGGCCAATTTACTATAAAGGCCGAAAAGTTCTTCTATATATTTTTATGATAATTTTAAAACTTATTTTATTGGTTTAAAAGTACTTTTGACGCTAAACAAAACTTTAAAATTAAAACTTCAACAGATGAAATGTGTAATTATAGACGATGAACCTTTAGCAGTTGAATTACTGGAAGATTTTGTTCAAAAAGTAGATGCTCTCGAATTGATCCATACTTTTAACAATGCCATTGATGCCATTTCTTTCATCAATCAGAATAATGTTGATTTGATTTTTCTGGACATCCAGATGCCGCATTTTTCAGGGATCGATTTCCTGAATACAATCGAGAAAAAACCGTTGGTTATTTTCACAACTGCTTTTTCTGATTATGCCGTCGAAGGTTTTAACCTTGGAGCAGTGGATTATTTAGTCAAACCTATTCCGTTTCACCGGTTCTTGAAATCGGTTGTACGGGCACAGCAAGTATTAAATCCGGCCACAACAGTTCAGACTATTTCAGAACACACTACCCCGCCGGAACTGGAACAGGATTTTATGTTCGTAAGAGCGGAATACGAAAATGTAAAAATGAATTTCTCTGATATTCTATTTATTGAAGGACTGAAAGATTATGTAAAAATTTATACTATTGATAACAAATTTACTCTCACACTAATCAGTTTGATTAAACTTGAAAATCTGCTTTCAAACAAAGGATTTTCCCGAATTCACCGCTCGTATATCATCAATATAAAACACGTAAAATCCATTCAGAAGAACAAAGTTTTGATTAGCGATAAACGCATTCCAATCAGTGAAAGCTATAAGACTTCTTTCTTCGAAAGAATCAACCTTTAGGTTAAATTCCAAAAATAGAAATTCCAAATTCCAAGGTTTAATACTTTTGGAATTTGGAATTTCTATTTTTAATATTTTATTTTTCGTTTTCGTTTTTAAACCAGCCGGAATACATCACGTAATTATTCGAAATACGCTCAATTTCACCTGCAAAATCGGATTGATCAATGTCTTTTACTTTTTTAGCCGGAACACCTGCATAAATACTTCCTGAGGTTATGACCGTATTCTGAGTAACAACCGCACCGGCTGCAATAATCGAGTTGCTTTCAACCACACAATTGTCCATAACAATAGCACCCATTCCGATTAGAACATTATCATGAATCGTGCAGCCGTGAACAATCGCATTGTGACCTATCGAAACATTGTTTCCAATAACAGTAGGGTGTTTTTGATACGTACAATGGATGATCGCACCATCCTGAATGTTCACCTTATTTCCGATCGTGATAAAGTTAACATCACCACGAATAACGGTGTTGAACCAGACACTACAGGAATCTCCAAAAGTCACATCGCCCACAATTGTAGCATTTTCGGCTACATAACAATCCTCTGGAATCAGAGGTGTTTTTCCGTTTACAGATTTAATCAGCATACTATTTTTTTAATTAATTGCAGGACAATTACAGTCGTAACGTTCCTTTTTACAAAATAAATTAATCCCGAGGGTAATTTGGTGGTACCCGCCCGTATCAAATTTCACATCACCAGTAACCTGAGAATAGGTATAAGCGAACATAAAATTTTTATAGTTCACACCAATGATTGGCGTAATATATTGCAGTTTTTGAGCAGCTACTCCACTTGACGTACCATATTGCGTACCATTAAAACCTTTTCGATAAGATAAGGCAGCCCACAGACTTCCAAAATCCATATTTTTATAAGCCTTAAGGTTTAAATCGATGGTTTTTTCTTTGGTTTTATCGAACACCTGAAACAATACAGATGGCTCCCAGGTTACTGTATTTCTTTTTCCAAAAACATACCCCGCACTTAAAAGAAACTTTCTAAGATTATTACTCTCATATTCGGTGTATAATTCTCTTCGTGTTTCCAGCAAGCCCTGAACTGTTGCGTGGGCATAAAAATCAAGATAATTGTAGGATGCCCCGACATCAACATTAAAATAAGAATCTTTTTGAATAGAGCCGAAGACGATAGGATCAAAATTGGTTCCAAATTTAGTTTCATCCAATTGACTCTGAATTACTCCCCCACTAATACCAAATGACAACTGATTCAAATCAAGCTCATCTCTGGAAAACAAGATATGATGTGCATAGGTAAGTTTTAATCCTTTTTGAGAATGGTAACCGTTTTTATCATTAAAAATAATAATTCCGGCTCCTGACCGCTCCCCTATTCTGCCATTAAAAGTTAACGTTTGCAAAGACGGAGCATCTTCCTGACCAAACCACTGTTTTCTGGCAGTCAGTCTTATCTTGGCACAATTCGCCGCTCCAGCCATCGACGGATGGATCAGATAATAATTATCAGACAAATAATCGGAATAAACCGGTATCCCTTCTTGTGAGTAAGAGTAAGTTGATACAATTAAAAAAAACAATAAAACCCTGATTCTAAACTTCATAAAACAACACATTGATCAACTAATTTAAGGCGCCACAAATTTAATAAGATTTATTGGAAAAGAGTCTTAATTCTTTTATTAAAAAATCAAATAGTAGGTATCCGCAAAAAATAACTTTAGTAAATTTGTAAAAAATTACAAATCATGACGAAAATCACCATAAAAGAAACTCAAAATCCAACGATATTAAAGTTTGAATTTGAAGATTTTATAACTCAGAATCAAAGCTTCGAATTTAAAAATATTGACGAAGCACAAGCTTCTCCTTTAGCACAACAATTATTCTATTTACCGTTTGTAAAAACCGTTTATATTTCAGGAAACTTTATTGCCATCGAAAGATATAGTATTGTTGAATGGGACGATGTAAAAGATGCGGTTGCGGAACAGATTACTTCATTTGTAGACAAGGGAGGCGTAATCATTAAAGTTGAAGAAACCCAAACTAAAAAACAACCTATTACGGTTTATGGAGAAACAACTCCTAATCCTGCGGCCCTGAAATTCGTAGTGAGCAGAATGCTGACGAGAAACGCTGTTGAGTATAAAAATATCGATCAGACTGCCTCTTCTCCATTGGCCAAAGAATTATTCAAATTTCCTTATGTGAAAGAAGTATTTATCGATGAAAACTACATTTCGGTAACCAAATACGACATCAATGACTGGCAGGAAATCACACTTGAAGTGCGAACTTTTATCAAGCAGTTTATTGAAAACGGAGGAACTGTTTTAGATGAAAGTCTGATTGAAACAGCTGCTAAAAACGACATCACAAAAGACGAAGCATTTGACAAACTGGATGTTACTTCACAGCAAATCATTAACATTTTGGAAGAATACGTAAAACCGGCAGTTGCTGCTGACGGTGGAAATATTGCTTTTGACTCTTATAATGAAGAAGACAAAACAGTAAAAGTAATTCTACAAGGAGCCTGCAGTGGATGCCCATCCTCGACTTTTACTTTAAAAAGCGGAATCGAAAATATGCTAAAAAGCATGTTAAACGACGAAGCCATTAAAGTAGAGGCTGTAAACGCTTAATTTTTTCCTTTATAAAATACAGAAAGCGTCCGCCATTGGCAGGCGCTTTTTTAGTTTAAAAAACATATCTCACTAATTATCAGTAAATTATTACCCAAATAACGTCTTGGTATTTTAAAAATAGTTAATATTGTATTCTAAACCAATCAATATCAAGACTATGGGATTATCTTCATTCTTTAAGAACTTATTTGGGACAGCCAAAGATTCTGCTACTGATCTGACACACCAGGCCGAAACCACTTTTGAACAAGCCAAAGAAGCCGCTGCTCCTTATATCGAAAAAGCAGAAACCTTCGCCGAAGAAACTTTTGCAAAAGCCAAAGAAGCATCAGAACCACTGATCGAAACCGCAACTGACTATGCACATCAGGCAAAGGACATTGTGAGCGAATATGTTGAAAAAGCATCTGATTCTATAAGTGACGTAATTGATTCTGTAAAAGAAAAAACTAGCGAGCTAACCGGAGAAACTAAAGCAGTTGTTTCAGAAACCGTAGCGGATATCAGCGAAAAAGCAGTTACTAAAGCTGACGACGTTATTGATGAGGCTGCAGATAAGGAATAAAACTCTCTTTTTCTATCCCGGGAAATATCTTTATATTTGCAAAAACTAATATACCTTCTCTTTGGGAAGGTTTTTTTATTCTAAAAATATGTACAATTCAGAACAGATTAGCAATTATGCTACTAAATTTATTAACGTATTAATCGATTATTCTCCAAAATTAATCTCAGCATTCATCATTTTATTTGTCGGAATCTACGCCATCCGATTAATCAGCAGAATCATCACAAAAATAATGATCCAAAGAAATCTGGATCCCACATTGACCCGATTCCTCTCTGACATCCTGATTTGGGCACTCCGAATTTTACTATTTGTGACTTTTATCTCAAAGCTTGGTATTGAAACATCATCCTTTGTTGCCATATTAGGAGCCATGGGTCTTGCCGTAGGTTTGTCTTTACAGGGCTCACTATCCAATTTTGCAGGAGGAATGCTGATTATCGTATTCAAACCTTTCAAAGTAGGCGATACGATCGAAACCGCGGGAGGAGTTGTTGCAACCGTGGTAGAAATTCAGATTTTTGTAACAAAGATGTTAACGGCTAACAATCAAACTGTTTTTGTACCTAACGGAGCTTTATCAAACGGTACCATTATCAATTATTCGATGCAGGGAGAACGAAGAGCTGATTTGACTTTTGCGATTTCGTATGACTCTGATATCAAAAAAGCAAAAGATATCCTTTTGAACGTTTTAAACAACAATCCAAAAGTACTAAAAAAACCTGCTCCGGAAGTTTTTGTCAAAAACTTAACTGCAAGTTCTGTAGAGTTTGCCGTACGTCCGTGGGCAAAAAATGCTAATTATGGAGCTGTTTTTTCTGAGACTTTAGAGAACTGCAAAGCAGCATTAGACGAAGCCGGAATTTCGGTTCAGCCGTACACTCTTCAAAAATAAAAAGGTTTATGCTTTTTTTGATGGAGGAGCCATCATAAAATCTTTTAAATAATAAGGTTCAAAATAAGCGACATCAACAGTGTCGCTTTTTTGATATTTATCGAAACTGATTTTACTCATCGCTGCTGCCGAAGGATATTTGATCTCTTCTAAAAACACAAAATTCGGCAGGGTTAAAACTGTTTTACATTTTTCAGCACAATCTCCAACAAAATACACAGTCTCTGTATATTCCTTAAAAGAATTCTCAGTGATAATTTCAGCCTGAATCGCTCTTTCGATTTTTAAATCAGCCGAAAATATTTCGCTATAAACTTCCATTCTTCTGGCATCCAGCATCGGAATAATTTTCCCTTCGGAAACTTTAGCCTGTGAAGCTAATGTCTGCAAAGTATCAACTGCAATCAATGGAATATTTAAGGCAAAACACAATCCTTTAGCAGCCGAAACCCCAATGCGCAGACCAGTATAAGAACCCGGCCCCTGGCTCACAGCAACTGCCACTAAATCCTCAACCGCTACACCTGCTTCGGCGATTACCTCTTCGATAAAAACATGCAGTTTTTCGGCATGTGAATAACCTTCTTCGGCAATTTCTCTGCATATAATGGTTTCTCCGTTTTTAGCAATGGATACGGAGCAATTTTTGGTAGCTGTTTCAATATTGAGAATAAAAGACAAGGTGTATGTTTTTTTAGTGTTATTAAAAGTTTTTAATGACGTAGCTTGAAATTCCAGCAAATATCAGTGCAAAAATAAAAAATAACAAATAAGCTACACAAAGATTAACAATAAGAAAACCAATATAAAGAAAGAACTTTCTGCCTGATGAAAAATATACATATTCCTCATTATAGTATTCACTTTTATATACCTTATAGTGAGTTAAAATAAAATACAGGAATGCCAAAACAAATCCTCCACTTATACCATAAATCATTTCTTCATACAAACCACCATGTAATGCAACAGTCATAAACTTGTTTTTATTTCCTGGCAGTATCTGCTTTTTTGAGTTTTACTTTATCTCCGGAATTCAAATCTTTAGAGACAGTGGTATAAGGCCCTGTGATGACAACATCTCCTGCTTTCAATCCTGACATTACTTCGATATTCGTATCGTCCTGTATACCTGTTTTAATAATTTTGATTTTGGCTTTGTTCCCTACTTTTACAAAAACGCATTCAAACTTTTTATCGCTTTTAGGAGCTGCTTTTTTATCTTCGTTTGGATCTTCAACTTTAAAATCTTTTACTGCAGCAGTATCCGACTTAACCACAACTGAACTGATTGGCACCGCTAAAACGTTGTTTTTAGTTTTGGTACGAATGTCTACGGTAGCCGTCATTCCTGGTCTGAAAGGAGAATAAGTACTTGGTTGTCCTTCCAGTAAATCCTGATAAGATTCTTTCAGGATACGAACTTTAACTTTAAAATTTGTTACCTGATCAGAAGTTAGTGCTGTACTGGCCGAATTAGAGATACTGGTTACAATACCTTTAAATTTCTTTTTCAGATAAGCGTCGACTTCAACGTTTGCTTCGTCGCCAATTTTTACTTTAACAATATCATTTTCGTTTACGTCAACTTCAACTTCCATATTATTTAGGTTGGCTACACGCAAAAGTTCTGTCCCCGCCATTTGCTGCGTTCCTAAAACACGCTCTCCCAGTTCCACATTTAAAACTGAAATGGTTCCGTCAGCAGGAGCATAAATTAACGTACGTCCTAAGTTATCTCTGGCCTCTGTAACCGATGCCGTAGCACTTTTAACATTGTAATACGCATTTTGCTTGGTAGCTTTGGCTACTTCATAAGTCGAAATTGCCTTATCCCAATCTGATTTTGAAATTACTCCTTTTTCGTATAACGTTTTGTTACGGTCGTAATTGGCTTTCGCTTCATTATAACTCGCCTCAGACTGTGTTAAACCGGCCTTAGTTCCTGACAGATTAGCTACGGAACGATCTAAACCTGAGGTATACAAATCGGGATTTATTTTTACCAATAAATCTCCTTTTTTAACCACCTGGCCTTCTTTTACATTCAACGCAATAATTTCTCCCGAAACCATTGACGAAAGCTTCACTTCAATTTCAGGCTGAATTTTTCCTGTTGCCGAAACTGTTTCAACAATTGTTGAAGCTATTACTTTTGAAATTTCTACTTCTGTTCCTTCATCCTTATTCCCAATAACACCTGCTTTCGAAAGACCAACTAAAACTGCAATAAGTGCTACTGCGCCACCTACTAAAAGATAAATCGTTTTTTTAGACATAATAAATTATTTTGTAACAATTGGAATTCCAAAGTAGAATTCTAATATTTTTATTTTAAATATGTAATCGTATTTTGTTCTGATCACATCAGACTGCGCATTGGTTAACAACGTTTGTGCCTGAGTAAAATCAAAAGAATTCATTAAACCTACATCATACTTTTCTTTAGCATAGTTGTAGGCCTGCTGTCTTGCTTCTAATGTTACAGTAGACGATTCGTAAGTATTTAAAGCTCCTTTTGCATCTGTAAAAGCAGTATAAACATTACGCTGCAAATCTAAACTTTTTTGCTCTAAATCTATTTTAGATTTCTCTAAACTTACTTTAGTACGCTCTACATTATTTCGAACAGAAAAACCGTTAAAAATTGGCACGTCTAACTGAAAACCAAAACTATGTCCCTTATTGTCACTGAACTGTTGAAATATTGGATCCGGCCCTACTATGTATGGTTTGTTATTTGCGTCCAGTTTTGTCCTGTCACTATAACTTGCTCTTGTATTAAAACCATAGAAACCTCTAAGCGTTGGCTGATAAGCTCCTTTTGCGATAGCTACATTTTTCTGAGCAATTTCAAGATTGGTCTGAGCCAGTTTTAATTCTGTTCGCAGTTCTTTTGCTTTATTATAAATATCACCCGGAGTTTGTCCCATGATGTTATTCTCATCTTTCGCATTGGTATTATCGATTACATCGAACTCTGTAAATTCTTTTAATTGCAAAAGCTGTGCTAAACTCAATTTTGAGATTAATAAATTATTCTCAGCGACAATAATTCCTTGTTTATCTGTAGCTACTGTTGCTTTCAAATCAAATAAATCTCCACGAGGAATTGTTCCTGCACTCACCATCTCTTCAGAACGTGCCAGACGTTTTTCGTCAATAGCCAATTGTTCTGTTTTTACTTTTAAATTCTCTTTATTAAAAAGTATCTGCAAAAAAGCATTGGCTACATTCAGCGAAATATCTTCCTGCATTTTAAGCAATTGATACTTTGACGCCACCATCGAAAGATTGGCTTTTCGAAGTGTGTTTTGGTTTTGCAAACCTTTGTAAATATCAACCCCCGCATTTAAACCTACGGCTGAGTACTGAGTAGTCTGATTACGCAAAACCCCTGTTGTAAGATCCTGGTTCAAACCAATGTTCCAGGAGTGTGAAGCATTGGCACTAACACTAGGCAGGTAATTACCGATTGCTGCTTTTTTATCGATGGCCGTATTTTTAATATCCAGTTCCGAATTTTTAATCGTGATATTATTTTCTAAGGCATAACGAACACATTCTTCCAATGTCCATTTTTTTGTCTGTGCCTGACCAGACAAGCCAAAACCGAATAACATCGCAAAAACCAGGCTATTATATTTATTTATCTTCATATATTTTGAATGAAAACGTAGTAATCCTACTACGCAAATTTAACATTTTTTAAAAACCAAAATTCTTTATTTGCTCAAATTACTTTTTTTCTCCTTCACTGATTAAACCCTGATTCCAGATTTTAATTTTATCCGAAGCTTTGATTCCGCTTTTCACCTGAACGTAAATTCCATCACTTACTCCTAAAACTAAGTCTTTTCTTTGAAATTTCTGAGGATTAGTTTCGATCTCAACGTAAGGCTTTTGCGTTTTTTTATCAAACTGTACCAGTGATTCTTTTATCGCCAAAACTTTATCTGCTTTTTCTAAAATAATCGAGGCGTTTGCACTTAAACCAGCTCTGATAAATGTAGCATCTCTATTTACCAAAGCTGCTTTAATTTCAAACTGAATTGCTCCGTTTTCTACAACTCCTTTAGGCGCAATATCGGTCAGAGCAGCTTCAAACTTTTTATTCTCGATCGCCCCAACAGTGATTTCAATTGGCATTTTTTCTTTGATTTTCCCTACTTCAGATTCATCAATTTTTCCAATAAAAATCATCCTTCCCACATCTGCTACGCTGGCAATAGTAGTTCCTTCATTAAAATTGTTACTCTCAATAACCTGATTTCCTACTTTAACAGGAACTGCCAGTACCATTCCGTTTACTGTTGAACGGATTAAAGTGTTGGCATAATTTCCAAGTGATGTTGTTGTTCCGGTTTTAACAATATCTAAACTTTGCTTTGCTGCCAGATAATTTTGTTTCGCTTGTTTGTACGCCAACTGCGCTGCATCAAAATCATTTGCTGAAATTACGTCTTTATCAAACAATGTTTTTTGTCTTTGATAAATTTTTTCCTGATTGTCTAAAGCTATTTTGGCAGTCTGTACCTGATTCTGGGTACTGCTTACGTTAGAAACATTGGCTACAACTCTGATTTTGGCAATCATATCGCCGGCTTTAATTTTCTCTCCCGCTTTGATATACACTTCTTCGATAATACCTGAGATGTTTGGTTTGATTAGGACCTCTTCATTAGGCTGAATATTACCGGTTGCGATAGTATTTTTAACGATGGTTTTAATCTCTGCTTTCTCCGTTTTAAATACAATTGGAGACTCTTGATTCTTAGCGTACAGGTAATACAGTGCGCCAAAGAAAACTATAGCAATAAAGATTAAAATGGTTACGGTTACTCCTTTTTTCATTGTGTTTTCAGTTTAATTCGATTATATTCTGATTGATAATTTATTCTGTTCGTAAAGCATCTACAGGCTTCACATTAATTGCGGTTTGTGCGGGAATAAATCCTGCCAGCAAACCAGATCCTACTAATATTATTAAAGCGACAAATACGACTCTCAAATCGACACTTGGATTTGCAAACATGGTGTCGCTATCCGGCGGCATTGAAGCTAATGCCATGTTTAAAAGCGCAATAATTCCGGTCGCCACGGCAATACCCAGCATTCCTGAAATGATGGTCAAAAATATAGACTCTGCTAAAATTTGTCCGCGAATGGCTGCAGGCGTAGCCCCTAAAGCCCTGCGAATACCAATTTCTTTGGTACGTTCTTTCACTACAATAAGCATGATATTTGAAATACCAATTACTCCCGAAATCAACACTAAAGTTCCAACGAAATAAGCAATGATCTTTAAAATACTAAACAAACTCTGTACTTTATTGAACTGTTCGTACAAATCAAAATTACCAACAGCACGTTCATCTGTTGGATTTATAGAATGCAGTTTTTTAATGATCTCCAGAATTTTTGGTTTTAGATCCGTGATAGACGTCTCATCTTTTGCGGTAAGTGCCATCCATCCCACTTTATCTCCGTAATTAAAAGCTTGTTGAAAAGTGGTAAACGGAATAAATATATTTTTTTGTTCCTGCTCTGCATTTCCTCCTTGCTGTTTTGATTTGTAAACTCCTACCACCATAAAATTGATTCCGTTGATTTTCACATAAGTTCCAATCGCTTCTTCCTCTTTTCCGTAAAGTTCACTGATAACTCCTTTACCAATCACGGCAACTTTTCGTTTTTCAAGGATATCCTGCTGATTTACAAATCGTCCTTTGATAATATCCATCGGCTGTTGTTTGATCAGCTCCGGATAATCTCCGTAAATGGTAAATGCCGAAGTTTTGGTACCTCGAACCACATTATTCGTTCCGTTAAAATCCCCCAGCTGATTTCGCGGCGACACGTACAATAAATCCGGCAAAGCCGCTTTTAAAGCACCTACATCACTGTTTCTAAATTCATACTGACGTGTTTTAGGCAAACCTTTGTATGCTTTTGAAGTGGTCTGACTCCACATAAACATCGTATTTGTAGCAATTCCGTCAAAACCTTTCTTAACTCCGTTCTCCAGACCGTTTCCGGCAGCCAGTAATATCACCAAAATAAAGATACCCCAAAACACCCCAAACGCCGTTAGGATTGTTCTGAAAACGTTGGCAGTTAAAGCCTGTAAAATCTCGTCCCAATTATCTTTTTTAAACATAATTATTCGTCTCTAAGTGCTACAATAGGTCTAATTTTTGCTGCATGGTAAGCCGGAAAAAATCCTGCCAGAGCACCTGCAAATATGAGCAGCGCCAGTGTAGTTAATGCCACACTAAAATCGACTTCAGGATTTCTAAAATACTCACTTTGCACCATCGGCCCAACAAATTCCAATAACGCTAAACTAGCCAGCAAGCCAGTAAACCCAGCAATAGTGGTGATAAAAATAGATTCATGAAGGATCATCGAAATGATTGAAAACGGAGAGGCTCCGAGTGCTTTTCGTATTCCGATTTCCTTTGTTCTTTCTTTTACAATGATCAACATGATGTTACTTACCCCAACCACTCCGGCAATAATGGTACAAATACCTACCCACCAAAAGAACAATCGTATGTATAAATTCAAATCATAAAACTGTTTGGCATCTTTAACGGAATTGTAAGCCCCAACTCCACTGTCATCATTAGGAGCAATTACATTTTTGCTTTTTAGAAGATCCTTCAAATCTTGTGTGAATTTTTCAGATTGTGCCAAAGCCTCGTCGTAATTATTCGTTTTCTTTAACGTAAAAAACAGGTTACTGATTTTATCTCCACCACCGTAAGCTCTCTGAACAGTAGTTCTAGGCAGATAAGCGCGGGTTTCTTCTCTTTCTCCTCCCGGATCAGTAAAAACTCCTACTACTTTAAAATTGATATTATTGATTGAAATTTCTTTTCCCAAAGGATCTTTGTCTTTAAACAAATCTGTTTTGACTTTCATTCCAATACAGGCTACTTTTTCGTTATTCGCCAAATCATTACTGTTTATATATCTCCCCTGAACAACAGTAAGATTCTCTATTCCTGAATAATCCGGATCAACTCCTCTGTATTGATAACTACCGGATTCTTTTCCATAAGTAAAGGTTCCTCCCCAGTAGTTTTGTGTTGAAGCCTGCAGTTCCAGTTTATCATTAAATTTCTGCACCGATTGTGAGTAATCACTATTTCTAAACTGAATTTGTCTCCCCGGATTCAGACCTTTATATTCTTTTGTGGTTGTTCCCGACCAAACCTCGATAATTCCGGCAGCATCACGTTCAAATTGTTTCTCAATTCCGTTTTGAAGCCCTTTCCCTGCACCAAGCAAAATCACTAAAATAAAAATCCCTGACGCTACAGAAACTCCGGTAAGAAATGTTCTCAACCGGTTTTTAGAGATTGCCTCAAATATTTCCTGCCAACGCTCAATATTAAACATAAGATGAAGCTCTAACTTGTTCTACCTTTTTATCATCGATAATTAATCCGTCTTTCAGGACTACATTTCTTTTGCACATTGCGGCAATATCAGGTTCGTGGGTTACGATCAGGATTGTTTTTCCTTCATCGTTAATCCCCTGAATCAATTCCATAACTTCATAAGAGGTTTTAGTATCCAATGCTCCTGTCGGCTCGTCTGCCAATAAAACTTTTGGATTTGAAGCCAAAGCTCTTGCAATGGCAACACGCTGTTTCTGACCTCCGGAGAGCTCATTGGGTAAGTGATGAGAATGCGAACCAAGTCCAACTTTCTCTAAATATTTCATAGCGATGTCGTAACGCTCCTTTCTCTTAACTCCCTGATAATACAAAGGCATTGCAACATTATCGAGAGCCGTTTTATAATTGATCAGATTGAAAGACTGAAATACGAATCCTAAAAATTTATTACGGTATTTAGACGCTATTGTTTCGTTTAACTTTTTGATCGGGGTTTTATCTAAGATATAACTACCGGAATCAGCCTCGTCCAGAATTCCTAAAATATTCAAAAGTGTTGATTTCCCTGATCCCGATGATCCCATAATTGCAACCAGCTCACCTTCTTCAATATTAAAATTAATTCCCTTTAACACGTGCAACTCCGAACTGCCCATTTTATAGGACTTATGCAAATCTTTGATCTCGATCATGGTGGTATTTGTTAAATTTTAAAACAATAATAACATTTTTCTTAACTTTTTTATGGTAAGAAAACGTTAATAATTATCCCTTCTTCTTTGAATAAGACTCACTTTCTTGCTAATTGTTACACATTTTTACAATAATATAATTGTTTTATTAATTTTGTCAGACTAAAAAAATAATACCGATGAAGTTTTCTTCCATTATCTCCTCAATCACACTACTTGCAGTACTTACAGGATGCTCTACGGCTCAAAAGCTGGAAACCCTAAAACCGGAACCGGATGACGCAAGTCCGTTAGTTTACGAAGCAAACCCTTCCTTTATCAATTTACCTATTACGGTTAAGCTTAGTGATATTGAAAATCAAACCAATGCCCTTTTAAACGGGTTGATTTATGAAGACAATACAATCGACGACGACGATATCGAAATGAAAATCTGGAAGCAGGCTCCTATAAAAATTCAAAATGATCCTGCAAACCCGGACAAGAAGATAAAAACAATCCTGCCTTTAAAAGCGACTATCAAATACCGAATTGGCACCAAGAAATTAGGCGTTGAACTTTACGACACGAGAGAATTTAATCTGAATGGCGTCATTACCCTTTCCAGTGAAGTAGCACTGACCAACTGGAAATTAAATACTAAAACGGAGTTTAAATCATTAGACTGGAGCGAAAGTCCAACCATGCAGATATTTGGAAAGAGCATGCCTATTACGTATCTGGTAAATCCTGCAATTTCTATTTTTAAATCAAAAATTGAAAAGAAAATAGATGAAGCTATCGAAAAATCGATGGATTTTAAACCAAATGTTTTAACTGCTTTAGAGAAGATCTGCACTCCCTTTCAACTGAGTGACACTTATGAAAGCTGGCTTAGAATTGTTCCTGTTGAAGTATATTCGACAAATGCAAAACTAAAGAATGATCAGTTTTTACTGGACATGGGAATGAAATGCAATATGGAAACCATCGTAGGCAAACAACCCGAATCTAAATTCAGTGCCAATAAAATCATATTGAAACCTGTGGCTAAAATTCCCAATCAGATTTCGGCAAATATAGCTGCGATATCGACCTATGTTGACGCTTCAAAGATTATGACGAAGAATTTTGCGGGTCAGGAATTTGGTTCGGGCAGTAAAAAAGTAACGGTAAAAAATGTATCCATCTGGCATAAAAACGGAAAGATGGTTATTGCTCTGGATGTTTTAGGATCTGTAAACGGAACGCTTTACTTAAACGGATTTCCACAATACAATCCACAAACCAAAGAAATTTACTTTGAAAAACTGGATTACGTTCTAGACACCAAAAGCAGGTTAATGCGTACCGCAAGCTGGCTGGGTCAGGGTTATATTTTAAGAAAAATGGAAGAGAGCTGTCGTTATTCGATACAACCCAATTTAGAGGAAGGCAAGAAAAACATGGCGGCTTATCTTAAAAACTATTCTCCAATGCCGGGTGTTTTTGTCAATGGAAAAATGGAAGACATACAATTTGATAAAATTCAACTGACCAATCAGGCTATTATTGCTTTTATCAAAATAAACGGTACTGTAAACGTCTCGGTAAACGGATTAAAATAGTAATTAGATAATGTGTCAATTAGATAATGTGTCAATTAGATAATTAGACAATTAAAAGAATTATCTAATTGATACATTTCCTAATTTTCTAATTATCAGACTTTTTCTTTTTTGACTGGTACATTCTGTAAATCAGAACACCTATTACTGCTACCAATAAATATGGAATAACCATTAAATAAACGATTCCATTATTTACTGCTTCTGCTTTTTTAACATTTGAATCTCCGCCTAGCGCTGCACGACACATCGCACATTGTGCATTCGCGTTTAGAGAAAAGAGAATAGACGCAAGAATATAGAAGCATTTCATTGATAAAAAATTCACAAACCTACTTCTATTTGCTTTTCTATTTTCTTTATTCTTTAATCTATTTTCCATTTTAAGCATAATAAGGAGAAATCATTAAGTAAACTATAACACCGGTAACCGCAACATACAACCAAAGCGGGAATGTTATTTTAGCGATTTTTTTATGTCTGTCGAAACGTTTCGCCAATGCTCGTACATACGTAATCAAAACCAATGGAATAATAGCAATCGACAATAAAATATGAGTTACCAGAATAAAGAAATAGATATAACGAATTGCTCCTTCGCCACCAAATTTAGTAGAATCAGAGGTCATGTGATAGGCCACATACATTACTAAAAAGGCTACTGAAAGTCCAATTGCAAAAGTCATTAAACGCTCATGAAGTTTACGTTTTCCGTTTTTAATGGCTAATACTGCCCAAACCAAAACTACAGCGGTAATACCATTTGTTGTTGCGTAAATTGGAGGGAGAAAAGAAAGTGGCTCAACCTGAATTCCAAAGTCTTTCAATTTTACACCAAATAAAATCGCTACCACAAGTGGAATTACAATTGAAACCGCAACAATAAACTTACTGAATTTTTTCTCTAATGAATGATCTTCCATTTCTATTCTTCTAATAATATTTTAATATCTTCCTGTATATCTCTAACTCCTTTTTTATCCAATCCGTCATAATAGATGTTTGGATTTCCGAATTCATCTTTCCTGCAACGGATATTCCCTTCTTTATCAATTAAAGCGAACAAACCTGAGTGTTCAAAACCACCGCTCACTTTTTCATTTTCTCCCGCATATAAATTGAATCCTTTATTAGACAAATCCATGATCGTATTTTTATCCCCAGTTAAGAAATTCCAGGTCGAAGATTTTACTCCTAATAACTTGGCATGATCTTTTAAAACCTGTGGTGTATCATGTTTAGGATCGATTGTAATGGATACGATTCCGAAATTTGGATTCCCGAAAAAAGTCTTTTCGATTTCCAACATGCTTAAATTCATTTTCGGGCAAATCGACGGGCAGGTTGTAAAGAAAAATTCTAATACATACACTTTTCCTTTGTACGTATCATTCGAAACTTTAGCATTGTCCTGATTGGTTAATTCAAATTTAGGAGCTGGTCCAATCTTCATTAATTTACCATCCGATTTTGAAGTTTTCACTCCTACATTATCCAGACGGTTTCCTTTTACAATGTCACCATTTTTTACTCTGTCGACAATTTTAGGAACGGCATAAATTCCAAAAATTAAAATGATAAATGAAATACCGATATATGATTTATTCTTAAACATGATAGAAAGATTAAAGTTGCTTAGTTGCGTTGTGATTCTTTTTTAGAGCAGCACGGTATTCGTATAAAATGATTTTAAAATCATCCAGCATTTCATTGCTTAGCTCTGAAGGATGAAAAGTATCATACCCTTCTTTATACTCCTCCTTATTTTTTCTTCCTCTAAGATTTCTTTCTTTGTCGACAATAAAAACATTCGGAGTTCCAAGATTCTGATCTAATTTTCCTTTTAACTTTAGCTGATTGTAAAATGTTTGAATTTCTTCCGGCGAAGCAAAAACAAAATTCCAACCCTGCACATCTGTAAAAGGTTTAAGAGCGTCCACTACTTTCTGTGCATCAGCTTCAGTTCCTAACGGACAAAGCACCACAAACTGCAGATCTTCAAAACCGTTATAGCGCTTGTAAATTTTTTCGTTTAAGTTAAAGTAGTTTCCTCGATTACTTAAAATTTCAGATCCTGAAAAACCGAGAACCGTGATCTTTTTATCCAACAAAACTTTCTTTCCATTCAGCGATTTCCAATCACCGAAATCTTTAATTTTTGGAGTTATAACAGGAAGTGTAGTAAAGCTGTTGACACCTGAAGCAAAAAACAAATAGGCAACAATTGGCAATACAAAAAGTGAAAAGAGAACTATATTTTTTTTCATTATTTCTGCAGAAGTTATTGAGGTACAAAAATAAAAAAATCCCGATGTTATCGGGACTCTTTTCGAATTAATATCATGTTAAAAATTCCATTTTATAGTAGAATCTTTAAAAACCCCATAAATATAATGTCCTTCTGTTAACAGAATAAACAATAGATATAATACCAGGAAAATAACAGGTGCTACAACAGACCATCTAAGGCTGCTTTTTTCACCTTCCATGTGCATAAATGCCCATACTATATAATATGCCTTAAATATTGTAAGGATGTAAAAAATCCAGTTCAATAAATTCAAGCCAACAAAATGAGTAAACTCTAATGATGCAGGTTTGTAGATCCCTAAAATAACCTCTACTGTAGTTACTACTGATAGTAATGCAAAAACAAACCAGATTCTTTTTGTATTTGATACGTGTTCGTGTGACATAATAATTAAAATCTAAAATTAAACTAAGTAGAAAACTGTAAATACAAATACCCAAACTAAATCGACAAAGTGCCAGTATAAACCAACTTTCTCTACCATTTCGTAGCTTCTTCTTTTTTCGTAAGTACCTAATAATACATTAAAGAAGATAATGATATTAATGATAACTCCTGAAAATACGTGGAATCCGTGGAAACCTGTGATGAAGAAAAAGAAATCAGCAAATAATTTATTTCCGTATTCGTTTCTAATCAAATTAGCACCTTCTACTACATATTTAGCACTTGCTAAACGAGCTTCAGACTCTTCTCTCGATAAAACTGTTTTTTTCTTTTTGTCTGTAAGATGTTCTGTTCTGATTAAAACTTCAGGATGAGCTTTAAAACCTGCCTGAACTTCTGCAACTGTAAAGGTTGGCTGTGCCTGAGCATCTTCCATAAACCAAGTAGAGTGACTTCTTGTTAAAGCTTCTCTTTGTTCCGGTAATTTAACCGCAAAATCAGCCAAAGCTACTCTTTTACCGTCTTTATCAACAAACTGTAATAAACTTCCACCTGCTGTTTCAACTGCTCCGTATTCTCCTTTAATGAAGTTTTTCCACTCCCAGGCCTGAGAACCCACGAAGATTAAACCTCCAATAATAGTTAAGAACATATAAATTGCAACCTTTGTTTTTTTCAATTGGTGACCTGCATCAACAGCCAAAACCATTGTTACAGATGAGAAAATCAAAATAAAAGTCATTAAGGCTACATAATACATTGGTGCCGCAACGCCATGCATAAAAGGAAAGTGAGTAAACACTTCATCAGCCAAAGGCCAGGTTTCAATAAATTTAAATCTTGAAAAACCATAAGCAGCAAGGAATCCCGAGAATGTTAAGGCATCTGATACGATAAAAAACCACATCATCATTTTACCATAACTTGCTCCTAATGGCTGGATCTCATGACCGCCTCCCCAAGTTTTTTCGTCGTTGTTTGCAGTAGTAACTGTCGCTCCCATAAAAGATATTCGTTAAAAAGTTCCCAAATTTACGTTTTTTTCTTATTTAAAGAAATATAAAAATAAAAATAAATACAACCATAATAAATCCAAAAAGTGCCAATACATCGCACCTAGTTCTATACCAAGAGTTTGAGTCGAATTGTATTTTTGTTTAAAATGATTATAAATTATAATTAAAAGTGAAATTAATCCTCCAGCCAAGTGTAACAAGTGTGTCACGGTTACTACGTACAAAAATGTTGTAGTAATTGAACTACCTTCTCCGGTAAAATAATACCCGCTTTCTACGATTTGTCCAAAACCTGCAAATTGCAGCACCACGAACAAAATCCCTAACGCCAAAGTTCCTAAAAGCAAAGCTGTAACTGCACTTCTATTGTCTTTCTGAATGGCTTTTTTAGCCAGGTAAAAAGTAACACTGCAAGCCAGAATAACTGCTGTACTATAATAAAACGCTGTTGGCAATTCAAAGTTTTTCAACCAGTCGGCTCTTGATTTACTAACCACAAAAGCACTTGTAAGTCCGGCAAACATCATGGTCATACTTACCATTGCAAACAAGAGGATAAGTTTTGCCGATTTGGCTTTCCTTAGTTTCTCTTCAGCTGCCGTTTCTGTTTTTGTTATTGTCATTTCCATAACTATCTTAAAAATTTATCTACTATAAATACGATTTGCAGCAACGAGATATACGAAACACTTACCAGCATTAAAGTTCTTGCTGCTTTTGGTGTTCTTAACTGATACAGACGTACTGCATAAAACAACATCCACAAACCTAACAAAAACACTAAAATTGCTGCTATTGGCGAAATAAACAATTGCCCTGTATATCCTAAAACGGGTAGTAACGAAGCAACAATCAGCCAAACTGTATATAAAATAACCTGCAAAGCGGTTCCTTTATCTTTTTTTCCGGTTGGCAACATGAAAATTCCAGCCTTCTCATAATCTTCATACAAAAACCAGCCAATTGCCCAAAAGTGAGGAAATTGCCAGAAAAACTGAATCAAAAACAGTGTTCCGGCTTCTATACCAAATTCTCCTGTAGCGGCAACCCAGCCTAACATGAAAGGAATTGCGCCAGGAAAAGCACCCACAAAAACAGACAATGAAGTTACCGTTTTCAAAGGGGTATAAATACTGGTGTATAAGAATATGGAGATTGCGGCAAACATGGCCGACTTAGCATTTATCGTGTAAAGCAGGGCAATACCAATAATAGTAAGCAAACTTGCTACAAACAAAGCCATTTTGGGAGACATGCGTCCTGAAGGAACCGGTCGATTTTTGGTTCGGTCCATCAAAGCATCGATATCTTTTTCAATCACCTGATTAAATGCATTTGAAGCTCCAACCATGCAATAGCCACCGATTGCCAAAACTGCCAAAACACTCCATTCAAAAGGATGTTCCTCATTAACTCCCAATAAATATCCGGCTACGGAAGAGAACAATACACTGATTGCTAAACCAGCTTTGGTTATCTCTTTGAAATCGGTAAATATTGATTTTAGTGAAAATGTATTTTTAGTCGCGTTCAATACAGTAATTATTTGTATGTTTTTTTTGAGTGGTGCAAATGTACAAATTAGATTGTAGAATTTAGACCTATAAAATTAGATTTTTTTCAATAAAACCTTTACAAAATAAGGACTTGCAAATCTTTAACAGTATTATATCAAAAAATCTTATTAAAAATACTAATAATCAAAATACCAATTGAAGATATCGGAACGGAATCCAATAGAAAACCAGGTCGTGCTTTGCTTAAAAGTTGCTGATGTATTTTTCGAAGGATCAAAATTTCGATATAAAAAACTTCCAAACAGCTTCAGATTCGTCATCGGATTGATCAAGTAACCTCCTTGTATATCAGCTATAAAGACATTTGTTTTATTTCCCTGCCCTACTTTTACACCTTTATCATACGGACGTTTATCATCGTAATTTTTATAAATATTACTTCCGTAATTAAACCCATCTTCAGCGGTATCAAAGTCTAAGCCTCTTTTTCCAACGGTAAATTTCGCATCAGCAAAATAACGTCCTTTATGATAACGTCCGATTGCAACCAGTTCCGAAAAATTTCCTCCCCATTGGTGCCCAATACTTTGATTGTTGTGCCCATAATTCGTAATCACCGCACTGTGCGCATACACATACGGACGCACATGATTGTATTCCAGCTGCAATAACAAATCTTTTACTTCAAAAGCATTGAAATATTTTGCTCCCAATTGGTATCCAAATTTATTTTTCCAGCTGCCGTCCCCACTTTTCACATCTCCCAATGAGAATTCATCCAGTAAAAACTGTGCATACAAATTAACATTATTGCTCCACTTGTACTTAGACGTTACTCCTAAAAGCGCATTTCCACTTCTTGATGACGATGCAAACTCGACAGAACGATAGAAAATGATCGGATTCACAAAGTTAATATCAAAACCTCTGTTGTTATTATCTGTCCAGACTACCGATTCAAAAAAGCCTAAGTTCAGTTTGTTAGATACGTTCCAGCTTAAATAATGATTGGCCATGAATTTTGTAGCATAGGTTTTCTCCAAGGTTACATCCGGACGGACATCTTTGAGCCACATATACGTATTGGTATACTTTATTTTCCAAAAGGTGGTATTGATTTTAAAATATGGGTACGGACTTGCTCCGTCGCCTTCCAATAACGAGCGGTATCCATCACCAATAAAATTCCTTCCATAGCCCAATTGCAGATCAAAAAATTTACTTGGCGCATAAGTTATATTGGCTTCTGCCAAAGGAAAATCATAAGAATCCGTTTTGAATCGTTTCGCAATTCCCATTCCCGGAATTATGGCCGGATTTCCTCCTGATGGCTTTAATGTCTCGGAATAATCATTGTAATACCCTGCAAATCGTCCCTGACTTTCAAAAATAGTTGTGGTAAAATTGATTTGTTTTCCTAATCCCCCTCTGAAATTTAAGGCCCTTGTATTTACGTAGGTATAGGAAGCATCCAGATCTGAGGCTTTTCCCATTTGCAAATCCACAATAGGATTTAATGACAGCCAATAATCTTCTCCCTGGATCTGAACCATATTTTCATTCCAGAATTTTCTCCCCAACCAGGTCGAAACATTTTTTTGAAGAGACTGATTTACCGCTTTTAAATTGTAGTATTTTGAAACTTCTGCATAAGTATAAGGCTTTGATGCGGTATGATTATTACTTCCCACCTGATTCATTGCTTTATCAAACTGTGCATAATAACTGTGTGAAAATGGAATATTCAAATGACTTTCAAATTCCGGATTGTTGTATTTTTTATATACAATACTGTCCAGTTCTGTCATTGGTTTCTCGACAGGTTTTAAAATTTGAGCAGCAGCCAGCGCTTCCTGAGCAATCTGATCGGCACTTTTTAATGGGATATCTATTGAAATTGTGTACTTAGAATAAGTTGGTTTTCCATTATAGGTTGATGGTTTTATTTTTGGAAACTTCTTAAAAACGCGTTTAGCTTCTTCTGATAAAGCATCATTTAACGCATTTACATAAATTACTTTAAACTCGCCATTCGCATCTACTTCGAACAATACTTTTACTTCTCCTTTGTAGTTAGCCTGTTTTAAATTTTCGGGTACCTGATAATTTTGAAATACAAAATCCTGCACTTCTTTATAAAAACAATTTTCGAGTTGTTTGGATTGAAGGTTTTCACAGTTGGGAAAAACCGGAAACTGTTCTGCAGTAAAACCAGGTTTGATTGAAGTATTGTTACTTTCCTGCGAAAAGGAAAACAAAGCGGTTAAGGTTAAAATTAAAGACAGGGCAATCTTATTCACGTAAATTTAGGTTTTTGTTTAATATTGATTTGGGGTGTTCCCTCCATCCGCAATTGTTTTTGCAGCAGAGGTTCCGATTCGTTTTACACCTAAGCGAATCATTTCTATCGCATCCTGATAAGACCGAACTCCTCCGGCAGCTTTAACAGGCAAAGGCGAAGCATTTTCTAACATCATTATAATTGTTGGAAGGGTCGCTCCGTTTGGCAAATCGTTTTCGGTTTTATAAAATCCTGTGGACGATTTCACGAAAACTGAACTGTAGTTTTCTTCTTTAAAATGAGATATTACTACATTTTTGATCAATGCCGAAAGCTGAATTATTTGGGTATCATTTAAAGCGGCAACTTCAATAATCCATTTTACTGTTTTATTGTTTGCAAGACCAATTTGTGTTCCCATTAAAACCTCCTGTTTAACCAGATCAACATCACCTTCTTTGAATGCTTTATAATTGCAAACAAAATCCAGATCATCTGCTTCGTCTTCTATTGCTTTGTTGGCTTCTTTTAATTTAGACTCTAAATCTGAGTCTCCCTCAGGAAAGTCAATAACAGTACCTATCAGCAAAGTCGAATTGGCTTTATGAATCATTTCTTTTGCCAAAACCACATGTTCCGGCCGAATCATGATTAACTTAAAACCTTCACGAATTGCCTCTCCAATAGCATTTTTAACCACAAGGGTATTTTCTGCTTCCGAAAGTCCTGCCTGAGAGGCTGTTTTTAAATAAGTAGAGTCTAGATATTGCTTAACATTCATGATTTGTGCGTGTTCTGAGAATTCTGCAAAAATACATTTAAAATTAGAATGAAATACAAAGTCGACAAAGGTTTATTTTAAAACAATATGACAGAGCAATCATTAAATTATATGATTTTTGAATGAAGATTAACGATTGCTGATTTTTGATCTAATCCCGCTTAACACTTCAATTGTCGATTTTATACAGTGTTAAACATCTGAAATTAGAAATCGTTATTCAAAAATCTGACCTCTTTAAGATCAAACCACAAAAAAACCCACCGAAGTGGGTTTTATATTTTTAAATTCTATCGATTTGTTTTTTAAAAACTATAGCGGCAAAGATGCCAAAAATAGCTCCAAGTGCATTGGCTAAAACATCTGTTACATCTGATGCTCGTGTAACCGTTAAAACACTTTGCAGAATTTCGATTGTAATTCCGAAAAAAACAGAAAATATAAATGAAATTAAATAGGCTTTGTAATCGTCTGGTGCTTTCCCTTTCAGCTCTTTTTTGAAAAACAAAATCCAGGAAATTGTAAATCCAAAATGAAAACAAAAATGGACAATCTTATCTATACTCGGAAAATTGACCGCCGGAATATTACTGGAATCTGTTAAACAAAAATAGGTAATAATTCCTGAGCAGATAATTGCCCAGATTAAGAGCAATTGTTTAGGCACCTATAAGTTCTTTATAAGCGTCAGCAGACAATAATGAATCAATTTCTGATGCATCAGCAATTTTAACTTTAATCATCCATCCGTCTCCATAAGGATCAGAATTCACAGTTTCAGGCTCGCTTTCAAGGTTTTCATTGAAGGCAATGATTTCTCCTGTTAATGGTAAAAACAAATCTGAAACTGTTTTTACAGCTTCAACTGTTCCAAAAACCTCATCTCTCTCAAGTTTTTGATCTAAAGTTTCTACTTCAACATACACGATATCTCCTAACTCTTTTTGTGCAAAATGAGTAATTCCTACTGTTGCAACATCTCCTTCGATGCTAACCCATTCGTGATCTTTTGTGTACTTTAAATTTGCTGGTATGCTCATAATAGTTGTGTGTTTGAAAATTGATAGTTTAATAATTGAGGCACAAATGTAATAATCTTCTAATAAAATCCTCTTTAGAAATTAAAAATTAATTCCCAAAATTATATCTAAGTGTAAATCCTGATCTAATATTGGTTAAAGGAAATGCTGTCGAGATTACAGCTTTTGAGAACGAATGATCGTAATAGAATATCGCTGTCAGGTTTTTACTGAAAGCATAATCTGCCGTAAGTTTTAACGACCATATATTTTGTCCTGCTGCCAATTGATTGTTATCATAATCTAAATAACGCACTAAGGTTTCATTATTTCGATACGAGAAGTCGGCCTTAATATTGATATCACTTTTTATGATTCCCGTTGGCGAATCAGCAAGTCTTGAAGAGAAAATTACATCTTTAAAACGATAGCCAAGACCTACCACATATTCCATTCCTTTTACTTCGGTCAGCAAATTATTGTCAAAACTCATAGACAAAGCTCTGTCTTTTTTAATCTCTGTCAATACACGTAGTGAGCTTTTCAATTCAAAATCCATTCGGATTAACGGACTGAATTGCTCTACAAGATTGATATTAGACATGATCGTTTTGTTAAAGAAATTAGTATTCACGTCCTGTCCGTTAGGTTTCTCTATATAGTCAAAATTCGATCTGAACTGGTTGATGGTATATGATGCTCTGTAATTATGCTGTAAAGAAAAACGCTTGAATTTATCTTTAAAATATTTATAACGCATTAAACCGTTGTACTTAATACTCCAGTTCGGAATTGGAAAACTTCTGAAAATATCTGTTGAACTGCTCGATGCATTACTTCCTGTATAAGCTGCTAAAAATGCAGGCAACAAAACGGCCTGGTTACTTTTGGTAAATCCTATCGGATAGCCTTCATTTGCTGTATATACTTTATAGTTTGGATCTGTTGGAGCCGGAATTGGATTATTTGCATCACCGTATCTCGGGATCGGCGCTCCTGCACCATAACGTTCCTCTGCCAGACGGTTTGCTATAATCATACGGTTGTTTCTGAAATCATCAAATGCGGCAGACTCTGTTGCGGTACTCGTCGAAAATGCTGTTTTTATTAGCACTGTTGAAATAGAGAACATTCCATAATTATACGGTGACATAGCCTTATAATCTAAATCTCCGGTCACATTATTTTTAACAACATTATATTGCTCTGAATTATTTTCAGAATAATTACGATCCATGTTCAGATCAATTTTCAGATCAGGTAATAAATCGATGTTTGCCGTTACTTTCAAAAGCTTATTGGTTACCTGAGTAAAATTTTGATTAAAATCCTGATAAGTGGTTAGCCATCCTCTCTTTGCCGCTTCAAAACGAATATCATCCTGACTTCCGAAAACAAATCCTAAAGTAGGTCTCGATGTTCCGAAGAAACCAACACCCGGGGTATATCCCGGTAAAACGGTTCCATTATTCACGGTATAATTTACCTGAACATTTTTTATACTGGTCAGTATACCAATCATACCATCATAAAACGGACTGCTAGTGGTAGCAGGTTTTGCCGTATTTACAATCTTCTCCCCTGGTTTTGGCGGTGCAGTAGCTTTAGGTTTTGCTCCTGTTTTGGAACCCGGAGTTAATCCTAAATACTTGTACAGCATGTTCATGTTAAGCGTTGTCGTTAACGTATTCGAATTGGCATTCTGAATAGTATTTCCTAAATCAAACATGTTTCCCGTAACAGGATCAACATATTCAGACAATGCTGTCGAAGCACGCTGCCAGCTATAATCGGCAGTATACGAATAATTTGCTTTGATGAAGCTTAAAACCGGAATTTTATTAATTGGAATATCATAATTCAACACTAACTGCTGTACGTGCTGATTTGGTGTTCCGATATCAAAATAATCGTCCCAGATGTTAAAATCCTGTTTCGGTGTGTTGTCATCGTTTAGAAAATTCCTTACGATGTTATTGGATGCTGCTGTATAGTTAATTTTTAAAGATTTCGTTAAATTGAAACCAAAACCGTACTGGTAATTAAAGGCAAAGTTTCGTCTGTACAACGGATCAAGACCAATTCCCTGCACTTCAACTTCTCTGAATTGCTGGCGGTTACTTTGTCTTAAAATATTTGTATTAAAGGAAACATTTGAAGGCAGATAATTAAAATTAAAATCACTCAACAATTTCCAATATTCACTTTTCTTCATGAATTTAGTCTGCTTGAACGGAACCACTTCTTTTGGCTGAAAGGTGTACGCATAGTTCACGGCACTATTCGATTGCTCGTCTACATAATCTGCTACTTCATAATCGTGGCGTTCCACCTGATTGTACGATTGCGAAAAAGTAAAGTTTTCCACGTCATAAACGTGCGGTTTCTGCTCCGGTGCTCTGTCTTTTCTTACTCCGATAAAGTTGATACTTCTTCTTTTGGTGTAATCAACAGCTCTGGTTCTGATGTTTTCTTTCTCTGCCTCATCGGTCGTTTCTCTAATCAGCTGTTTTAATTTTATGTCCTGATTGAACGGATCGTATTCCGGTGTAATAACTTCTTCTCCAATTGCGTAATTAAACGGCAAATTGATTCCCCATCTTTGTGGCAATAATTTCCCTAAATTCAAATTGGTCACAATATTGTACTGTTGAATATCTTCACGACTTCTTTCGTTTGCTCCTTGTTCTAAAGATCCAAAACCAATAGTACTCTTTTTACCGGTAGCCGATACGGTAGCAAAATCAGCCATATTGGTATCAATATTTAAGATAGCTGCCATACCGCCTTTGTTCTCCAGGTCAGCCATTCGAAGCTCGTTGAACCAAATCTCTCCTTTAATGGTTTTATGATCTGCCCTACTCTTAACCCCTACCATTAAGGTTCGGACTAAACCAAAATTAGGGTTTCCTTTTATTCCTAATCTTAATCTGCTGTCTCCATCACCTCCGCTAACACTTAGATCATCATCCGGATAGTAAACTCCGTTAATATCTCTTTTATCAGAATTAATATCGATATTCATCCCCTTAATTTTCATTCGGGTCAGTAACTCCAATGCCAGATCAATATTGTTCTCTTCCATCCATACCTGATCCGGGCTTATACTACAAGACCCTCCGGTTCTCGTCACTTTTAACGGAACCTCGACCTGATAGAAGTTTTGTGTAAAGTCATTTCCAAAACGGATAAAACCTACCATTTCATCATCAAGTAATGTATTTTCGTTTGGCAATGATTCTGCATGCAAAAACATTTTCAGTTTTTTGTACTGACGCATGTCTACACTTACATTTTTAAAAACAGCTCTTGAATCCTGATATTGTAATCCTGAGCCGCCTACTCTAACCGCTAAGGCCTGCTCATTTTGATTGATAATGGTATTATTGTTATACAGCTGTTCTCTGCGAACGCCCGGTGGCACCACGTAGTTCACAGGACACTTTGTACCATTCTCCTGAATGTTTACAGCCGCAACATCAAACTCTGTTCCGTCGTCTGCCGGGTTTGTATCGTTGGCATCAAGTGTACCGGTATATCTTCTCCATTCTCCTCTCACTAAATCCAAAGCTCCAAAACGAACAGTCATCTGATCATTAAAGCCGGTCATGAACATACGCATGAAACGAATCGATCTGAAATCTGTAATATTTCCGATCGTATTTTGCGGCTGGGAAACGGGAATTTTAAACTGAATCCATCTTGCATTTGTTGTACCTCCATTTGGCAATTCAACATTGCTTACTTCACGAATGTCCGTAACAAAATTCTGTCCGACCTGCATTCCCGGTTTTACATCGATGCTGTATTCATAATACGCATTGATGGTACTCATGGTGTTGTCACGGTTGATATCTTCAACGTCCGGTAAAGTTGTTGATCCACGGTTTGGAGAATCAATACTTACCGGAGAGTTTCCGTCTGTACCGTTGTATTTTTTATAGCGATCTAAAACTCCTCCATTCGTATTTAAATAATAGGTGTAATCATCGGCCGCAGGATCTTCTTCTCCTCCGTAATTAGTATAAACCGAAGCTTCTTTCGCATTGGATAAACCGTCTAAACCAACATCCTGATTGCTACGATTACCGGCATTATTATCGAAGGCATAAATTAAAGACTGCGATGCCGGAACATCTCCCCAAAGCGGTCTCGGATTCACCATAATCTGATCCGGGCCTAATCCGTTTTCGTATTGTTTTCTTCCGTCTTTTAGAACGTCTTCTGAGATTTCTCCTAAATTGAAATAAATTTTTCCGGTATTATTAACTGCTGCTTCTCCATTCCCTACATAAGGATCCATTACCCAAAACTGAATGTACTCGACATTTCCCTGTTCGAAGTTGGTCGAATTCAAAGCACGCATGATTCCTCCAAAATTAGAACTGGCAGGACCTGCTCCAAAGTTCGGATTGTTATTATAAGGTCCGCGGCTGGAAGGGTAATAGGTTAAGTCTAGTGTATTCACTACCTGAATCTGTCCCTGAGCAATATCTGTATTTGGATATAATTCCCGGCTATAAATACGTCTGGTAGTATTTAATGACAAATCATCATTTGAAATACCCGATGGTTTTGAAGCATAAAAAACCGGGTCAATGGTATACCAGGCTAATTTTGCGCGTTTAAAACCATATTCTAATGTATTTGAATCGGCATTAAAAGTATTATCATTTAAAGAATTTATGAAAGGTGTCGAAGCCAGACTCCACGCATACGCTGATCGCATATCGATGGTAGACTGAGAACCTTCGAAATCATCCACATAAATGGTTGCCTCTCCTTCAAAATCACTGGCTTTTGGAGCATCCGGTTTTAAGAAAGCTACTTCTCCTCTTATCGAAAGATTAGAAGGAACATCGGTATCGATATTCGGTAATTTATTCACTAATCTGGTAAAGAAAGGAACTTCGGTGGAGTAATTTCCGTTAACCCCAAAAATAGTATTGTTTACGGATTCCTGACCGTAACTTGATTTTTGCGTAAACGGTCTTTCATTCATTTTCAGATAAGTTCCTCCTACCACAAATTTATCCGAGATTTTATGCTCAATATTGAACCCAATAAATCTTCGGGTCTGTTGTCCGAAAATTGAATTATTCTCCAATGACACCTCAATTGGTGTATTAGAAGCCTGAAGCGAAGGATCCAAAATCTGAACACGTCCCAATTGGTAATCTACACTATAATCGATTCCTTCAACCAGTCTTCTTCCGGCTGCCATAACGACAACAGATCCCTGCGGAACATTAAACGCTCCGATTGGAATACCATTGCTTCCTGATGATTTGTATTTTCCTCTCAGTAAAAATTTATTCTTATCACTGTCCTGCAAAGCTCCGGACTGTGTATTTCGGTACATGTTTCTAAACACATATCTTTTCTGATTGGCATTATAGGTAGTTGGATCGTCATAGTTCTCCCCTGAACCTGTATTTTGTAACTTTTTAAACAACAATTCTCCAAAAGGCTCTTTGGTGGTAAAAATAATTCGAGCGTTCTGAACGTCTACCGTAATTCCCGGAATATAATCAAAGAAACCATCTCCTCCGGCTTGCGGATCATTGTTATAATTCAATCGGTCCAGATTAAAGACATTCAATAAAGGAGTCAGTTCGACTTTATTGTCCGGTGTAGGATTTGCAGGGAAAGTTGTTCCCGGTACCGGAGAAATATAGTTGATCGGAGAAGGATCTGTATACAGTATGTTTAATCTGAAATCGTCTTGTTTGATTTGATATGCCTGAGGAATTTGGTATACGTTTTTCATCATCAGATTCCAAACCGGATTCTGAACGTTCGTCAAATTACTTTTCAGCATTTTTAACACTAAACTCTGAGTGATGATTGCTTTATTCGCATTGTTGTTTCCGGTCACTACGGTTCCGTCAACCCCATCACTTCCGAACTCTCCTACCTGATATACTTTTCCTCCAACCGTGTATTCAAATGCTACTGCTAAAATTTCGTCATTAGCCAAACGCTGCTGTAAGGAGATGTATCCCAATTGCGGATTGAAAGTAAATTCGTTTGCTGTTAGTTTTCTGGCGTTTTCTAATACCGAATAATCTGTTCCCTCGCTGGTATTTGCGTTATTGAATCCCGATTTTGCGGTTACGATTTCTCTAATATTGGAATTTAAATAAGCTCCGGGTTTGCCAATAGTAGCCGGATCGTATTTATTGTTGGTATTGTTTGTTGGCGTATCGATAGGGTTGTTAAAGAATCCAACCGGATTACTTATCACCACTACCTGATTGTCCGGAACTCCCGTAACCTGCCCTTCTCCTAAATCCTGAAGCGCGATAATGTTACGTAAGTTATTGTTGTTTGTAGCTACCCTATTTTGTTTGTTGGTTACCCAAACTTCTATTCTCGTAACCTGAACACGGCTATCAATGAAAGGATAACTTTTTAATGAGGCATCGTATTTATTTCTGAAATACTGAGACAAGAAGAAATGTCGGTCATTATCATAATCCAATGCATACAAATCAAAGTTTTGTACGGTACCGCCACCTTCTGCAACTATACTCTTGGTTTGCGACTTTTGTTCTGAGAAAACTCCGGTAACAGTTGTTTTACCAAATTGCAAAACTGTTTTCACCCCAAACAAACTTTGAGCCCCTCGAATAAGGGTGCTGTTTAAAGGCATACTCACGTTACCAACTTCCACTTTCTGAACTATATCATCTTCTGAAGGAGTGTACGCCAGTTTAAATAAATTTTGAAAGGCAAAAGTAGACTGGGTATCATAATTTGCATTTACCTCTAATCTGGTTCCTACTTTTCCGAGCAAACTCATACTGATTCGCTGATCGAAATCAAAAGTAAGACTGGATCTGTTTCTTGGTGAAAAAGCCGGATTATCCTGTTTGGTATACCGAATCCCCAAGTCCATTTCTACTGATCCTGTTGGCTTTACGTCTATAGTATTACTTCCGAAGATACTTTCGAAAAGTCCTGAATTGATATAATATCGCGGCAGTAAATTCTTTTTGGCGGCCTCACTTCCCGATTTTTTACCATCAATAGCATCTGATTTTTTTCTGAAATAATCTCTTCTGGATTCTTTCAAAACTAAATCTTCATATTCTTTTGGCGTTAATACAATTGGATAATTGATATTAAAACCATCCACTGAACTGGTGTAAATGTAGCGGTCGGTTATAGGATCATACCGATAGGCTGAAAGTATACTTGGCGGATTTCCTAATTCTACTTTACCAACAGAGAATTGTGTTTTAGTTGTATCTTGAACTGTGGGATTTACTTGCGCACGCAAAACATTACCGCAAAATAAAAACAGTAAAAAAATACAAATTTTACGCATACTAGTTGGTTTAAATAAATTGGTTTTATAGGCTTTTTAATGCTTTCTTGATGATGGTTTCTACGGTAGCTTCCGGGTCTTCTTTTACGATTTTCTCCACTACTTTTTCAGAAGTTTTACGAACAAAACCTAAGACCTCCAAAGCAGATAACGCTTCATCTCGATTTGTATTGTTCTGCACGATCGAAACTTCGTCCAAATCGTACAATTTTAACACTTTTTCTTTTAAATCTAGTATAACTCTTTGTGCTGTTTTGTTCCCAATTCCTTTTATGGACTGGATTACGCCTACGTCTCCTGAGGCAATAGCATTGATAATTTGTCTTGGTTCTATTGATGACAGCATGGTTCTGGCAATGTTTGCACCAATTCCTGAAACCGACAATAGCATTCTGAATATTTCGCGTTCTGATTTTTCTACAAAACCAAATAATGTATGCGCATCTTCTTTGATTTGAAGATGCGTATACAATTTTATATTTTCTACATTGGGAATTAATGAAAAGGTATGTAAAGAAATATTTACCTGATAACCTACTCCGCCACACTCAATGATGACTTCTGTTGGATTTTTCTCTACTAATTTCCCCTGTAAATGTGCTATCATAGTATTATTTATTAAGGTCAAATATAACAAAAATGCATTAAAAATACGACATTATTATTTGACCCTAATTATTTCTACTATTTCGCTAATTTAATCTTTTTACTTTCTTTTTCCTGAGCGTCAATAACTGCGATTGCAGCCATATTTACCATTTCTTCAACACTTGCTCCTAATTGAAAAATGTGAACCGGTTTACCCATTCCCATCATAATTGGTCCAATAGAATTTACTTTGTAAAGTTCTTTTAGCAATTTATAAGTAATGTTAGCTGAATCTAAGTTAGGAAAAATCAAGGTATTTACTTTCTTTCCTGCTAATTTTGAGAACGGGAATTTCTCTGCAAGCATTTCCTGATTCAAGGCAAAATCTGCCTGAATTTCTCCGTCAACAATCATTTCCGGGTGGTTTTTATGCAAATAAGCTACCGCTTCTCTCACTTTTGAAGCGCTTGGACTTGTTGAAGATCCGAAGTTTGAATAAGAAACCATTGCAATAACTGGCTCTACACCAAACATTTTAGCGGTTTTAGCCGTCATGATCGCAATGTTAATCAAATCTTCTGTTGAAGGATTGATGTTAATTGCTGTATCTGACAAGAACATTGGTCCGCGAGAAGTCAACATCATATTGGCTGTAGCCACTAATGAAGCTCCCGGTGCTTTTTCAATCAATTGCAACATTGGCTTTACAACAGTCGGATAACTTCTTGTATGACCTGTTACCAAAGCATCTGCTTCTCCTTCGTTCACCATCATTGCTGCGAAATAGTTTCTTTCACGCATGAATTTTTGTGAATCTAATAACGAAACGCCTCTTCTTCCTCTTGTTTCCCAGTAAGAATTAGCAAATCTGTTACGTCTTCCTTCTTCTTCATTGGTTTTAGGATCAATAATCTCAAGTTCAGCATCAAAACCTAATTCTTCTTTAAGTTCTAAAATAACTTCTTTATTTCCTAATAAAATTGGATGACCAATTCCGTCTTCGTGTACGATCTGTGCTGCTTTAAGTACGTTTAACTGATCTGCTTCTGCAAAAACAATTCTTTTCGGACTTACTTTAGCACGGTTGGTAATCAAACGTACCATTTTATTGTCGTTCCCCATACGTTCGCGAAGCGTATCTTCATAAGCTGCCCAGTCTGTAATAGGATTTTTTGCTACTCCTGATTCCATTGCTGCTTTTGCAACTGCAGGCGCAACCACGGTAATCAACCTAGGATCAAATGGTTTAGGGATGATATACTCCTGACCAAAACCTAATTTTGTTGCTCCGTATGCTACGTTAACCTGCTCCGGTACCGGCTCTTTTGCCAAAATAGCCAATGCTTTTACAGCTGCCATTTTCATCGCTTCGTTAATTTTTGTAGCACGTACGTCTAGCGCCCCTCTAAAAATATATGGGAATCCTAAAACGTTATTTACCTGATTAGGAAAATCTGAACGTCCCGTAGCCATAATAATGTCTTTACGGGTTTCTGTCGCTAAGTTATAATCGATTTCCGGATTTGGATTTGCCATTGCAAAAACAATCGGATTCTCGTTCATGGTCAATAACATTTCAGGTGACAAAATACCTCCTGAAGATAATCCGATGAAAACATCAGCCCCTTTCACTGCTTCTGCTAAATCAATTTTAGCTCCGTCAACTGCATATTTCAACTGCAATTCTGATAGTGAACTGTTGTCTTTTGTTAAAAGTCCTTTACTGTTAAACATTCTGATGTTCTTAACCTGAACTCCCAATGAAACATATAAATCCGTACAAGCGATCGCTGCAGAACCTGCACCCGAAACTACCACTTTTACATCTTCTGCTTTTTTTCCTGCCAATTCAAGGGCATTAATTAAAGCTGCTGCCGAGATAATTGCAGTACCGTGCTGGTCGTCGTGCATTACCGGAATGTCTAATTCTTCTACCAATCGTCTTTCGATTTCGAAAGATTCCGGTGCTTTAATGTCTTCCAGATTTATCCCTCCAAAAGTTGGAGCGATATTTTTTACGGTCTGAATAAATTCTTCGATATCTTTTGTACCGATTTCGATATCAAAAACGTCAATGTCAGAGAATATTTTAAACAACAGTCCTTTTCCTTCCATTACTGGCTTAGAAGCCTCAGGACCAATGTCTCCAAGTCCTAAAACTGCTGTACCGTTTGAGATTACGGCAACTAAATTTCCTTTTGCTGTATATTTGTAAACGTCTTCTACGTTTGCTGCAATGTCTAAACATGGCTCTGCAACTCCCGGCGAATAAGCCAAAGATAAATCTCTTTGGGTTGCATATTTTTTTGTTGGAACTACCTGAATTTTTCCTGGAGTTGGTTCTGAATGGTACAGTAACGCTTCTCTTCTTTTACTCTCTTTGTTCATTTATTTTTAGCTTTTATTCTAGCTTACAAAGATATAAGTCTTGTTTTAAAATGGCCTATTTTTACTGCTTTCTTTTCCTAAAAATAAAATTCGGAGCGAAAAAAAAATAGCCCAAAATAATTTGGACTATTTTTTTGATATGTTTTATTTTTTGGTTGTTTTATTGCGAAATATAAGAGTTTAAATGATTAATAGTATCTTTCTGAATTTCTATAATGGCCTTAACCACATCACTTATTGATATTATTCCTACCACAATTCCATCTTCCAGAACCGGTAAATGTCTAATTCTTTTGGTACTCATCAGTTCCATACAATCTTCAATCTTATTTGAAAGTTTTACCGAGAAAACATTGCTTTCCATAATTTCATGCACAAAAGTTTCTTTTGATGATTTATCTTTCAAAACAATTTTTCGAGCATAATCCCTCTCAGACAATATTCCTTTTAAATCGGAACCATCAATAACAAGAATGGCACCTATGTTTTTCTCTCCCATCACCTTTAAGGCTTCATAAACCGTTGTGGTTGAAAGAACTGAGTAAACATTTTTCCCTTTTGCGTTTAATATTTGTTCTACAGTCATAGCTGAAAAATTTTAGATTTATAAAGTTAGAAAAAAATGTAGATACACCACAATGAAAAACGGTTTTTTAAAACCATAAAACATTCATTTTAAGCAAAATAACTAATATTTTATGTTTTATAAATTTTAGTTTAAAGAATGAATCGAATTTTAATCCTTTTTTACGAAAAGCGCATTGTTTTTTTGATTGTCAGATTTATTCTAAATAAAAAAGAATGCTGTTAAAAATTTGCTTTTGCCCTTTCAGGGCGATATTCATTACTAACTAATTTCATAGCGCTACGCACTACGCTAATGCTTTTGGGGCTTTCAGCCCTTTTTTAAAGACCTAACTATAAACAAATGAATATCAATTAAATATATTTTGTTTTTATAATAAAGGGCTTCAAATCATAAACGTTTCTAATATACTCTGAAAGAGCCTTAGCAACAGCGTAATGTACTTCATTACGAATAAAAAATGACTCCTACCCTAAGCCCTGAAAGCTAATGTTATTTTTTGGCTTTCAGCCCTCTTTTTTAAGGTCTAGAGCAACTATAACTATAAACAAATGAATATCAATTAAATGCACTTTAGCTTACTATATAGACTGGACTTCAAATCATAAACGTTCCGAACATGCTCTGAAAGAGCCTTAACAACAGCGTAGTGCAACGCACTACGAATGTAAAAACGATTACCCCCTAAGCCCTGAAAGGGCGAAAGCACTAATCCCATAGAAAACGTTCATCATAAGCTACCTGATATTTGTTTAAAAATGCCACCAGCTCTTCTTTGAACGTACACTTTTTATGATGTTCTTCCTGATTCTTAACATATTGTATTACTCTCTCTAGTTGTGATGGATTAACAGAAAAGATCCCATAACCATCTTGCCAATAAAATTTCTCGTAACGATCGTCTATGGTTTTTATCCATTTTGAAGATTGCTTTTTTACCTCTTCGACCAATTTCATTTGAGTGACTTTTTTAGATAGTAAACACAGTACATGTACATGATCTTTATATCCTCCTATCTGAATTGGATTGCATTCTAATCCTTTACAAATTCCTCCAAGATATTCCCATAAACGCTCTTGTATGACGTTGTCAATAAAGGGATAACGTCCTTTGGTGCTAAATACCAAATGAACGTATACTTTTGATAATGATTGCGGCATGTTTTTCTTGCTTTTTTTGCTTTTGCCCTTTCAGGGCGATTGTTATCATCTATCTAATTCGTAGTGTGTTGCACTACGCTATTGCTTTTGGGGCTTTCAGCCCTTTTTTGAAGCTTCTGATTATTAATAATTGCAAATCTAGTTATTATTTTATAAGAAAAAACTTAAAAAAATAACTTTCTTAAAATTAGAAAGAATACAATATTTTATTAACACGACATAAATATCGTGCTATTTATGCCAATAGTTTAATAGATTTAATTTGTGAAAAAAGAATAGAAATTAATACATCAAAAATACTATCATGGAAACAAATGAATTTAAAAATCTAGAGCAATTACAAAAACTAACCACCCGATATTTCCGCACTCCAAAATCGGCCAATGAGAATGCAGAAGCCAATACGACTCAAATTAAGCTTGCAAATTATTCGGAGTTGGGCAGTGTGATTACTGATATGCTTAAATTATGCATTCTTGCGTTGAATCAGAATCGATATGAAAATTCCGAAAATGGTATTAATGTAGGTCTTATTTTAGAAAGTGTTCTACAGATGTTTCCTGTGGATGAATTTGAGTTTCTAAGTGAAATTAGCCAAATGGTTGCTACTAGTTCTCATCCTGCAAATGAATGAATCATTATTTTTTTGCTCGCGAAGACGCTAAGGCACAAAGTTTTTGTTGCTGGCTGGTGGTGTGATCCCTCGTTCCTCGGGATGATAAGATTGTGAAACCTACTTCATAACAACGAAAAAAGCCCTTTTCTAAAATTTAGAAAAAAGCTTTCATCTATTGCTTTTTATTTACAAATTGGTGATTACGAATTCGCTTCTTCGGTTGCGTTCATGTTCTTCATCGGTACATTTTACGCCATCAGAACATTGGTTTACCAATTGGGTTTCGCCGTATCCTTTTGCAGTTAATCGGGCTGGGTCTACTCCTTTTTGTATCAGCCAGTTTCGGGTTGATTTGGCTCTCTTGTCGGATAAAACCTGATTATACTGCTGAGTTTGTCGACTGTCTGTATGGGAACGAATATCCAATTTCAAAGCCGGATATTGTTTTAGAATTTCGACTATTTTCTCTAACTGATAAGCCGATTCTTTTTTGATCGTGGCTTTATCGAGATCAAAATAGATGATCGGAATATCGAGTGTTTTTGCCAGATCTGTTCCCACCTCAATCGGTTTAATTCTTTTTTCCAGCTGAATCAATAAAGTCGTTTTTCCGGAGTTTCTTTTTATTGCGACCGGTACTTCCTTACTCTCATAATCTGTTTTGGACGCTCGTACGAAATAGTTTTTTCCACATTTTACATTTGGAAAAATGTAATTTCCATTGTTATCAGTGATGGCTTCGGCAACGAGTTGGAAATTTTCATCGAACAATGCCACATTCGCATTTGAAAGAATGACATTGGTTTCTGAATCGGTAATTGTACCTGTTAATTGCTGTTCGCAATTTAGCTTTCGTCTTTCTATAAATCGGTAAACATCATCAAATCCATGTCCCTTATCTCTATTGGAAGAGAAAAATCCGTTTCTGTCTTTACTGTTGATTATAAAAGCAAAATCGTCTTGCGGACTGTTAATTGGTTCTCCAATATTTTGTATTTCTTCAAAGCTACCCTGATCATTTATTTTGGTCACAAATACATCTAGTCCGCCTAATCCGGGTCTTCCGTCTGTTGCAAAATAAAGTTCGTTATCTTCTGAAATAAAAGGAAACGTTTCTCGTCCTTCGGTATTGATTGCTGATCCCAAATTTTGAGGTTTTCCAAAGGTCCCATCCTCATTTATGGCTACTTTAAACAAGTCGGATTGCCCTAAAGTTCCCGGCATATCTGAAGCAAAATAGAGTGTTTTTTCGTCTACACTTAAGGTAGGATGCGCTACGCTATACTGATCACTGTTAAACGGAAGTGCTTCGATATTTTTCCATTCTCCTTCTACTAAATTTGCTTTGTACAACTTTAATAAGGTGACTTTGTTCTCGTCTCTTCCTCTTTTACCGTTCAGGAAGTTGTTTCTTGTAAAATACATTGTTCGGCCGTCTTTTGTAAAAACGGGTGTCGATTCGTTGAATTTTGTATTTACTTTTTTCTGAAAACGCTGTGGTGTTCCTAAACTTCCATCCGGTAATAATTCGGAGGTATACAAATTGGTAAAGGATCGGTTGGTCCACTTGAAATTTTTCTTTGCTACTCCACCGGTATCTCGTGCAGAGGTAAAAACTAATTTGTTATCAAAAATGGTACTTCCATAATCTGAATATTTAGAGTTTATTCCGGCATCGGCAATTTCAAATCGTCCTGAATTTGCTTTTATCTCGTTCAGATAATTTTTATTGGATTCGAACAAGATCCCTCTTTTATCTGTTGCTTGTTTTTGATTGAATTTTTCTAAGATTGCATCTGCTTTAGTGTAATTTCCAGAAGCTTTAAGGCATTGTGCATATCGGTACAAATACTCCGCTTCTTGTTCTTTGTTCATGGCAAACAGTTCATCGTACCATTTTAAAGCTTTTACCAGTTCTCCATTAAAATAATAAGAATTTCCCAGACGCTGAAACATTTTTTCGTCTTTGTATCCTTTCTCCGCTACATTTTCATAGATTTTTATAGCATCGATATAAGCGTATTTTTCGTATTTAGTATCGGCATACTTTATACTGCCCGTTTGTGCAATTGCATTGAAAAACAGGAATAAAAAGAAGATGGTATATTGTAGTTTTTGGCTT
The DNA here is from genome assembly GCF_041154745.1 of Flavobacterium sp. CFS9. Lineage (NCBI taxonomy): Bacteria > Pseudomonadati > Bacteroidota > Flavobacteriia > Flavobacteriales > Flavobacteriaceae > Flavobacterium > Flavobacterium sp. CFS9. Next base: position 2,640,550 of record NZ_AP031573.1, on the reverse strand, counting down.
TTCATGAAGGGCTGGCTTTTTAAAAGAATCTTGGTGAAGTAATTCTATTGTAATTATTAAGGAACTCAAAACGCAGGAAGACCTCATGCGACCCCGAATTGTATCTTCTTAAATTAGTCGTTTCATGATCGTAACCATAACCTACATATAAGCCATCTGTAATCTGAAAACCTGCCATTACACTAACCGACGCACTCCAACGATAAGCCAATCCGATTACGAATTTATCATTGAACATAAAATTACCTGAAACATCGACCTGTAAAGGGGCTCCCTGAACCATTTTGGTCAACAATGCCGGTTTGAATTTGATGTAATAATCCAGATCAAAAACGTAACCTGCCATTAAATAATAGTTAATCTTATCCTTAAAAATAGCGGTATCATCATCATTGTATCGATTGGTTTCGATAAAATTCGGAATTGATAATCCCAAATAGGCTTTATCAGAATGCCAATAAACCCCGGCTCCAATATTGGGTGTGATTCGATTGTTTAAATTCTGAAACTGCGGATCTCCCTGATTTTCAGGATTCAGTTTATTGATATCCAGATTAAAAAGATTTGCTGTTGCTTTTATCCCGAAAGAAAGTTTAAAGGTTTCTGAAGTTGGAACACTATACGACAAATCAGCCGATAAAGTGTTCTCATTGGTTGGACCAATTTTATCGTTTACCAAAGAAACTCCCAATCCTAAATTGCTGTTGTTTATAGGTGTATTTATGGCGAAGGTACTGGTTTCGGGTGCTCCGTCCAGTCCAACCCATTGTGTACGGTACAATCCGAAAACACTTAACGCCCCACGGGAACCCGCATAAGCCGGATTTATTGCCATGGTATTATACATGTATTGTGTGTATTGAGCATCTTGCTGCGCCGAACACACCACTGTAAAAAACAGGAACATTACAATTATCTTTTTCATTTGAATGGCTTTTAAGAAGCGGCCCGGGAGTACCAGACCGCTGTAATTTTTACTTGTTTATATATAAATAACCCGATTGTTCATGCGAATTCGATTCGTTGTCTTTGTATTTCAGGATGTAGAAATATGTACCTACCGGTAATCCTTCGGATTGTTTTATAGTAGTACGCCCTTCTGAGAAACCTTTAAAAACACGGTCTTCGTTATTGTAGTTATCTTTTTCGAAGACCAGAACTCCCCAACGGTTGTATATTTCAACCGTATTGCTTGGATAACATTCTAAGCCCTGAATATAGAATCTGCTGTTTTTGTCATCTCCATTTGGCGAAAACGCGTTAAAGACTTTTATAACACAACCTTTTAAATCTAATACGGTAGGTTTATCTTCCAGAATACTTTCATCATCTGAAATATCATCTACAACAACTCCTTTATTGCTTCGTCCCTGAACGCTTGCCTGGTTGCTTACGCTTCCTTTATTGATATCACTTTGTGTGATTTTATAGGTAGCTTTAAAGTTATATTCGTCAGATTCGTTTACACCTAAATCAATTGCCTGTCCTGAAACGACAACTCCCGGTAAAGGATCTGAAACGGTGATGCCTTTTAATGGAACGTTTCCGGTATTGGTTACTTTAAATCTGTACGTAATGGTTTCGCCTGCATTTGCAAATCCGCTTCCGTTTTCGTCATTAAATACTGCTGTTTTAATTACTGCAATAGCAGGAACTTCAACAAAAACAGTCAATGTAGCAGTACCACAATTGGTTGGAATTGCTTTTTCACAAAGCTGATAGTTTAAGGCATAAGTTCCACCCGGAGTGTTTGGTTTCACATTTACAGTTCCGTCTGAATTAAACTCAAAATGAGGATTTTTTGACAGATCCGTAAATATAACTTCCGAAGGATTAATTGGTAAACCTTTCAATAAATCATTGCCGAAAACATTTATAAATTCAAGAGCACCATTTATACCGTCAACATTTACAATTCCATCATTTACCACTACGATTGGTCCTGGAGGTACAGGAGGATCTGGATCCACTACATTAATTACTGTAATTTTCGCCACTGCCTGACTGCAATTAGTTGGATTTAAGGCTTCACAAATTTGATACGTTAATTCATAAGTTCCGGAAGGAGTTCCTGATTTTACTTCAATTCTACCATCAGATTTTAAAGTTAAATTCGGATTTGGCACAATCGTCGTTAAGATAACGCTTGAAGGATTCAGTAATACTCCGTTTAGAGTATCGTTTTGGAAAATACTAGTTGGAGAACTTTGTCCTTTACTACTGTCAACAGTTCCGGCATTATCATTATTCGCTTTTATAACCGCTCCTGTTACCGGAACATAACTTTTTACTGTAGAACAATTCGTCGGATTCAGATATTCGCAAATACTATACTCCACTTCGTATCTTCCTATTGGTGTTCCGGCTTTTACCGTTACAGTTCCATCTGCATTTAAAGTTAATCCTGTTGGAACATTTATCGCTTTTAAGATTACTCCTCCAACACTATTTTTAATTACTGCCGGATTTCCATTCAAAGTATCATTTGTTATCAATGAAGCTGTAGTGCCGCCAATACTTCCGTTTATCGAAAGGGTCTCTTCTGTCACTGCATTAATAACCGCTTTTCCAACTTCAACTGTGGCTGTAGCAGTAGTACAGTTTGCAGGCGTAGCTCCTTCTTCACAAATAGTATAAGTGATTTGGTAAGTTCCTGACACAGTGTTTGGATCTAAAGTCAATACTCCGTTAGCATCAATACTCAATGGTCCTGTTTTGATTGGGGTTACATTGGTATTGGCAGCGGTTACCGGCTGTCCGTTTAAGGTATCGTTTACCGTTACGTTTCCAATAGTGGTCGCTGTTGTTGTACCCGGTGTTTGAACTGGGTAAGTATTATCATCGTTGGCTACGATTGGGTTTTTAACTTCAACTGTGGCTGCAGCACTTGAACAGTTTGCAGGTGTTGCTCCTTCTTCACAAATAGTATAAGTGATTTGGTAAGTTCCTGATACGGTGTTTGGATCTAAAGTCAATACTCCGTTAGCATCAATACTCAATGGTCCTGTTTTGATTGGGGTTACATTGGTATTGGCTGCGGTCACCGGCTGTCCGTTTAAAGTATCGTTTACCGTTACGTTTCCAACTGTGGTTGCCGTTGTGATACCCGGTGTTTGAACTGGGTAAGTATTATCATCGTTGGCTACGATTGGATTTTTAACTTCAACTGTGGCTGTAGCACTTGAACAGTTTGGAGGAGTCGCTCCTTCTTCACAGATTTCATAGGTGATTTGGTAAGTTCCTGATACGGTGTTTGGATCTAAAGTCAATACTCCATTAGCATCAATACTCAATGGTCCTGTTTTGATTGGCGTTACATTGGTATTGGCAGCGGTTACCGGCTGTCCGTTTAAGGTATCGTTTACCGTTACGTTTCCAATAGTGGTCGCTGTTGTTGTACCTGGTGTTTGAACTGGGTAAGTATTATCATCGTTGGCTACGATTGGATTTTTAACTTCAACTGTGGCTGTAGCAGTAGTACAGTTTGCAGGTGTTGCTCCTTCTTCACAAATAGTATAAGTGATTTGGTAAGTTCCTGACACAGTGTTTGGATCTAAAGTCAATACTCCGTTAGCATCAATACTCAATGGTCCTGTTTTGATTGGCGTTACATTGGTATTGGCAGCGGTTACCGGCTGTCCGTTTAAGGTATCGTTTACCGTTACGTTTCCAACTGTGGTTGCCGTTGTGATACCCGGTGTTTGAACTGGGTAAGTATTATCATCGTTGGCTACGATTGGATTTTTAACTTCAACTGTGGCTGTAGCAGTAGTACAGTTTGGAGGAGTCGCTCCTTCTTCACAGATTTCATAGGTGATTTGGTAAGTTCCTGATACAGTGTTTGGATCTAAAGTCAATACTCCGTTAGCATCAATACTCAATGGTCCTGTTTTGATTGGGGTTACATTGGTATTGGCAGCGGTCACCGGCTGTCCGTTTAAAGTATCGTTTACAGTTACGTTTCCAACTGTGGTTGCCGTTGTGATACCCGGTGTTTGAACTGGGTAAGTATTATCATCGTTGGCTACGATTGGATTTTTAACTTCAACTGTGGCTGTAGCACTTGAACAGTTTGGAGGAGTCGCTCCTTCTTCACAGATTTCATAGGTGATTTGGTAAGTTCCTGATACGGTGTTTGGATCTAAAGTCAATACTCCATTAGCATCAATACTCAATGGTCCTGTTTTGATTGGGGTTACATTGGTATTGGCTGCGGTCACCGGCTGTCCGTTTAAAGTATCGTTTACAGTTACGTTTCCAACTGTGGTTGCCGTTGTGATACCCGGTGTTTGAACTGGGTAAGTATTATCATCGTTGGCTACGATTGGATTTTTAACTTCAACTGTGGCTGTAGCAGTAGTACAGTTTGGAGGAGTCGCTCCTTCTTCACAGATTTCATAGGTGATTTGGTAAGTTCCTGATACAGTGTTTGGATCTAAAGTCAATACTCCGTTAGCATCAATACTCAATGGTCCTGTTTTGATTGGGGTTACATTGGTATTGGCAGCGGTCACCGGCTGTCCGTTTAAAGTATCGTTTACAGTTACGTTTCCAACTGTGGTTGCCGTTGTGATACCCGGTGTTTGAACTGGGTAAGTATTATCATCGTTGGCTACGATTGGATTTTTAACTTCAACTGTGGCTGTAGCAGTAGTACAGTTTGGAAGAGTCGCTCCTTCTTCACAGATTTCATAGGTGATTTGGTAAGTTCCTGATACAGTGTTTGGATCTAAAGTCAATACTCCGTTAGCATCAATACTCAATGGTCCTGTTTTGATTGGGGTTACATTGGTATTGGCAGCGGTTACCGGCTGTCCGTTTAAGGTATCGTTTACCGTTACGTTTCCAATAGTGGTCGCTGTTGTTGTACCCGGTGTTTGAACTGGGTAAGTATTATCATCGTTGGCTACGATTGGGTTTTGTACAATAATAGTAACTGTAGCTGTTGCACAATTCGCTGTTGGATTTGCAACCTCACAAATTTGATAATCAAAAGTGTAAGTTCCAGTTGGCGTATTTGGCTGAACTGTAACAGTTCCTGTATTAGTGTCAAAATTTAAATTTGAAGGTAAAGTTGTAGTCGAAGTAATTATAACTTCATTAGCCACTACATTTTTACAGTTTAGAGAGTCATTATCCAGAACACTTGGAACTGCGATTCCGCCCAGAACTCCATTAAAAGATGTTACACGATCTTCAGTAGCTTTGATTGGTCCAATTACTTTCACCGTTTGAGTACAAGTCTGAGTATTACCCGCAGCATCAGTAGCGGTCCAGGTTACCGTAGTGGTTCCGATTGGGAAGCTGGATGGCGCGTCGTTAGTTACCGTTACAACTCCTGAGCAATTGTCTGAAGTTACTGGAGTGCCTAAAACAACTCCGGTGGCAGCGCATGAATTAGCATCGGCTACAGCTGTTACATTCGCTGGACAAGTAATCGTTGGTTTTTGAGTATCGTTTACCGTTACCGTTTGCGTACACGTCTGAATATTTCCGGCAGCATCAGTAGCCGTCCAGGTTACCGTTGTGGTTCCGATTGGGAAGCTGGATGGCGCATCGTTAGTTACCGTTACTGTTCCTGAACAATTGTCTGAAGTTACTGGAGTTCCTAAAACAACTCCGGTGGCAGCGCATGAATTGGCATCGGCTACAGCAGTAACATTCGCTGGACAAGTGATCGTTGGTTTTTGAGTATCGTTTACCGTTACCGTTTGCGTACAGGTCTGAATATTTCCGGCAGCATCAGTAGCGGTCCAGGTTACCGTTGTGGTTCCGATTGGGAAGCTGGATGGCGCGTCATTAGTTACCGTTACAACTCCTGAGCAATTGTCTGAAGTTACTGGAGTGCCTAAAACAACTCCGGTGGCAGCACATGAATTAGCATCTGCTACAGCCGTAACATTTGATGGACAAGTGATCGTTGGTTTTTGAGTATCGTTTACCGTTACCGTTTGCGTACAAGTCTGAGTATTACCCGCAGCATCAGTAGCGGTCCAGGTTACCGTGGTGGTTCCGATTGGGAAGCTTGATGGCGCGTCGTTAGTTACCGTTACTGTTCCTGAACAGTTATCGCTTGTAATTGGAGTCCCTAAAACAACTCCGGTGGCAGCACATGAATTAGCATCTGCTACAGCCGTAACATTTGATGGACAAGTGATCGTTGGTTTTTGAGTATCGTTTACCGTTACCGTTTGCGTACAAGTCTGAGTATTACCCGCAGCATCAGTAGCCGTCCAGGTTACCGTGGTGGTTCCGATTGGGAAGCTTGATGGCGCGTCGTTAGTAACTGTTACTGTTCCTGAGCAGTTATCGCCTGTCGTTGGAGTACCTAAAACAACTCCGGTGGCAGCGCATGAATTAGTATCAGCCACAGCCGTAACATTCGCTGGACAAGTGATCGTTGGTTTCTGCGTATCGTTTACCGTTACCGTTTGCGTACAAGTCTGAGTATTTCCGGCAGCATCAGTAGCCGTCCAGGTTACCGTAGTGGTTCCGATTGGGAAGCTGGATGGTGCGTCGTTTGTAACCGCTATGGTTCCTGAGCAATTGTCTGAAGTTACTGGTGTTCCTAAAACAACTCCGGTGGCAGCGCATGAATTAGTATCAGCCACAGCCGTAACATTCGCTGGACAAGTGATCGTTGGTTTCTGCGTATCGTTTACCGTTACCGTTTGCGTACAAGTCTGAGTATTTCCGGCAGCATCAGTAGCGGTCCAGGTTACCGTAGTGGTTCCGATTGGGAAGCTGGATGGCGCGTCATTAGTTACCGTTACAACTCCTGAGCAATTGTCTGAAGTTACTGGAGTGCCTAAAACAACTCCGGTGGCAGCGCATGAATTGGCATCGGCTACAGCAGTAACATTTGAAGGACAAGTGATCGTTGGTTTTTGAGTATCGCTTACCGTTACCGTTTGCGTACACGTCTGAGTATTTCCGGCAGCATCAGTAGCGGTCCAGGTTACCGTGGTGGTTCCGATTGGGAAGCTTGATGGCGCGTCGTTAGTAACTGTTACTGTTCCTGAGCAGTTATCGCCTGTCGTTGGAGTACCTAAAACAACTCCGGTGGCAGCGCATGAATTAGTATCAGCCACAGCCGTAACATTCGCTGGACAAGTGATCGTTGGTTTCTGCGTATCGTTTACCGTTACCGTTTGCGTACAAGTCTGAGTATTTCCGGCAGCATCAGTAGCCGTCCAGGTTACCGTAGTGGTTCCGATTGGGAAGCTGGATGGTGCGTCGTTTGTAACCGCTATGGTTCCTGAGCAATTGTCTGAAGTTACTGGTGTTCCTAAAACAACTCCGGTGGCAGCGCATGAATTAGTATCAGCCACAGCCGTAACATTCGCTGGACAAGTGATCGTTGGTTTCTGCGTATCGTTTACCGTTACCGTTTGCGTACAAGTCTGAGTATTTCCGGCAGCATCAGTAGCCGTCCAGGTTACCGTAGTGGTTCCGATTGGGAAGCTGGATGGTGCGTCGTTTGTAACCGTTATGGTTCCTGAGCAATTGTCTGAAGTTACTGGTGTTCCTAAAACAACTCCGGTGGCAGCGCATGAATTAGTATCAGCCACAGCCGTAACATTCGCTGGACAAGTGATCGTTGGTTTCTGCGTATCGTTTACCGTTACCGTTTGCGTACAAGTCTGAGTATTTCCGGCAGCATCAGTAGCCGTCCAGGTTACCGTTGTGATTCCGATTGGGAAGCTGGATGGTGCGTCGTTAGTAACTGTTATTGTTCCTGAACAGTTATCGCTTGTAGTTGGTGTTCCTAAAATAACTCCGGTGGCAGCACATGAATTGGCATCGGCTACAGCAGTAACATTTGAAGGACAAGTGATCGTTGGTTTTTGAGTATCGCTTACCGTTACCGTTTGCGTACACGTCTGAGTATTTCCGGCAGCATCAGTAGCGGTCCAGGTTACCGTGGTGGTTCCGATTGGGAAGCTGGATGGCGCGTCGTTAGTAACTGTTACTGTTCCTGAGCAGTTATCGCCTGTCGTTGGAGTACCTAAAACAACTCCGGTGGCAGCGCATGAATTGGCATCGGCCACAGCAGTAACATTCGCCGGACAAGTGATGGTTGGTTTCTGCGTATCGTTTACCGTTACCGTTTGCGTACAAGTCTGAATATTTCCGGCAGCATCAGTAGCCGTCCAGGTTACCGTAGTGGTTCCGATTGGGAAGCTGGATGGTGCGTCGTTAGTTACCGTTACTGTTCCTGAACAGTTATCGCCTGTCGTTGGAGTACCTAAAACAACTCCGGTGGCAGCGCATGAATTGGCATCGGCCACAGCAGTAACATTCGCCGGACAAGTGATGGTTGGTTTCTGCGTATCGTTTACCGTTACCGTTTGCGTACAAGTCTGAATATTTCCGGCAGCATCAGTAGCCGTCCAGGTTACCGTAGTGGTTCCGATTGGGAAGCTGGATGGTGCGTCGTTAGTTACCGTTACTGTTCCTGAACAGTTATCGCTTGTAGTTGGAGTGCCTAAAACAACTCCGGTGGCAGCACATGAATTAGCATCTGCTACAGCGGTTACATTCGCTGGACAAGTAATCGTTGGTTTTTGAGTATCGTTTACCGTTACCGTTTGCGTACAAGTCTGAGTATTACCCGCAGCATCAGTAGCCGTCCAGGTTACCGTGGTGGTTCCAATTGGGAAGCTGGATGGTGCATCGTTAGTTACTGTTACTGTTCCTGAACAATTGTCTGAAGTTACTGGAGTTCCTAAAACAACTCCGGTGGCAGCACATGAATTAGCATCTGCTACAGCGGTTACATTCGCTGGACAAGTAATCGTTGGTTTTTGAGTATCGTTTACCGTTACCGTTTGCGTACACGTCTGAATATTTCCGGCAGCATCAGTAGCCGTCCAGGTTACCGTGGTGGTTCCGATTGGGAAGCTTGATGGCGCGTCGTTAGTTACCGTTACTGTTCCTGAACAGTTATCGCTTGTAATTGGAGTCCCTAAAACAACTCCGGTGGCAGCACATGAATTAGCATCTGCTACAGCCGTAACATTTGATGGACAAGTGATCGTTGGTTTTTGAGTATCGTTTACCGTTACCGTTTGCGTACAAGTCTGAGTATTTCCGGCAGCATCAGTAGCCGTCCAGGTTACCGTAGTGGTTCCGATTGGGAAGCTGGATGGCGCATCGTTAGTTACCGTTACTGTTCCTGAGCAATTGTCTGAAGTTACTGGAGTGCCTAAAACAACTCCGGTGGCAGCGCATGAATTGGCATCGGCCACAGCGGTTACATTCGCTGGACAAGTGATCGTTGGTTTTTGAGTATCGTTTACCGTTACCGTTTGCGTACAAGTCTGCGTATTTCCGGCAGCATCAGTAGCCGTCCAGGTTACCGTTGTGGTTCCAATTGGGAAGCTGGATGGCGCGTCGTTAGTTACCGTTACTGTTCCTGAACAGTTATCGCTTGTAGTTGGAGTGCCTAAAACAACTCCGGTGGCAGCGCATGAATTAGCATCGGCTACAGCCGTAACATTTGAAGGACAAGTGATTGTTGGTTTTTGAGTATCGTTTACCGTTACCGTTTGCGTACAAGTCTGAGTATTTCCGGCAGCATCAGTAGCCGTCCAGGTTACCGTAGTGGTTCCGATTGGGAAGCTGGATGGCGCATCGTTAGTTACCGTTACTGTTCCTGAGCAATTGTCTGAAGTTACTGGAGTGCCTAAAACAACTCCGGTGGCAGCGCATGAATTAGCATCTGCTACAGCCGTAACATTTGATGGACAAGTGATCGTTGGTTTCTCAGTGTCACTCATCGTTACGGTTCTCGTAGCTGTTGCATTGCCACAACCGCCTGTTCCGGTTACCGTGTAAGTGATCGTTGCAGTTCCGGCTGAAACTCCAGTGATTGCACCTGTTGTACTGTTTACTGTGGCAATTGCGGTATCACTGCTTGACCAGCTTCCGCCTGTAGTTCCGTTTGAGGTGAATGTAGTCGTTCCGGCAACACAAATAGTTTGGTTACCTGATAAAGTTCCTGCATTTGGTGCAGCAGTTACTGTTACGGTTCTCGTAGCTGTTGCATTGCCACAACCGCCTGTTCCGGTTACCGTGTAAGTGATCGTTGCAGTTCCGGCTGAAACTCCAGTGATTGCACCTGTTGTACTGTTTACTGTGGCAATTGCGGTATCACTGCTTGACCAGCTTCCGCCTGTAGTTCCGTTTGAGGTGAATGTAGTCGTTCCGGCAACACAAATAGTTTGATTCCCTGATAAAGTACCTGCATTTGGCGCGGCAGTTACCGTCACCGTTCTGGTAGCTGTTGCATTTCCACAACCTCCTGTTCCGGTTACTGTATAAGTGATGGTAGCAGTTCCGGCTGAAACTCCGGTAACAACACCTGTTGTACTGTTTACTGTGGCAATTGCGGTATCACTGCTTGACCAGCTTCCGCCTGTAGTTCCGTTTGAGGTGAATGTAGTCGTTCCGGCAACACAAATAGTTTGGTTACCTGATAAAGTTCCTGCATTTGGTGCAGCAGTTACTGTTACGGTTCTCGTAGCTGTTGCATTGCCACAACCTCCTGTTCCGGTTACCGTGTAAGTGATCGTTGCAGTTCCGGCTGAAACTCCAGTGATTGCACCTGTTGTACTGTTTACTGTGGCAATTACGGTATCACTGCTTGACCAGCTTCCGCCTGTAGTTCCGTTTGAGGTGAATGTAGTCGTTCCGGCAACACAAATAGTTTGATTCCCTGATAAAGTACCTGCATTTGGCGCGGCAGTTACCGTCACCGTTCTGGTAGCTGTTGCATTTCCACAACCTCCTGTTCCGGTTACTGTATAAGTGATGGTAGCAGTTCCGGCTGAAACTCCGGTAACAACACCTGTTGTACTGTTTACTGTGGCAATTGCGGTATCACTGCTTGACCAGCTTCCGCCTGTAGTTCCGTTTGAGGTGAATGTAGTCGTTCCGGCAACACAAATAGTTTGATTCCCTGATAAAGTCCCTGCGTTTGGTGCGGCAGTTACTGTTACGGTTCTCGTAGCTGTTGCATTTCCACAACCTCCTGTTCCGGTTACCGTGTAAGTGATCGTTGCAGTTCCGGCTGAAACTCCAGTGATTGCACCTGTTGTACTGTTTACTGTGGCAATTGCGGTATCACTGCTTGACCAGCTTCCGCCTGTAGTTCCGTTTGAGGTGAATGTAGTCGTTCCGGCAACACAAATAGTTTGATTCCCTGATAAAGTACCTGCATTTGGCGCGGCAGTTACCGTCACCGTTCTGGTAGCTGTTGCATTTCCACAACCTCCTGTTCCGGTTACTGTATAAGTGATGGTAGCAGTTCCGGCTGAAACTCCGGTAACAACACCTGTTGTACTGTTTACTGTGGCAATTGCGGTATCACTGCTTGACCAGCTTCCGCCTGTAGTTCCGTTTGAGGTGAATGTAGTCGTTCCGGCAACACAAATAGTTTGGTTACCTGATAAAGTTCCTGCATTTGGTGCAGCAGTTACTGTTACGGTTCTCGTAGCTGTTGCATTGCCACAACCTCCTGTTCCGGTTACCGTGTAAGTGATCGTTGCAGTTCCGGCTGAAACTCCAGTGATTGCACCTGTTGTACTGTTTACTGTGGCAATTGCGGTATCACTGCTTGACCAGCTTCCGCCTGTAGTTCCGTTTGAGGTGAATGTAGTCGTTCCGGCAACACAAATATTTTGATTCCCTGATAAAGTACCTGCATTTGGCGCGGCAGTTACCGTCACCGTTCTGGTAGCTGTTGCATTTCCACAACCTCCTGTTCCGGTTACTGTATAAGTGATGGTAGCAGTTCCGGCTGAAACTCCGGTAACAACACCTGTTGTACTGTTTACTGTGGCAATTGCGGTATCACTGCTTGACCAGCTTCCGCCTGTAGTTCCGTTTGAGGTGAATGTAGTCGTTCCGGCAACACAAATAGTTTGATTCCCTGATAAAGTACCTGCATTTGGCGCGGCAGTTACTGTTACGGTTCTCGTAGCTGTTGCATTGCCACAACCTCCTGTTCCGGTTACTGTATAAGTGATCGTTGCAGTTCCGGCTGAAACTCCGGTGATTGCACCTGTTGTACTGTTTACTGTGGCAATTGCAGTATCACTGCTTGACCAGCTTCCGCCTGTAGTTCCGTTTGAGGTAAATGTAGTCGTTCCGGCAACACAGATATTTTGGTTTCCTGATAAAGTCCCTGCGTTTGGTGCAGCAGTTACCGTCACCGTTCTGGTAGCTGTTGCATTGGTACAACCGCCTGTTCCGGTTACCGTGTATGTGATGGTAGCAGTTCCGGCTGAAACTCCGGTGATTGCACCTGTTGTACTGTTTACTGTTGCAATTCCCGTAGCATTGCTTGACCAACTTCCTCCCGTATTTCCGTTTGATGTGAATGTAGTCGTTCCTCCAACACAAATAGTTTGATTCCCTGATAAAGTACCTGCATTTGGCGCGGCAGTTACCGTCACCATTCTGGTAGCTGTTGCATTTCCACAACCTCCTGTTCCGGTTACTGTATAAGTGATGGTAGCAGTTCCGGCTGAAACTCCGGTGATTGCACCTGTTGTACTGTTTACTGTAGCAATTGCAGTATCACTGCTTGACCAGCTTCCGCCTGTAGTTCCGTTTGAGGTAAATGTAGTCGTTCCGGCAACACAGATATTTTGGTTTCCTGATAAAGTCCCTGCGTTTGGTGCAGCAGTTACCGTCACCGTTCTGGTAGCTGTTGCATTGGTACAACCGCCTGTTCCAGTTACCGTGTATGTGATGGTAGCAGTTCCGGCTGAAACTCCGGTGATTGCACCTGTTGTACTGTTTACTGTTGCAATTCCCGTAGCATTGCTTGACCAACTTCCTCCCGTATTTCCGTTTGATGTGAATGTAGTAGTTCCTCCAACACAAATAGTTTGATTACCTGATAAAGTACCTGCATTTGATGCAGTAGTAATCGTTACAATTCCATTTATTGTCGCAGCCGTACAAGGTGCTGTATGACCAACTGTTGTTATTGTATAAGTACCACTCGCAGTTGGTGTTCCTGAAATCGTGATTGTCTTTGCACTGGAATCAACAGAAGCTGATAAACCAGCCGGCAAGTTTGAGGCAACAGCATTGGTTGCGCTTCCTCCAAATGTATAAACAATATTAGGAATTGCTGTTCCATTACAAATTGTTGGGTTTTGTGTACCACTGGTAAATACAATCGTAGAAGCAGTGTTTACCACTGCCGCAACTGCAACTCTTGATGCTGAAGTACAACCTTCAGGTGAAGTAGCCTCTACATAATAAGTAGTTGTCGTTGATAAACTTGGTGTAGTATAACTCGTTCCAGTTTTTAATGATGTACCGCCTGTTGAAGCCGCATACCAGTTAATAGTTGCCCCTGCTGATGCTGTTGCATTTAATGTTAATGTTCCTGCACCACATCTGGAGTCTTGTGTTGTTGAATCTATTGTAGGCCTTGTATTTATTGTTGCTGTAACTGCTGTTCTTGTTCCTGTAGTACACCCGTTTCCTGTAGCATCTACATAATAAGTAGTAGTTGTTGATAAATTTGGTGTGATAAAATTCGTACCAGTCGCTAATGATGTACCTCCTGTCGCAGCAGCATACCAATTAATGGTTCCTGAAGAAGCCGTAGCGCCTAATGTTACTGATCCTGCATCACATCGCGAAGCTGGTGTTGTTGCTGTTATTGTTGGTATTGCATTAATTACAAAATTTGTAGCTGTTCTACAGCTTCCAAGTCCCGGACAAGCTGCATAATATGTTGTGGTCCCCGGTGTATTTGTATTGGTCAAACCTGAGCCCGCAACACCTACAGGATTAAAAGAAGAACCTGTAAATATGGGTGTTACACTTATAGACGATGTGTACCATTGTATAGTCCCCGAATTTGAACACGTAGAAGTAGCTGTTAGTGACCCGCTGCCTCCCTGACAGATAGAAACACCTGTAGTTGTTGGTGCTCCGGCGACCGGATTGATCGTCATACTTGCAGTCGGAGCCGAAGTACATCCCTGAGCATTAGTTGTAGTTAATACATAGCTGTTCGGTACTAAACCGGAGAAAACGCCTGATGTATTATTTACTGGTGCCGTTACCGGATTTGTTCCTCTTAAGGTATAACTTATTCCCGCTCCCGGAGCTGGGGTATTGACTGTTATTGTTCCTGTTGGTGTAAGACAATTTCCTTGTGTTACCGTAGCAGTTGGAGTTGCCGGCAATGCCAAAATTGTAATATCATCTACCGTTTCTGCACTACCTTTAAAGTTTGTGCCGGGAACATTTGCCTGACTTGCTCCTTCATAGGTTTTATTGGCAGTACCATAAGCGTTCGTAAATGCTGTAATTCTTCTACTTGGATTAGCAGTTGTACGTGTTGGATCGAGATACAATGCCTGTGCACTAGAACTGTAAGTTCCCGCCGCCATAGACGCCGCTACTTTTCCTGTTAAGGTTATCGTAACCACTCCATTTTGTGCAATATTAAAACCTCCGAATACCGGATTATTAGCTGTAGAAGTATTTGTTAAGACTCCTGAAGGTCCTGTTGCTTCTGCGGAATAAGTTGCTGTAGCAGAATCGAACTCGATACCTGTTGGAAAAAGAAAATCTAAAAATACTCCTGCAGCATTCCCTACTCCTGTATTTTTGATCTGAATTTCATAAGAAACTTTCTCTCCAATCGAATTACAGGCTGATGCGGTTGAAAGTGCTTTTACTTTTGTTTCTAAAACAGGGAAACAATTAGAATTTACCTGCAAATTTGGCGGTACATCCTGTGCTGTAAAAGTTGACGCACTACCTGCTGTTCCATCTACCGCACCATTTCTGATTCCCGCACCGGCATTAGACCTTCCTGAGCTACCTCCAACTACAGTAGTAGTTAAGGTTACAGTACCGGTAAGGTTGTGTCTGATTATTCCACCACCACCACCACCACCAGGTCCGTGTGAATTATTATTATCATTTTCAGTATTTCCTCCTGCTCCTCCTGTTGCTTCTATTCTGATCGTAGCGGTACTACTATTTGAGATATTCAATAATACTGTTCCTCCGGCACCACCACCACCTGCTCCATCGGGTGAGCCTGAAAAAGCACCTGGTGCTCCTTTTCCTCCATTGGCATAAATGTTACCTGTTCCCTGAACGGTACCTGCATTAATAAGAATAATGGCACCACCGACACCACCTTTAACACCTGTTGAAGCATTATTGGCATCTCCGGCACCACCACCACCTCCCATGACAAGTCTTGGAAAGGCAGTTGCTGTAAGATAGGATCTGAAACCCGGTCTTCCTCCTCCTGTTAATGGAAGAACATCACCGCCTCCACCTTGCCATCCGGCACCACCTAAGCCACCGAATCCACCGTTACCTCCACCTCCACCTCCGGAGTTGTGGTCATTACCCCCTCCACCAGCGTTGGCAGGGGCTCCTCTTCCTGCAGATCCTCCAGGCATTCCTTCCACTCCATTATCAACCTGATTAAATCCATCCCACATATAACGGGGCGTTCCGGCTATTCCTTCTCCTTTTCCTGAAATTGTATTATTACTTGATAATCCCACATAAGTTGTAGAATTATTAAGATTAGATACTGCTATAGGGCTATAACCTCCTCTAAAACCGCGGGCATTTCCATCAATAGAAAATCCGGCAAAATTGAATGTACCGGAAACATTAAAAGCAATAACTCCCCCTGCAACACCATTAAAAGGCGGCGTTGTTATAGAAGAAGTAAGTGTTAAATTGGAATATTGGGGTACTCTTACAATCTGAAAAGTTCTCTTTCCTCTTGTCGTTGTAGCATCTGCATTGTAAAAACTATTCAGGGTTCCACCATTAGTTCCGGTACCCTTAAACGTTAAATTCCCACCAGTCAGCGGGACATTATTAGTTGCAATAACATATTCAAAAACTCCGGTGTTACCTAAAGATGTAAATCCGGTACCTCCTAAAGAATCCGGGCCGCTATTTGACGTTCCTGAACCATAACTTGTTGTATTGGTATAATCTATCGTAGCATCCTGCATCTGAATAATCAAAATCAAATCTCCTACTGATATTGGAGTTGCACCAAAATTATTAGAATACTGATCGGTAGCGGGTACTCCTGCTAAAACTATCGATTGAGTTCCTGCATTCAGTGTTATATTTCCCGAAATAGGAAAGTAAGTATTTACAGAACTTGATACGGTAACAGGCCCATCACCTCCGGGTGTTCCACAAACTTGTGAAAAAGCAGGTAATGACACTAGTCCAAAGAACAAAACAAAAAAGATTTGTTTTAAAAAATTAAACTTGCTAAAAGTAAAGTTATACATATACGGCTGGGATTTTAGAAATAGAAACAGCGCATGCCAAAAAAACAACAGCGTTTTTTAGCACACAGGATAGATACGAGAAAAAAATAGGAATGTTTTTTTGAAGTCTTAAAAAGGACTTTTTAAAGGCTTCATTAAAAAAGGGTAGCGTTTGGACCATAGGTATATAGGTTCAAGACACAAATGGTCTTTTGGTTAAATTAGTAGTTTTTGGAGCCGCGAAAATATGCAATCAACTGGCTATCAGCTACATTTTTCGATAAACTACCCAGATTAACGATGAATGACATTTTTCAATCGACCATAATACACTTTTGACTACAAAAAAATTGACTATTTGATAACGAAGTGTTAAAAATCAGTAAGCACATTATAGATATATTACTGTTTTAAAGAATATAGCGACAAAAAAACAATAAAAAAAGCGCGACAATGTCGCGCTTTTTAACATATAATTACCTGAAAAACAATTATTTACATCATCTTGAAAAATATAAATACCCCATTAAACTTACAGGTTCATTTAAATACGTTTTATACGTAATCACGTAAAAATAAGTACCAACCGGTAATCCTTTTTGTTTATTGACCGTTGCCCTTCCTTCTGAAATTCCTGTAAAGACAACTGAGGTATTATTATAACCATGAGCATCGTAAACCAGAACTCCCCAACGGTCATAAATTTCTACATATACATCAGGATAACATTCGACCCCGTCAATTTTAAATACTTCATTAATCCCGTCACCATTAGGTGAAAATGCATTGTGAACCGTAATTTTACAAGCATCTAATGGTAGTTCTGTAGGATTGTCTTCTAAAATAGAGTTTCCGTCAGACAAGTCTTTTGCAATTTGCCCGTCCGGACTGACGGCAGTTACCTCAGCCTGATTTACTACAGATCCGGCCTCGAGATCAGCGGCTGTTAAAACATAGGTTCCAATAAAGTTATTAGAATTGGTCTCTCCCTGTCTTAAAATTATCGGATCCCCCGTAATCGTTACGCCCGGTTTAGGATCTTTAACTACAACATTTACGAGTATAATATTTCCCGTATTGGTTATGCTAAAACGATATGTAACCGTTTCCCCTACCTCAGCATACCCATTTTTGTTTTCATCGTTAAAAGTAGCCGTTTTGATAAGTGCAATAGAAGGTTTAAGACTTAAACTAACAACCGTTGGATCATCATCACCCGTTAAAGTAGGATCATCACTATCGGAGATATCGGTAACCGGATTTCCCTGAGGATCATCTCCAACGGCAAGTGCCGAATTGACTACTTCTCCTTTGGCAACGTCTGCAATAGTTACAGTATACGATGCTGTAGCTTTTCCTGTTGCACCCGGCGCCAGTACATTAGGAGAAACAGCAATGGTTGTAGTGGTTAGCATCGGATCTGTTATAACCAAATTGGTGAGTACTACATTTCCGGTATTCTTAACCGTAAAACTATAATTGATAATAGAACCTACTCCTCCGTTTCCGGTTAATTTTCCTCCTTTTATTAAAGTTAGCTCCTTATGTTGAGGCACCGGAGTAATTGTAGGATCATTAGGTCCAATTAAGGTAAGATCATTACTGTCTGACAAATCCTCAATGGCTGATCCGCTGGACGGCTGTGCTTTCACCAAAGCCTGATTTTCGACATAGCCCAGATTAATATCTGCCTGAGTCAGCACATAGGTTCCTTTATAACTTGTGGTGTTAGTTTGTCCAACTGCCAATGTTGCAATTGGTCCCCCCGTAATGTTAGCCTTCGGATCGGTCACTACCACATTGTTTAAGTCTAAAGTTCCGGTATTGGTAACAACGAAGGAATAACGAATCTGCTCTCCCGGCTGTGCATAACCATCTCCATTGGAATCCACAAAAACACCTTGTTTAAGCAATTGAATCGAAGGCTGTGCTACCGTTATTTTGATAACAGCCCGATCACAATTGAGTGTATTGGTACTCTGACAAATTTCATAAACAATCGTATAAATTCCTGTAGAAGTCCCAGGTGGAACGCTTACCAATCCTGTTGTGGTGTTTAAAACCGGAACCATTCCCGAATTGATACTGTCTGCAGGAGAAACAACATTTATTTTCACCTGTGATAAAGTTGGTGCAACACCATTCAGTAAATCGTTTGTCAGTACATTTATCACATCCGCTGCCCCATCTAAACCATTTATTCCGCTTGCTGCATCATCATTGGCGATAATAGGTCCCGAAGTAACATTGATCGTGATATCAGCCTGACTACAATTGGTCGGATTTAAAACTTCGCAAATTTCATAACGGATCGTATAAATTCCGCTTGATGCACCTGCAGGAACGTTAACATTTCCGGTAAGGATATCCAAAGCAGGAACTGCACCGCCGTTGATAGAAACCGCAGGTGTAATTACACTGGTTTTAATTTCAGACAATACAACAGCTGCCCCGTTTAACTGGTCATTTGAAATAGCATTGACTACATTTGTCGCTCCTGTAAATCCGTTTACATTATTGACGGTATCGTCAACGGCAAGAATTGGTGCTGCAATTACAGTAATAAATACGATAGCATCATCACAATTTGCCGGATTTAGTTTTTCGCAAATATGATATTTAATCTGGTAGTTTCCTGCCGGTGTTTTTGCCGGAATACTGACCATTCCCGTTAAAGGTTCTAATACCGGTACGGGGCCGCCATTGATTGGTGTTGCCGCAACATCTACTGTAAGATCGACTTTACTGATACTTGTAACCGCTCCGTTAAGTCTGTCGTTGGCAATAACATCTATCGCATTATTGGCTGCCACATAACCATTGATGTTAGACAATGTATCGTCGTTAGCTTCAATAGTCGAAGCTCCTACTACAATGGTAATTACAGCGGTATCTGCATTGGTTAAAGTTGCTTTTTCTCTTAACGTATACGTAATGGTATAGGTTCCTGCAGAGGTTCCCGGCGGAACACTAACGATACCTGTCGCAGCATCCAGTACAGGAACGTAACCTGAATTGATTGGGGTCGCCGGTATAATATTGGTAATCACAACTTCAGACGGAATTACTTTAACTCCGTTTAAGGTATCATTATCTAAAGCATTTATTGCGTTCGCCGTTCCTGTGATTCCGTTAATTCCCGCAACATTATCATCAACTGCATCGATTGGGCCTGCAATAACATTAATCCTGATAACAGCTTCATCACAATTGGACGGATTCAATTTATCGCAGATTTTATACACAATCGAGTAATTTCCGGGGCTTGTGCCTGCAGGAACATCTACAGTACCGGTCGTAACATTTAAAACCGGTACTACCGCTCCGTTTATCGAATTTGCCGGAGTTACCAAAGTACTATTAGTATTGGTCTGCAAAATCGCCGTTCCGTTTAAAGTGTCGTTGTCGTAGGCATTCAGAACATTCGTTGCTCCGGTATATCCGTTAATATTTACAGCTGTATCATCATTCGCCACAATAACCGGAGCTATTACCGTAATATTTATAACGGCATTATCGCAATTCGTTGGGTTTAATTTGTCGCAAATTCTATATCTGATCTGATAATTTCCTGCCGGAGTTCCCGCCGGAATACTTACAAATCCTGTTGCAAGATCTAAGGTAGGAACCAATCCGCCATTTATAGAATTCGCCCCGCTTAGTATCGTCGGATTAATTAAACTCACATCTGTTAAGAGAACACCGTTGTACGTATCATTGTTTGTAAAAGCATTCAGTACATTATTGATTCCTGATAAACCATTTACATTGATGATGGTATCATCTTCCGCTACTATCGAAGGGGCGTTTACAATTATTATGATGGTGGCCTGACTGCAATTCGTTGGATTTAATTTTTCACAGATCTGATATTGGATTAAATAAGTCCCTGCAGAAGTTCCCGGCGGTACATCGACATTTCCTGTAACAGTATTCAATACCGGAACAATTCCGTTTGTTGATGTCGGCGGTGCCGTAGTACTCAAAACACTGATATCAACGAGAGTGGCTTGTGCGGTTACTCCGTTAAGGCTATCATTGGTTAGAGCATTTACTACATTATTGGCACCAACATATCCGTTAATAGTATTCGCAAAATCATTATTCGCATCAATAATTGGGGCAATAACATTTACCGTTATATCGGCCTCACTGCAATTTGACGGATTTAGTTTTTCACAAATACGATAGTGAATGATGTAAATTCCTGCTGAAGTTCCTGCCGGTACATCGACATTTCCTGTAACAGTATTCAATACCGGAACCGGATTTCCGGCAACATATCCTGTTGGAGTTATACCACTTATGGAAGTAATATCAATGTTAACCAGTTGAATGTCTGAACCGTTCAGCCTGTCATTAGTAATGGCATTTATAACGTTGGCGGCACCTGTGTATCCATTAACATTACCTGCGTTATCAGCATTGGCAATGATCGTTGGCGCTATTACGGTAATGGTTATAGTTGCCGTATCAAAATTGGCAGAATTTAAGTTTTCGCTCAAACGATATTGAATGGTATAAGTTCCTGCCGTGGTTCCTGCCGGTACATTTACAGCTCCGTTTGAAGGATTTAGAACTGGTATCGCTCCGCCATTAATTGGTGTTGCCGGAACTACATTACTGATGGTTACCTGAGCAGGAATAACGGCCGCTCCGTTTAACGTATCATTCGATAAAGCATTCAGCACATTCGTTGCGCCCGTAAATCCATTAATATTGGCTGCGGCATCATTCACTGCATCAATTTGTGGCCCCACTACAGTGATAAATACAGAGGCATTATCACAATTCAACGGATTTATTTTCTCGCAAATGTGGTATTTAATCTCATAATTCCCTGCCGGAGTTCCAGCCGGAATACTTACAAATCCTGTTAGCGGTTCTAATACCGGAACCAGACCTCCGTTTATTGGTGTTGCGGCAGCATCAACGGTAATATTAACTTTCGAGATGTTAGCAGCAGCTCCGTTAAGGGTGTCATTCGATAAAACATCAATTGCATTGTTGGTCGTTACATATCCGTTTACATTAGCAATGGTATCATCATTGGCTATAATTACCGGAGCCGAAACCTCAACCGTTATAAAAGCAAAATCATTATTAGACAAGTTCAGCTTTTCATTCAACTGATATCCTATCAGGTAAATTCCCGCTGCAGTTCCCGGTGGTACACTTACGTTTCCTGTTGTCGCATTTAGTACCGGAACCAAACCTCCGTTAATAGGTGTAGCTGGTATAATATTAGTAATTGTTACTTCTGAAGGAATTACCGCCAAACCATTTAAGGTATCGTTGTTTAGAGCGTTTAAGGCGTTTGGGTCTCCAACAAACCCGTTAATTGGGGCAAAATTAGCATCATCTACGGCATCAATTGGTGCCGGAACTACCATGATGGTAACCACTGCCTGATCGCAATTTGTTGGATTTAGATTTTCACAGATTTTATACACAAATTTATATTCTCCGGCCGGTGTACCTGGTGGAACATCTACTAAACCGGTAACACTGTCTAACGTTGGAACCGGACCGCCATTTATAGGCGCAGGAGTTGATATAACAGTTGTCGTAATATCCGGAAGGTCAAGCATACCTCCGTTTAGTAAGTCGTTATCATAAATATTGATTACATCGTCTGCTCCTTCATAGCCGTTTACATTTAAAACGGTATCATCAATAGCATCAATAATAGGCACAACGACATTAATAATTACAGTCGCATCGTCGCAATTGCCCGGATTAAGATCTTCACATATCTGATATTTAATCTGATATTGTCCGGCAGGAGTTCCCGGTGGTACGGTCACAAAACCTGTCGAAACATCTAACTCAGGAACAGGAGCTCCCGGAGTTTTAGGCTGTGCCGGGGTTAGAATTGACGGAGTCAATACATCTGCCAGATTGATATTAATAATCTGACCGTTAAAAGTATCGGCTCCGGCGGCATTGGTGTACACATTAATGACGTCTACCCCGCCCTCATAACCGTTGATGTTATTCACCTGATCGTCATTTGCAATGATCGGAGCGGCATCTACTACAATGGCAATACTTCCGTTTGCGCAATTTGTCGGATTTAATTTTTCACAAATCGTATAGGTTATATAATAGGTATCGGCCGGGGTTCCTGGCGGGATGCTAATGCTTCCTGTCGCTGCACTAAAAACCGGAACATTGGCTCCAGGGTACAAAGGTATAGCAGCGATATTTTGCGAAATTGTTATTTCATCAAAATTTACTCCGGTAATCGGTACTCCGTTTAAGGTGTCATTGGTTAGAGCATTCGCCGCATTCAACTGTCCTACATAACCATTTATGTTTTCTACCCGATCATCATTTGCAATAATTTCGGCATTCCCAACCGGAACCAGAATACTTGATGTATCACAATTGGTAGGTGCTCCAATTTCGCAGATCCTATATTCAATTTCATACAGTCCTTTAACAGTCCCTGGTGGCACATTTACATTTCCGGTGGTGATATCCAGATACGGAACGGTTGTTATGGCCGAATTAATAGGCTGTGCCGGATTTACTACCGAAAGGGTCACATTAGACAAGGTTGCCTGTGCACTGGCCAGTCTGTCATTGGTTAAAGCATTAATCACATTGTTAGCTCCCGTATATCCGTTTACCAGATACTTCACGATATCGATTCGGGCATCAATTCCCGCAGTCGTAACACTAATGGATTCTGTTGCTGTCGAACAATTTTTAAAATTCGCAGGGTCTGACGGAGTTCCCGGATTTACAATTTCACATATCGTATAAGTTAACGTATAATCTCCCGGAGGAGTTCCCGGTGCTACCGAAATAGTATTGTTGGCAGGATTAAAAGTTAAGAAACTGGAAATAGAATTGATCGTAACATTAACTGACGAAGGGTTCAAAATAACTCCATTCAGCGTATCACTGTCTAAAATGGTTTGTGCTCCGGTATTCCCTCCCGTATCTCCTGATATGGAAGCGAAATTTTCTGAAACCGCACAAATTCTGTTAGAAATAGTAAAGGTAGTCCCGGATGAGATACAAGTATTCAATCCTACCCGTCTCACATAAATGGTTACATTTCCGGAAGGCAAACCTGCAAAAACGTTACTGGCCTGAAAGGTCGTTCCGTTGCTGCTGTATTCATAACCTGTTCCTAAATCTGGGTTTATGATATTCACTGTTCCCGTAGCACTGGTACAAGAAGGCTGTTCGGTAACTAAACCAACCGGAGCAGCAGGCAGATCAAAAACCTCTAATGTTACCTGATTGGAAAACGTATAACAACCGGACTCTGCCTGAGAGATATTCACTTTGAAATATCGGTTACCTGCTGTAGCGTAAGCTGGTGTGGTATAAGAAGCTGTTGTTCCGCCAACTCCAACTGTTACGTCTGTATAAGGCCCTGCCAGAGCAGCAGCACTTTGCCATTGATACAATATTGGACTTCCGGAAATATTTCCTGTTGCCGCAACAGTAAAAGTATGAGTCTGATTAATACAGGCTTCCCCATCTTTTGGTTGCGTAGTAATTATTGGAATATCAAAAACATCAACTTTCGCCGGATTAGAATTTATTGTTCCACATCCAACACCTGAATCTGTTACACGCAATCTGTAATACGCATCTGCATTTACAAAACCGGTTGTATAAGTGGTTGTATTCGCTCCCGAACCATCCGTTACGTTTGCCCACGCTGTTGTTCCATCCAAGGATTTTTGCCACTGATAAGTAAAATTTCCGGAACCGTTTTGTGCGCTGGATGTCATGGTAAATACACCTCCTTCACAAATGTTTCCTCCCACAGGCTGTACCGCTATCGTTGGATCCGGAATAACAGTTGCTACTACAACATTGGTAATAAGAGTACAGTTTGGATTTGACGAAGTGATGACACAACGATAATAGGTTGTAACGGAAAGTGGTCCTGTCAAATAATTCGGATTTTGCGCTCTGATTTCTCCGGTAATATCGGCCCAGCCATTAACTCCGTCTGGTGAACGCTGCCATTGATAAGTAAACGAAGCCGATCCATTGTTTGCCGAAGCCGCTGTTGACATCAACACTGTTCCTCCCACACAAACGGTAGTCGGGTTTACAGGCTGAGTGGTTATACTTGGAATAATTACGGAGGCAGTACTCGATAAAATTGGTGTACATCCCTGAGTAGGATCCGAAATGGCCACCTGATAAAAAGTAGTCACCGTTAAATTTGGAGTAGTATAAGATGCCGAATTCGCTCCCGCAATATCAGTAAACGGTCCCCCTAAAGCAGCAGAACTTTTCCATTGGTACGCATAATTTCCGGAACCACCTGCCACTACAACATTTAAAGTTGCGTTTGAACCACTGCAGATATTGGTTTTAAATACCGGTTGTGTCACTATTGTAATCGCCGACAAAACGGTCACGGTCGCTACGTTTGATGTAATGGTATTACATCCGCTTCCGCTGGCCGAAACATCTACTTTATAATAAGTCGTCTGAGTTAAAGCAGGAGTAGCATACGTCGCTGCCGTGGCTCCTCCTATGGCTGTAAAATTAGCATTATTGGTACTGCTGTACCATTGATAAGTTAAAGCCGGAGTTCCATTTGCACCTGTTACCGATAAAGTATGATTTCCTCCCGAACAAATTGTCGCTCCTGTTGGCTGAACGGTAATGGACGGATCCGGAACCACTGTTGCTGTAACCGTATTAGACGTCAGGATACAGTTAGTAGTCGATGAGGTTACTAAACATCTGAACTGGGTGGTCCCATTCAATGCATCTGAAGTAAAATTAGCCGTAGTTGCCGTTGCATTGGTTTCATTCACGAAACCTGAGCCTGAATTACTTTGCCACTGATAGCTAAGAGTTCCTGTACCTCCGTTTAATGAAGCCGAAATACTGATATTTACAATTCCTCCCACACAAATAGCTGCCGGAGTGACTGGCTGGGTCGTGATTGTTGCCACAAATACCGGTACTGCATTCGAATAAAC
Source organism: Flavobacterium sp. CFS9 (assembly GCF_041154745.1). Classification (NCBI taxonomy): domain Bacteria; kingdom Pseudomonadati; phylum Bacteroidota; class Flavobacteriia; order Flavobacteriales; family Flavobacteriaceae; genus Flavobacterium; species Flavobacterium sp. CFS9. The sequence continues at coordinate 2,615,277 of NZ_AP031573.1, read as the reverse complement.
TTCGCAGCCATTAGGCGATTGTGTCACTCTGACTCTGTAATAAAAAGTAGACGTTAATGCTCCGGTGGTGTAAGAGGCTGTTGTGGCTCCGCTTCCGCCAGGTGCATTGGCCCAGCCTGTTGTACCGTTTGGAGATCTTTCCCATTGATAAACCAAAGCTCCTCCCAAAGGATCTCCCGAAGCTGCTACTGTCATAGTATGTGTTGCTCCGGAACAGATGGTATTTCCAACAGGCTGCAGATTTACAACGGGATCAGGAATTACATCTACTAATACGCTATTGGAAGATACCAGACCACAACCGTTTCCGGTAGCCGAAACATCTACACGATAATAAGTATCCTGTGTTAATGCAGGAGTGGTATAAGTACTGGAAGTCGCACCGGATATTTGTGCAAAACTTATATTGTCTGAACTGCTGTACCATTGATAATTTAAAGACGGAGTTCCGCCTGTTCCGGTAACCGATAAGTTAAATGCCCCGCCTGAGCAGACAATCCCGCCTGTTGGCTGAACGGATATGGCAGGATCCGCGACTACAGTTGCTGTAACCGTGTTTGAAATCAATACACAATTGGTTGTGGATGAGGTCACGAGACATCTGAACTGTGTGGTCGTATTTAAAACATCAGAAGTAAAATTGGCAGTTGTTGCCGTTGCATTGGTTTCATTTACAAAACCTGAACCGGGATTACTTTGCCATTGATAACTAAGCGTTCCCGCGCCTCCGTCTAACGTGGCAGCAATTGTCATGTTTACAATTCCGCCTACGCAAATAGCTGCCGGAGTGGCCGGTTGCGTTGTAATTCGGGCAACATTAACCAATGCGGCATTTGAAAAAGCCTCACAGCCGCTTCCCGATTGTGTAATTTGTGCTCTAAAATATAAATTTGATGTTAAGGCTGCTGTAGTATAAGTTGCTGTATTGGCTCCGCTTCCTCCTGAAACATTAGTCCAGCCCGAAGTTCCGTTTACCGAACTTTGCCATTGATACCCAATCGTTCCTGCAGCTGTATTGGTTGTTGTCGCAGCGACTGTCATCGTATGTGTATTTCCTGAACATATTGTATTTCCTATTGGCTGAGTGGTAACAACAGGGTCTGCAACAATAGTGAGTTTGGCCACATTACTCGTAACCTGTGTACAAGTACTCGAAACCATCACTCTGAAATAATATTCTCCGATTGTTAAGGCACTATTCGTCGTAAGAGAAGCATTCGTTTGTCCTGAAATATCAGCCCAGCCTGTCACTCCATTGGCAGAAGTTTGCCATTGATAGGTATAAGGTGCTATACTTCCGGTTGGACTGGCCGTAAAAGTTGCAGTACCTCCTTCACAAATGGTGGTGTCACTCGTTAATGCCGGAAGAACTAAATCGGAAGGTCGTATTATATTGACTTCATCTTCATAAGCATTACAGGAACCGTTACTGATTGTCCATTTCAATCGTGTTGTTCCTACTGATATATTCGTTACCGTAGTATTAAAAGCATTTGGATTGGCGATTACTGCCGTACTGCCTGGATTTGTTACAAAAGTCCAGACTCCTGTTCCCGTTACCGGATTGTTTCCGTTTAAGGTTGCCGTTCCCGTATTACAAATCGTCTGATCCGCTCCTGCGTTTGCTAATGGCGGCAATGCATTTACAGTTACCGAAACATTACTCGAACTTGGCGGACACACTCCGCTTGTAATCGTCCATCTAAAAACATAATTGCCTGCCTGTGTTCCCAGAACAGTTGTTGTTGGCGAAGTTGCATCGGCAAAGCCTACTGTTACCGGCCCTGAAACTTGTGTCCATAAACCCGTTCCTATTGTTGGTGTATTGGCTGCCAGCGTTAGCGTTTGAAATTCACAGATACTAATTGGAGATCCTGCATTTGAAGTGGATGGCAAAGGATTAACCGTTAAAGTCATCTCATCAAAAAACTGACAGCTAAGATTTGTGGCTGTCCATCTCAAAACATAAGTTCCCGCAGCACTTGGCGTAAAGGCAGAAGTCGGACTCGAAGTATCAGAAAAAACTCCTGCAGGTCCACTGGTTCTTGACCACTGGCCTGTTCCAACAGTAATAACATTGGCCGCTAAAGTTGCACTACCCGATTGACAAATCGTCTGATCAGGTCCGGCATTTGGAACTGTTAAATCTGCTGTAACCGTAATTTGAACTGTATCGGTATTAGAAGGACAAAGCGCTCCATTGCTAACGGTCCAGCTGAAAACATATACCCCCCCTGTTTGTGTCAGATTACTAACCGTAGTGGTTGGCATAATATCGGAGCTGAATACTGCTGTAGTTGGTCCGGAAACCTGAGCCCATTTTCCCACTCCTGCCAGTGGCGGGATTGCCGTAAGATCTGTCACAGATCCGCAAATACTTTTATCACCACCCGCAATGGCCGGTGAAGGCGGTTCTGAATTCTCTATTCTAATCTGATCCGATTCACTACAGGTTCCTGAACTAACGGTCCAGTTAAACACATAAAAACCATAACCCGGATTGATAAACATCGTGTTGGGATCGGTATCATTTACAAAAGAGCCTGTTCCCGGGCCAAATAATACCGTCCATTTTCCGGTCGTTCCGGGATCAGGTGTCGAAGCTGCCAGCTGAAATCCTCCTGCACCTACATCACAAAATTCCTGATTAGGCCCCGCATTTGGAGGTGTTGTAATCTGACCGTTTACCGTTACCTGAATATCATCTGACGTTTCAGGACAAAGACCTTGTGCCGCAATGGTATATCGAAACACATAAACACCCGGTATTAAATTGGTTATCGCCGCGCTATTGTTGCTGGTTGTGGTAATCGTTGGTGCTCCTGCTCCTCCGGAAACATAAGTCCAGGTTCCTGTACTGTTAGTATTACCCGTTAAATATAAAGGTCCCTCTAAGCAGGTGGCATAATCAGAACCCGCTGTTGCAACTTCCGTTACTTTTACAGTCATCTGATCCTGATTTGTCGGGCAATTTATTCCCGTAGAGGTGGTCCATTCTAAAATATATTCTCCCGTTATCAATCCGGATAAAGTTGAATTAGCAGCTCTTGCATCTGAAAATACAGGCGAATTTGGTCCGCTGACCAACGACCATATTCCATTGCCAATCACCGGAGGAGCCGCTCCGAGAGTAACCGAATTTTGATTACAAACCGTTTGATCCGGTCCTGCGATTGCCGGTGAAGGGCCTTCATCAACATTAAGTTGTACCGTATCTGAAGTACTCGCACAGAATCCTCGTGAAATGGTCCATTTGAACACCCATGAACCCGGAGTCAGTCCCGTGATTGTAGTACTCGGACTGGTCGGATTGGTAATAACAGGTCCGTCTCCTCCGCTAACCAATTCCCATAGACCGCTTTCTCCGGAAGCCGGAACATTTCCTGTTACTGTTGTGGTATTAGTACACAGCCTTTGACCGGGACCTGCCTGTGCTACAGTAATATCAGGCGCTATGGTGATCCCTACACTGTCTTCACCGTCAGCACAGCCCACATTACTAACGGTCCATTTAAAAGTATAATCTCCGTCACTTAGTCCTGTTACTGTGGTATTATATTGTGTTGGATTTGTAATGGTTACTGCTGTTCCTGCCGTCTGAGTCCAAAGACCTGTTCCGGGAGCAGGATCATTTCCGTTTAAGGTAATCGTGCCCGTACCTGTTGGAAAACATTGAGCAGCTCCTGCATCGGCATCCGCTCCTTCTGTGCCATTGGTTACAACATCAACGGTATCTGCCGATGTACCGCAGCCGTTTGCAATAGTCCAGGTAAAAGTATACGTTGTATTGGCAGCCAATCCGCTCACTCTGGTGTTTGGATCACCCGGATCGCTGATAATTACCCCTGCACTGGGAGAAACGGTCCATGTACCATTTTCGCTGTTCTGTATGGCATTCCCTTGTAATTGAACTTTTGCTCCAAAACAAACTGCCTGATCTGGTCCGGCATTAGCATCTGTAGGAGCAGCACTGGATACCAAAACCTCAGAAGTGCTTTGAGAGACCTCACAGGCTTCTCCTCCGGAAATGGTCCATCTGAATTTATATGCCCCATTAATTAAGGGAGACACTGTTGTAGTCGGGCTATTGACATCAGAGAAGGTCACAGTACTGGGTCCTGAAATCTGCGACCATTTTCCTTTCCCCCGAACGACGAGATTTCCCGCCAATGTTCCGGAAGTTGAGTTACAAGGCACTATCTGCATCGTTCCCGCACTCGAAGTGGTGGGAGTCGCAGATACAACCAAGGTCACATTATCATAAACAGTTTCACACTGACTTCCCTGATTTGGTGCTTTAATTAAACGAACCACATAAGTTCCTGCAAAAGTCAATTGACTAATCGTAAGACTGTTTCCTGAAAAATTCACAGGAGCTGTCGGGAACGAAGGATAGGGCGGATTAAGAACGGGATTGATATTGGGTCCTGATACGATCTGCCAGCTCATTTGCCCGTTACCCGTAAAGGTGATCGGAAGTACAGCCTCAGAATCATTACAGCCCAAAACCTGATCCGGACCTCCTGAAATGGATATGATATCCTCTAAAACAACCACATAATTTGCCGATGTCACGCAATTGGTTACACTATTCGTCAGTGTATACAAAAAAGTATAAGTTCCTAATGCCGTCATTCCCGATACCAGCGTCGTAGAAGAAGTCGGATTTTGAATTACTGCTGTCGGGCCTCCGGTTTGCGTCCACTGTACACTTTCATTTACATATCTGGGTATGGTTCCCTGAAGAATCGTTGAGGTTCGCCCGTCACAAAAAAAAGCGGTAGAACCGGTAACATTTGTAACATCGGCTGTTGGTGGCGGTACTACTACAGTTACTTCATCCACTCCATTGGCACAGGTTCCGGCAACAGTCCATCTAAAAACATAGGTCCCTTCAAACAGACCGGTTACTGAGGTATCATTTTGATTGGCATTTGTAAAATTTGGAATGCTTGGTCCTGAAACAACTGTCCAGGTACCTTGCTGCTGTCCCGGTGTATTTCCGCCAAAACTTCCATTAAGAGTAACCGTCTGAGTAGCAGAATAACAGTTTGAAAGCGTAATGTCAGCTCCTGCGGTAACAGGCATTCTTCCTCCTAAACTCGAAATAATTACGTCATCAGTTGAAGTACAGGATCCATTTGTTATCGTCCATCTTAAAGTGGTTGAACCGGAACTATTTCCGGAAACTGAAATAGTACTGGTGGGAGAGTTTGGACTGTTAATGGTAACTCCGGCACCGTTATTCCCTACAATACTCCAGGTTCCAGTTTCTGTTCCTCCAACTGCATTTCCGCTAAGTGGATAGGTTCCCTGGCAATAGGTTTGATCCGGTCCCGCATTTGCAGCTGTAAGTGGCGAAACCGTTACTACAACATCATCAAATATGGTTGAATCGTCACCACATTTAGCCGTTAATCTAAAAGTATAACTGTTTCCGGGAACCGCTCCCTTTACCAAGACCTGCAATGCGTTCGGATCATCAATTTGTACAGCTGGTCCTCCTATCTGGCTCCATTTCGGAGCATTTATAAAATTAGTCCCCGGTGCCGTATTGGCCGTCCCCAGTAAATAAAACTGATCCGGTGGTAAAGAGGTTGCTCCACCCGGACAAATTGTTCTGTCTGCATTTGCGTTTACAGTACAATTCTGCGAAAAAGTATAAACGGGAAGTACAAATAAAAAAAAGAAAAGCGTTTTATTTAGTCCTTTATGTAATTTATCAGAGTAATTTAATTTCATAAATTTAAATTTTTGAATTAAAAACAAAGAAATAACAGTAAAACGTTGGGGCGACTTAACACAAATTTAATAAAAAAAAGCTTATCCAAGAAATAAACGCACTGATTATTAAGTAGTTACAAAAACAAGGCTTTACAATAATTTATTCCATTGATTTACAGCAAATTACATCTTTTTAAAGCTTTTGTTAATATGAAAAAACCAAACAAAAACATCCAAAATCATTAATAAAACAAAAAAACAAGACAAAATACATCCTGTTTTTAGTTTTACTCAAGAAAGAGAATATTGCGTTTTAAGCCATCAAATTTGGTTCTTTTGATAGGAGAATTTTTAAAAACTAACCGAAAAGTTTCTTCGGTAATTTCGATCCAATCCTTTTTAGAAAAAGAAAGTAATTCCGGATTGGGATTGAATAAAGGTTCGGAATGCGGCTTTGAGAACCGGTTCCACGGACAAACATCCTGACAGGTATCACAGCCAAACATCCATTCATCAAACTTGCCTTTCATTTCGGCAGGTATGTTTTCTTTGAGTTCGATAGTGTAATACGAGATGCATTTACTCCCGTCTACTACATAAGGAGCCACTATCGCCTGTGTGGGACAGGCATCAATACAGGCGGTACAGGATCCGCAATGATCGGTTGTAGCGTGGTCGTACTCTAAATCTAAATCCAGAATAAGTTCGGCAATGAAATAAAAAGAGCCTACTTTTTGAGTCAGCAGGTTACCGCTTTTACCAATCCAGCCCAGTCCGCTTTTTGCTGCCCAGGCCCTATCTAAAACAGGTGCCGAATCTACAAAAGCACGGCCGGATACTTCTCCGATATTTTCCTGAATCGAATGTAAAAATTCTTTTAGTTTTTCTTTAATGACAAAATGATAATCCTGACCGTAGGCATATTTCGAAATTTTAAAACTTTCCTCCGTCTGGATTTCTGTTGGGTAATAATTGAGTAAAAGTGACACTACACTCTTGGCATCATCTACTAATAAATTAGGATCCAGACGTTTATCAAAGTAGTTCTCCATATACGCCATCTGCCCATGATGGTTGTTGTTTAACCATTTTTCAAGACGTGGTGCCTCCTCTTCCAGAAATCCTGCCTTGGATATTCCGCAAGAAAGAAACCCAAGCCTTTTGGCTTCAGCTTTTATGAATTTTGAATAGGTCTCTTTAGAATTGATTGTCATCTTTTAGAGAATAAAACTTCTATTCCAACAGGTTTTAAAGTAATTAACGGATTGAATTGAACAACATCAGTCTCCGATTTAATTGCATATTTTTTCACAACATGAGCCACAGTAAGGCACATTTCATAGATTGCAAAACCCGCTCCGATACACATTCTTGGCCCGGCTCCGAAAGGATAAAAATATTGCATCGAGTGTTTCTTTTGCTCTCCAAGAAAACGCTCAGGGATAAATTCTTCGGGATTTTCCCAGTATTTAGGATTTCGGTGCAGCTCATAAAAAGAAACTCCAATTAGTGTTCCCTTTTTTAAATGATACTGCCCAATAATATCGTCTTCCACATTTTGTCGGTCTGTAATCCACGCTGGCGGATACAAACGCATCGCTTCATTGATAACGGCATTCAAATAAGTCATTTTCTGCAATTGTTCGACTACATTCTCCGTTTGAGATTCGATCTCCAGAATTTCATCCAATACTTTCTGCTGAATCTCCGGATTTCTTCCCAAAAGATATAGTGTAAAAGTTAAGGCATTGGCACTGGTTTCATGTCCGGCAATAAAAAGAATTTTAATTTCATCAATCAGTTGTTTGACCGACATTCCTTCACCGGTATCTTCGTAACGTGTTTCTAAAAGCAGCTGAAGCAAATCGTTTACGGGCTCACCCGAAGTGGTGCGCTCGTCGATAATTTCCTGAATGATTCGATTGTTTTCCTCAGCCAGTTCCAAATGTTTTGCCACCTGACCACTCACAGAAAACCACCATGCTTTATGCGGAAGCCGAATTTCTTTGATCAAAAAATGCTGAACTTCTTCGATGATGTATTTGATCCGATTTAATTTCTCTTCCGAAATCGAAAGATGAAACAGTGATTTCGCCACTACATTAAATGCCAACTCACTCATCACAGGAAAGAGATCAATAAACTTATCTTCCTCCAATTCCTTTAATTCTGAAACGATTGTATCGTTCATATTCTCCACCAGCTGATTCATCTTTTGTTTATGAAAAGCCGGCTGAATGAGTCGTCTTTGCTTCAGCCAAAAATCACCGTCAACGGTTAAAAGTCCTTTTCCTAAATATTTTGAAAGGTAAACGGACTGAAATTTAGATTTGTGATAGTTCCTTTGATTCTTCTGCAAAATATGCTGGGCAATCTCATTGTCACGTGATAAAATCAAGTGTTTCGAACGTCCTATCTGAAGCGAAAAAGAGTCTCCAAACTGATCAAAATATCTTTTATGATACGGAATTGGATTTCTGCGCACTCCTTCGGCATCTAAAAAGAACCTGACGATAGAAAGCTTGTTCGGGTACTTGTATTTTTTATTTTCAGACATGTTTAATAGGATTCAAACAATCCGCCCTGAATGTTGGTGTTTATTTTCCCCAGGTGTTTGTAAGCCTTATCCGTAACCTCACGTCCGCGTGGTGTACGCATAATAAACCCCTCCTGAATTAAAAAAGGTTCGTAAACTTCTTCAATGGTTTCACTGCTTTCTGATACCGCAGTTGCCAAAGTCGAAAGTCCTACAGGACCACCTTTGAATTTATTGATAATGGTCAGTAAAATTTTGTTATCCATTTCATCCAGTCCATGCGCGTCTACATTTAATGCTTTTAAGGCATAACGCGCAATTTCGATGTCGATGGTTCCATTTCCTTTTATCTGTGCAAAATCACGAACTCTTCTCAGTAATGCATTGGCAATACGAGGTGTCCCACGGCTTCTTCCGGCTATTTCGATAGCAGCGTCCAGTGAAATGGGCATTTTAAGTATAGAAGAACTTCTTTCAACAATAGTGGTCAAAAGTTCAGTAGTATAGTATTGTAAACGGGACGAAATTCCAAAACGAGCTCTCATTGGGGCCGTTAATAATCCGGAACGCGTGGTAGCTCCTATCAGCGTAAAAGGATTCAGATTGATCTGTACGGTTCTGGCATTGGGTCCGGATTCGATCATAATATCGATTTTGAAATCCTCCATAGCCGAGTACAAATATTCTTCGACAACAGGGCTTAAACGGTGAATCTCATCAATGAATAAAACGTCTCTTTCGTCAAGATTGGTCAGCAATCCCGCCAAATCTCCCGGTTTGTCCAAAACAGGGCCTGAAGTAATTTTGATCCCCACTTCAAGCTCATTGGCCAGAATGTTCGCCAAAGTAGTTTTACCCAATCCCGGAGGTCCGTGAAAAAGAGCATGATCGAGTGCTTCACCACGCTGATTAGCGGCAGCAACGAAAATCTTTAGGTTCTCTAAAACCTGATCTTGTCCGGCAAAATCATCAAATGACAGCGGACGCAATCTTTTTTCAAGATCTAATTCTTCCGGATTGTACCCTTTTGTAGTGGGATCTAAGTTTTCATTCATTTTACAAAGATAGACAAAGAAATTAGTTTGTAAAACAGTTCTATTTCAAATAAAAAATTACAAATTCCAAATCCTAGAGCCTAAATCTCAAATTCCAAATCCTAAATTCCAAGTTTCAGGTTTCAGGTTCTAAGTCATTACTTTGTCGGACTAGTGGTGAACACCCTTCGTTATCCGCCAGTTGAATTGCCATACTCTTTTTACGAGATGTTTTTTAAAAAGTCCAGAAGCTTTACTTCCTTTTTTATAATTCTCACTAACAATAGTCCGAAAAACAGTAAAAAGCCAAATCCGCTAATGAGGATATAGAGATAAAACCCTTTGGAGAAATTTTCTTTAAAAATGGGCAAAAGCAAGGTAAAGCCGGCAACATAAGTCATATAAATTATGGGCGTAAAAATGTAATGGATTTTTTTTCTCCATTGATAAAACTGCTGAGCCTGCCTGCTATATTCGATTAAAGGAACGTCTGTCTTTAAGTTCTCAAATTTTCTTGCGCTCATCCACTCCAAAGCGATACGAACTGCCAGCATGGTAATCATTATCCCCAATCCGAAACTGAAAACGGTTTGTTTGTAGGCTCCCACCCAAATGTAATAAGCGATAAGTAGGATTGCCGTCAGACTCAGAATCATTCTGGTCCACAAATGATTGCGTTTTATTTTTTTGGTATGTGCCTCTGCCTTTTCAATGACATCAGTGGCGGCTGGTTTTATATCGGATGCTGTTTGCTGATCCCAAATGTTTTGTAAATCTTCAAATGTTTTCATTTTGTACACATTGCGTTAAACTTTTTTTAATTCGATGAATTCTAACCCGAAGCGTTTCTTCCGTAATCCCGATTACATCTGATATTTCCGGATATTCGATCCCGTCTAAAATCATCAGAATGATCATCTTATTGGTTTCTTCGAGCTTTTGTATGCATTGATACATTTGCTGCAGCTGTTCTTCTTTTTCATCCGAATAGACTTCTGAAGCGACCTTAGGCATTATATCAGTTCTGATTTCTTTTTTGGCAGAAGATTTTCGTAAGTAAAGAAGACAGGTATTAACAGTGATCCTGTAAATCCAGGTACTGATGCTCGATTCATTTCGGAAGGTGTCTAAATGCTCCCAAACCTTGATGAAAACTTCCTGAGCAGCATCAGAAGCCAATGCAATATCTCCACAAAAATACCCCTTGCACAAACGAAACACTTTGTTGTAATGCTTGTCGTATATCTCGTTAAATTGTTCTTTTTTATTCACCTTAACGTATTTCTGATTTTACTTTTTCCATAAACCATTCCGGCTGATCGTACATTACAAAATGAGCTGAGTTTGCTGCAAAATAAATTTTAACCGATGGTAGATTTTCATATTGCGCTTTATAGGTATTTTGTACGGTTGCAAGATCGGGATTAGTCGCCGCTAAAATTACTACAGGGATTTTAATTTTGGCAATTTCTTTACGCAAGTCCAAATTGAGCATATCGATATAACCGTATACATAGGTTTTTCGGTCAGCGGCATTCATCCATTCGTTGATTGTTTTCTGCTTTTCTTTATTGAGACACATATAAGACGTTGCCTGAGAATTCATCGCGCTGAAAGCCTTTTGATCCATCGCCAGCATCATCTTGCTTTGCGGATTATCATAAGGAATGACATCTCCTTTGTAGTTTGGAATCATGAGAGCCGCACTCGCCGGTAAAGCATCCACTAGAATTACTTTTTTGAACAAATTTGTTTCTTCGGCTGCCAGCCACAAACTTAGAGTTCCTCCTAAACTATGCCCTATTAAGGTGGCTTTTTTTAGTTTTTTAGTATTGACATAAGAGACAACCTGATTTTTTATTGCAGACAACCAAGGACCTTCAATTGGAGGAACATTTCCGAATCCGGCAAAAGTAAAAATATGGCATTCGTAATTTTTAGAAAGTTCGGCTACAGTTTCATTCCAAACTTCTCCTGTACAGCCAAAACCAGGAAATAATAAAACTGGCGCTCCTTTTCCTTTTACGTCGACCTTAAAAGCGGTTTGCGAAAAAACAGATTTTGAAATAATAAGCATGAACACGACAAGTAAAATTGATTTAGTTTTCATAATGTTATTTTTTAAAGTTTCTCTTTTGATGCAGTGCTCTACTATTTGTTACCTCAAAAAATACATTTTTTTCAAAATAAATTACAATCCCAGAATCTGCGGTACTTCACGCGTGATTTTTTTTACCCAAAACCCGAATAATGCAGTGACTTTTGTTATTTGATCTCTTTCAGAATACTCTCTGCTATTTTGTTATAATCATTATTGTAGTGATGTGATCCGGGCAAAGCAATAGTTTTAATTCCGGCTTCTGAAAAACGATTTCGGGTTGCAGCCTCTTCTTCATCCCCAAAAAAACAAATTGGATTATATGATTTGATTTTTTTGATTTCGGAAATCACATCATAAGTATCCCTCGAACTTTCCATACTCAGCATATCTGCAATATGAATTTCAAAATCAGCTTTTGCATCCGGAGATAACAAATACAATCCTTTTAATTTTTCTTTTACGGTTTCCGGAAAATTACCTGTCACAAAAGGAATGACAGAAGCACCAAATGAATAACCGGCAAGTATGAATGTTTTTCGATTCCATTGCTGTAAATAATGTTCCACTGCTTTGGCTATTGCATTCGAAGTCTCGACAGGAGTTTTGGCATTCCAAAAATATTTCTGGGAATCCAATCCTATTACGGCAATTCCCTTCTCTGCTAGTACCTCACCGACAGACTGGTCAAAACTGGTCCATCCTCCATCACCCGAAATTAAAAAAGCTACAGGTAAAGTTTCCTCTTTACTCTTTGTCGGAATTAAGATTAACGGCATTTCAAAAGGCAAAGGTGCAAGATGCTGTTCTTTAAGCAAAGCATTTTGTTCTGATTTCTGCTGGCTATAATTCGGGGTGTTCAAAATCTCCCTGAAAGCACCGGCAAATTGTGGCAGCCAGTTTTTAGTAACAGAAAATCCATGTCCTACTTTGGGCAGTGTAATTAATTTTCCCTGCTTCATGCCTTCCATATATTTTTTGGTGTCGGCATAATTACAAACCTGATCGGTAATTCCCTGCAAGACGATAAAAGGAGCCGATAATTTTTCTGTTTTTTCCAGAAAGTAAGCTTTACCCTCTTTCAAAACATGTGAGGTTAACCCTGATCCGTCGCATAAAGTCCTGTCAGTTTCAATATCAGGACAAAACCCTAAAGCAATGGCTCCGCCAAAAGTATTCGCGGGAGCCTGGGCCAGCATACCGTAAATCAACGTTGCTCCGGAAGAATATCCGGCCAATATAGGCTTTAAATATTGCTTTAACTTTATCTTTTTTTGCAGCATCAGACTAAGCTCTTCAAAGTCTCCGGCAGGATAATAACATTTAGATTTTTCTTTTTTTATTTCCTTAAAATAATGCTGAATATCAATCCCCGCAACCACAGCGCCCTGATCGACAATATTTTTAGCCATATCCACCACACCGCTGTTCCATCCTCCATCACCTGAAACAAACAAAACAACCGCCGTTGGTGCTGTTTTGGGTTTGTAAATCGTCACTTTTCCAAATGGTCCAACTCTCAGCGTATCTGTTGTTACAGCATAACCGTTAGTCCCAAAAATAAAAACCGACAAAAGAAGTGTTATAATTTTATTCATCTTGATTATTTTTTAACATTATGAAATCCTAAACTATAATTTCCCTATTATACATTATGACGGAAATTGCCATAAAATAAACATACAGATTCAGCAGAAAAAGCCTTTGCCATAGCCCCTTGCATGAAGCAATTAAATCGCCTGCAACAGAAGGAAAACGAATCCCAAAGAGCAACAGCGTACTAATGCCAATGATAAAAACAATCCATGAAAAACAGTAAAATTGTGAATTATCTTCTTTCGAAATTACCCGACACATTACTAAAGGCAGCAATACTCCAGCAATAATTCCGATACCGCCTGCGATATCATGCAGAAGAAACGAAAAAGTCTTTTGACCGTTTATTACATCTGCTTTAAACAAACCGGAGCCTATCCCTTCTCCTAATCCATATACCATAATCAGCATAGAAGCAAGTTTTACATATCTTCCATCTTTATCAAAGGCTTTTTTGAAAATGACTCCAAAAAAAATGAATATGATTCCAATGAAAATCCACCAGGCAGAAATTAATCTCGATACCGGACTAATAGTTGCTCCCAAAGAACTAATGGTGTTACGCAGCTGACTATACTCCTGATAATATCCTCCCAAAACAAACAACACTGCAAAATCAGAAATACAGGTGATTATACAGATTACTGCTGTAATTCTAGTCCAATTGAACCGTACTGTTCTCTCCGTTTTCATCACCTAACTATGGTTTTACGACTTTATTTAAAACTAACGGGGCTTGTAATAAATCGTAATCATGCTTATAAACTAAGTATTTGTTGCACCAAACCGGAGAGAATTTTTCTTTAAAATCACGCAATCCTTTATAGTGCGAAAAATATTTAATTCTTTCATAAGCAAACTTCATTGACTTTTCGGGAAAGGTATCCGGGTCATCGATTCCACTTAACGCTGCTAACCCTAAATTGACTGAGGTCAAGCCCTGAGTTTTCAAATAAGCAAAAAGTTCCAAAAGGATAAAATCAATGATCCCGTTTGGTGCATCATTGGTTTTCCGAATCAAATCGTATGTTCCTTCACCTTTAGCATAATCCGGAATCACATTTAAAAAAGCCACGATTTTTTCTTCAGTATTTTCGACTGTTATGATGGTTTGCTGTTTGAGTTCCTCCCACTCAAATTTACCTTGCGAGAAAACGATTTCAGTTCTTCCCGTATTTGCAAGCCATTCATCGCTTACCGCTTTTATTTTTTGAAGTAATCCATCCTTTACCGGCGCGGTATGAATAGTCGTTTTAAAACCTTTTTCTTTGACTTTGCTTATCGCATTACGCAACGATTTTTTCGCACCGCCTTCCATCGTAAATACCGATAAATCCACAACCGCTTCCTGTCCTATAAACAAACTCTTTTTGTGCAATGAGGCAAAGACTTTTAAATTTTCTTCAGGAACACGATAATAAATACTTCGTAAACCGTTCTCGTAACAATACTGATCAAACTCGACAATGCATTGTTTAAATTCATCCTCCGATGCTGCCACGGGATTTTCTAAAACCACCGCAAAGCTATCCGCCACACGATAAGCTAAAAAAGACTTTTTACTTTTCGCTATAAAAATATTTTTATCGTCATACGTTTTGAAATAGTCCAAAGCAGAAGTTCCATACTGAACCAGAAGATTATTAGCCAACAAAAAATCATCTTCTACTGCTTCTTTCTTTATGGTGTAAGGCCGAATTAAAGCGAAAATCAAAAAACCGATAGATAAAAAACCGCTAATATTTATCGAAAGTAAAAACCGTCTCGCGAATCTGTCGAGAGGAATCAACTCAGAGCTGCCCACCAAAAAGTAATTCTGAAATCCATATCTAATCGATTGTTCCCAATGAAAATCGATTCCAAAATGTTTCTTATCCAAAAAGTAGAATCCCAGAATACTGTACACTAAAACCGCTGCCATAGTGATTAAAACTGTTTTTAATCCGATACTCTGCAAATGCGAATTACTTTTTATATAGTATTCTTTTCTGGTAACAATTAAGCTGATGAAAACAATCAGGGCAATTACTGCTTCTTCATAATCAATCGCCTTGGTAAGATGTCCGACGACCGAAATACCACTTAAAAAAATGGCAAACCACCAAGCATTTCGCAAACCTTTGAGCATGAATGCGGCATTCACCAGCATGAACAAACCGGCAGTTATCACGAAATAATTGGATGCTTTAATAGCCGAGACAGGAATAATATTTCTCAAAATGTGCAAACGTTCTGAAATCGCCGGGGTTAGAACGGAAACTATATTTATCAATCCCAGAACAAAAAGCAAAAACGACGGCACCACTCGCATCAATAAAGTATTGACATTGAACAAAAAAATTAATGCTCCCGCCAGCAATGGAATCCAAAATTCGAAGAAACGATACAGAAAAGTGATGGCGATAGCACTAACATTATCAAACCCGAATTGTATCAATATAAAACTCATTGAAATTTCGATAGCCCCCAGTCCCCTTAAAAAAGGAGAAACGATTAAAAAAATAACCGAAACAATGTACCCAATTACAGCGGCAGGCAATGACGGTTCAAATCCTAAGGCAATCATCGCAATATACAAATGCGCTATTCCCGCAAACTCGATGAGTACAGAATAAAAGACAACTTGCAGAAAGTTCTTTTTTAAGATTTTGTTTTGCCGCAAATCATCGAGAAAGACAACTGCAGAAGGAAGAAGTTTTATAACCAGCCGGTACAGTGCTCCCCTCTTTATTATCGAATTATAAATCAGAAAAACAAACAGAGCTAAAACCACAACTGCTCCCAAGGCATATCCCTCGCCAGATCCAACAGTTCCTTCAAATAAAGAGTAAAGTAATGCAGGAATGGCCACGATAATAACCGAGAGTATCCCGACAAAACCATAAACCACAGAAGCAAAATGAATCTGAGTCGGCTTTACACCACTCTTTTCAATCGATTTTGTAAAAAACGCCAAAGAAGAAATCCCACCCGCCGGCAAAAATACACTAACAAAGTTCCGTTTGAGAAATAAAATAATGGCCTGTTTAAACGATATCCCGCTCTGAACAGCTTTGAAAGAGGCAAAATACATTAACGCCTGAAGAGACACATACAAGAGAGCAAGGGCAATTCCGCACGAAACCCAAAAAAAGCTAGCATTGGTAATTACAGTATTAACTTCTACTAATTCCGAACGTTCGTGTTTGATAAACCAGATTCCGATTCCGATAAAAAAAATAGTAAATACAAACTGTCGGATAATTTTATCATTCTCACGTAAAAAAGAGACTCCCTTTCTGTCTTTAAAAAAACTAAAAATCGTATGGGAAATCGTCTGTGTCTTCATATTACCAGTGAATAAATTACTAATGGAAAATCAAAACTACCTCCACATAAATATACGATAATAATCTATCCCTCAAATACTTAAATTGCTATTTTTCTCACTTTTACAATCCACACTAAACTAAGGGTAATTATGACCACTACAACTAATTAACCTTTTCGGATCGGGAACAAAAGTTGGGAAGAAAAAGAACTAAAGTCTGAAAAGCATGAGCAAAGTACTATAAATTAGATTAAGATGTAGAATGACCCTGAAAGGGCAAAAGCAAATTTAAATAATGACCCTGTCACGATTGAAATTTGGATTAAATCTTATGATCGTTAAATAATATAACCTGAAATTCTATTCTAAGTGCTGAACACAGCTCTAAAAACAAATATGACTATTCATTACTCGAACTAATTTTTAAAAATGAAAAACAGCTTATACTGATTTTTTATATTGATAATCGTGGAAATCTGTCAAATCAAACGCAGATTGTACAGATTCGCTAACGCGAAGACGCAGATTAAAACGGATCTTTAATTAATCTGTTCTAATCCGCTTTTTTACGAAGTAAATCCGTATAATTCGTGTCAAAATGTGTTTTAGCGAATTATTAGTCCATTTAGCAGATAGTCTAAAAACAAAAAAGACTGTCTTTGCAGACAGTCTCTTAAAGTATTTTTAGTGGTGTAGAACTTCTTCACCTTCTTTCATCGGTACATTTTGCGGTACAAAATCTACATCGTGATTCGGGTTACTGTAGTCATACGGCCAACGGTATACGTGAGGAATTTCACCTGGCCAGTTACCGTGGATATGCTCTACAGGAGTAGTCCACTCTAATGTTGTTGATTTCCATGGATTCTGAACAGCTTTCTTACCGTAGAAAATACTAACGAAGAAGTTGTATAAGAATACTAATTGGAACGCACCTCCTACAAGAGCGAATGTTGTAATTAAAACATTCACATTTTGTAAATCATCAAATAATGGGAAGTTTGTGTTTGTATAATAACGTCTTGGTAAACCAGCTAATCCGATAAAGTGCATTGGGAAGAATACTCCGTAAGCACAAACTGCTGTTACCCAAAAGTGAATGTAACCTAAGTTTTTATTTAACATTCTACCGTACATTTTAGGGAACCAGTGGTAAATACCAGCAAACATTCCGTAAAGTGCAGAGATACCCATTACTAAGTGAAAGTGAGCAATTACGAAGTAAGTATCGTGAACATTAATATCTAAAGTACTGTCTCCTAAAATGATTCCTGTTAAACCTCCAGTGATGAAAGTAGAAACCATTCCGATAGAGAATAACATTGCAGGGTTGAATTGTAAGTTACCTTTCCATAAAGTTGTGATCCAGTTGAACGCTTTTACAGCAGATGGAATTGCAATCAATAAAGTGGTGAAAGTAAATACAGATCCTAAGAAAGGATTCATACCTGAAATAAACATATGGTGACCCCAAACAATTGTAGATAAGAATGCAATTGCAAGAACTGACATAATCATCGCTCTGTAACCAAAGATTGGTTTACGAGAGTTTGTAGCCATAATTTCAGAAACAAGACCCATCGCTGGTAAGATTACGATGTAAACCTCAGGGTGTCCTAAAAACCAGAATAAGTGTTCGAACAATACAGGAGAACCTCCTTGGTAGTGTAAAACTTCTCCGGCAATATAGATATCAGATAAGAAGAATGAAGTACCAAAACTTCTGTCAAAGATCAATAATAAAGCAGCTGACAATAATACCGGGAACGAAATAACACCAATGATAGCTGTTACGAAAAATGTCCAGATTGTCAATGGAAGTCTTGTCATAGACATCCCTTTTGTTCTAAGGTTGATAACTGTTACAATGTAGTTCAAAGATCCCATTAAAGAAGATGCGATAAAGATAGCCATCGAAACTAACCATAAAGTCATACCTGTTCCAGAACCTGGGATTGCTTGTGGTAAAGCACTTAATGGAGGGTAAATTGTCCAACCTGCAGATGCCGGTCCAGCTTCAACAAATAAGGAACATAACATTACTACAGCAGATAAGAAGAACAACCAGTATGAAATCATATTCATAAATCCGGAAGCCATATCTCGCGCTCCAATTTGAAGTGGAATCAATAAGTTACTAAAGGTTCCGCTCAAACCGGCCGTCAGTACAAAGAATACCATGATGGTACCGTGAATGGTAACCAAAGCCAGATAAATATCATTTGCCATTACACCATCAGGTGCAAATTTATCTCCTAATAATACATTAAAGATTTTAAAAGACTCTTCTGGCCAAGCCAATTGCATTCTGAAAAGCAACGACATTGCAATACCAATTACTCCCATTACAATACCTGTAATTAAGTATTGCTTAGCAATCATTTTGTGATCAATACTAAAGATATATTTAGTAATGAACGTGTCTTTATGATGATGTTCGTGCTCGTGATCGTGTCCGTGATCGTGACCGTGCGCTTCTGCTGACATATATGTGTACTTTAAATTTTCTTAATAAATATTATTTCATAGCCACTTTAGCTACAACTGCCTTAACTGTATCAATAACTGCTTTCACAGTATCTTTAGCAGTACTATCAGTGCTTGCTTTTGCTTCTTCACCAGCCTTTTTTTCAGCATCTGCAGCAGCGGCAGCTTTAATATCCTGAGCTAAGGTAGCTTTTTCGCTTAACCATTTTTTATAATCTTCCGGAGTATCTACAACTACTTTCATTTGCATGTTGTAGTGAGAAGATCCGCAGATTTTATTACACAATAATAAATAATCAAATGTGTAAGGATCTAAAGCTGTTCCACCTTTAGCAACTAACTCAACACTTTTTTCAGCTCTAAGTTTGTTGATGTGTGCAACTTTCTCCACCATAAATGGCAACTCTCTGTATTCAGAAGTTGTATAAGTTGGAACGAAAGCAAATTCAGTAACCATTCCGGGAACACAGTTCATTTGCGCTCTAAAGTGAGGCATGTAAGCTGAGTGTAATACATCTTGAGAACGCATTTTGAAATGTACTTTTTTACCTTTTGGAATATGCAATTCAGTAACTACAATATCATCCTGAGCATTAGGATCAGACATGTCTACTCCTAAAGTATTTACACCTTCAATTAAACGAACGTTTGCTTTTCCTAAAACATTGTCCTGACCAGCATATCTTGCTGTCCATTTAAATTGTTGTGCGTATAATTCGATTTCAATTACATCTTCGTCTTTATCAACAAACATAATGTTGTTCCAAGCGTATAATCCGTAAAGGATCAAACAAGCCAAAACTACAGATGGAATAATACTCCAAATTGCTTCTAATTTATTACTATCAGCAAAGAATAAAGCTTTTTTATCTTTATGTCCTCTGTTTTTGAAAGAGAACCAGTATAATAATCCTTGTGTAATAACCTGAACTGTGAATATTAATACCCATGTAATGTTCATTAAGTTATCTACCAAAAGTCCGTGCTCTGAAGCCGGTGTATGAAGTGCTAAATTACCCCATTTCAATAAACCGTAAATCGTAAAGATATAAATGAAAGCCAAGAAGCCAAACATGATATATCCCTGAACATTATTATCATTATCGGATGCAACCTGCGAATCGTCCGAAGAAGAGGATCCTACCTGCGTAAGATCAAATATCTTGGTCAATTGCCACAATGCAACTGCTAATAAAACTAAAACTATAATTACCAACAAACTTGTCATCTGTTTACTTCTTTAAATATTAATAATGAAAATGTTTACTTTCTTCAATGAAAGGATTTCTTTTTGCTAACAAAGGAGCTTTAGTTAATGCAGTAAATACAACAAAAATAAATAAACCTAAGAAGAAAAGAATAGATGCAATTTCAGAAACTCCAATAAACCATTTATCTCCAACTGTACCAGGCATAATCATATTAAAGAAGTCAACATAGTGTCCTAACAAGATCACTATACCAGCCATTACAATAACCCAATTAAGACGTTTGAAGTCTGTATTGATCAATATTAATAATGGGAACAAAAAGTTCATAACTACAGCTCCAAAAAATGGTAAGTTGTATAATTGAATTCTAGTTACGAAATAAGTAACCTCTTCTGGAATGTTTGCGTACCAGATCAACATGAATTGTGAGAACCATAAGTAAGTCCAGAAAACACTGATACCAAACATGAATTTAGCTAAATCGTGAATGTGACTTGTATTTACATACTCTAAATATCCTTTAGATTTTAAGTAAATAGTAACTAATGCAATTGTAGTAATACCGCTTACAAAGAAAGAAGCAAAAACATACCACGCAAATAAAGTACTGAACCAGTGTGGGTCAAATGACATAATCCAATCCCATGCCATGATAGACTCAGAAACAATAAAGAATACTAAGAATCCCGCAGAGATTTTGAAGTTCTTTTTGTAGTAAAGATCATCATTAGCTTCGTCCTGAGCCAAACAGTTTTTTCTGGAATAGTGACGGTAAATGTTCCATCCTAATAAAAAGATTGCTGCCCTAACGATCCAGAAAGGAAAGTTCAAATAACCTGCTTTTCCTGCAATAATTGCATCATAATTAGCATGTTTAGGATCTGTAACTCCTTCTCCTAACCATACAAAAATATGATTGAAATGCAATCCGCAAAGTACCAGAATAATAAAGAATATTACAGAACCAGCTGGTAAGTAAGCTGTGATTCCCTGCATAACTCTGAATAAAACCGGAGACCATCCTGCCTGAGCCACTTGTTGAATAGCATAAAAAGCTAATACTCCCATAGAAAGCAACAAGAAGAAAATAGAGGCAACATATAATGCTGACCAAGGCTTGTTTTGCAATTGGTGTAATACGTGTTCTAAATGTTTTTCATGCTCACCTGCGGCATCAACTTTCGCATGC
Source organism: Flavobacterium sp. CFS9 (assembly GCF_041154745.1). Taxonomy (NCBI): domain Bacteria; kingdom Pseudomonadati; phylum Bacteroidota; class Flavobacteriia; order Flavobacteriales; family Flavobacteriaceae; genus Flavobacterium; species Flavobacterium sp. CFS9. The sequence continues at coordinate 2,594,092 of NZ_AP031573.1, read as the reverse complement.
TCACCACCTTCGTGTGAATCATGTGAATCTTTAGCAGCTTCAGTAGAAACCGCTGGAGTTTCTGCGTGTGCTGCACCTTCGTGTGAATCATGTGAAGCTTCTGCTTTTTCATGAGAAGCTGCCGGAGCTTCTACATGTGCAGCACCTTCATGTGAAGCTTCAGTAGCTTCATGACCTGCAGTTTCATGAGAAGCCTCTGTAGCTTCACCATGTGCAGCTCCATGAGAACCATGAGCATCTGCAGCTAGTATTTTTTCAACTTCTTGAATATCTTTAGGTGCATTTAAAAAACCATACCCAATTCCTAATAGGCCAAGAACCATTAGGACGATAGAAAAAGTTTTTAATTTACTTGAAAATGTATACATATCTATTACGATCAGTTTGTTCAACAATTATAATTGGCTTTTTAGTTTTAGAACATAGTCAGCAACTAACCAACGTTCGTGGGCACTTAATTGATTTGCATGTGAACCCATTGCATTTAAACCATAAGTCTCAACGTGAAAGATACTTCCTTCAGTGATTTCTCTGTCTTTGTAGCTAGGTACTCCAAGAAATTTTTCTCTTTCAACCAATTTACCTTTACCATTTCCAGTTGCACCATGGCAGCTGATACAGTAAATTTCGAAAAGTTCTTTTCCTTTTTCAGAACTTTTTTCAGCTTCAGTCAAAGGTGATTTTAAATTTGCTTTCGCTAATTCATAACCAGCAGTTGAATTCTCATACTCATAAGGTTCAAAACCTCTATTGATAGTTCCTTCTACAGGAAGCTGTCCTTCTTTTCCTCCCTTAAATATTTTTGCTTCTGTATATGGCTCGTAAGCAACAGATTCATACATATTTGGGAAATACTGATAGTTTGGTGCCGAATTATTGTGGCAAGATGAAACTAAAATAGTTATACCAACTAAAAGTGTTATTTTATATATCCTTTTCATAGCTACAATTAATTCTTTTCGATTACTTTAACTTCAACAGCTCCTGTTCCTTCGAAAAAAGAAACTAGTTCTGCTTCGTTATCATTTACAGCAACTTCCATTAAGAAATGGTCGTCTGTTGTTCTTACATCAGGATTTTCAGCTTGCTTGAATGGCCACAATCTACTTCTCATGTAAAAAGTGATCACCATTAAGTGGGCAGCAAAAAATACAGTCATCTCAAACATAATTGGCACAAAAGAAGGCATATTCTGAATGAAACTGAAACTTGGTTTTCCACCAATATCCTGAGGCCAGTCATGAATCATGATATAACTCATCATGAATGTTGCAACAGAAATACCAACACATCCGTATAAAAATGCACAAATTGCTAATCTTGTTGGTGCTAAGCCCATAGCTTTATCCAATCCGTGAACTGGGAATGGAGTAAAAACCTCTTCAATATGATGATGAGCAGCTCTGGTTTTCTTTACTGCATCCATCAAAATATCATCGTCATTATAAATGGCGTATATTACTTTATTACTCATGGTGTGAATCTTTATTTGCTGCTCTTTCTCTAATATAATTATCTCCTGTTCCTTTCAAAATTGTTTTCACCTCTGCCTGAGCAATTACAGGGAATGTTCTGGAGTATAATAAAAACAATACGAAGAAGAAACCAATTGTTCCGATGAAAATTCCAATATCAACAAATGTTGGTGAGAACATTGTCCAAGAAGATGGAAGGTAATCTCTATGTAAAGAAGTAACAATAATTACGAATCTTTCAAACCACATTCCGATGTTTACTACAATCGAAATAATGAATGAGAACATGATACTTGTTCTTAGTTTTTTGAACCACATGAATTGTGGAGAGAAAACGTTACAAGTCATCATCGACCAATATGCCCACCAGTAAGGTCCGGTAGCTCTGTTTAAGAACGCATATTGCTCATACTCTACACCTGAATACCAAGCTACGAATAACTCAGTGATGTAAGCAACACCTACAATAGAACCGGTGATCATGATAATAATGTTCATCAATTCGATATGTTGTAGTGTAATGTAAGCTTCAAGGTTAGAAACTTTTCTCATAACGATCAACAAGGTGTTTACCATTGCAAATCCTGAGAATACTGCTCCTGCAACGAAGTAAGGAGGGAAAATCGTGGTATGCCATCCTGGGATTACAGAAGTAGCAAAGTCCATCGATACAATGGTGTGTACAGAAAGTACAAGTGGAGTAGCTAAACCTGCAAGTACTAAAGATACTTCTTCAAAACGCTGCCAGTCTTTTGCTCTACCGCTCCATCCAAAACTTAGGATAGAATATACTCTTTTATTGAAAGGTGTTATTGCTCTATCACGTAGCATCGCAAAATCAGGCAATAAACCAGTCCACCAGAAAACTAATGATACCGAAAGATACGTTGAAATTGCAAATACGTCCCAAAGTAATGGCGAGTTAAAGTTTACCCATAAAGATCCAAATTGATTTGGAATAGGTAAAACCCAGTAAGCCAACCATGGACGACCCATGTGAATAATTGGAAATAAACCTGCCTGAACTACTGAGAAGATAGTCATCGCTTCAGCAGAACGGTTAATAGCCATTCTCCAACGTTGACGGAAAAGTAATAATACCGCAGAAATTAATGTTCCGGCGTGACCAATACCAACCCACCAAACGAAGTTCGTGATATCCCAAGCCCAACCAACTGTTTTATTTAATCCCCATGTTCCGATACCTGTAGATACAGTGTAAATTATACAACCTAATCCCCAAAGGAAGGCTATTAATGCGATTGAAAATACAATCCACCATTGTTTGTTTGCAGGCCCCTCAACAGGTGCAGCTACATCTACTGTTACATCGTGATAAGATTTATCACCTATAACTAAAGGTTTTCTAATGGGTGCTTCGTAGTGAGACGACATAATCCTTTATATTGTTTCTAATTAATAATTTTACTAAGTATTTCTAACTTTTACATGATAGAAAACGTTCGGTTTTGTACCAACATGCTCTAATAAATGATACATTCTTTCGCTTTCTGCTAACTTAGCAACTTCGCTTTCTTTATCATTTACATCTCCAAACACCATAGCTCCAGAAGAACAAGCCGCAGAACAAGCACAAGCATTGTTGAATTCATCTTTCGCCACAACTCTTCCTTCACGTTTTGCCTGAAGAATAACAGCTTGTGTACTTTGAATACAGAATGAACATTTTTCCATAACTCCACGAGAACGAACGTTTACGTCTGGGTTTAATACCATACGACCTAAATCGTCATTCATGTGATAGTCGAATTCACTGTTTTTGTTGTACAAGAACCAGTTGAAACGACGTACTTTGTATGGACAGTTGTTTGCACAGTAACGAGTACCAACACATCTGTTGTATGCCATGTGGTTTTGACCTTGACGACCGTGAGATGTTGCGGCAACCGGACAAACTGTTTCACAAGGTGCGTGGTTACAGTGTTGACACATTACTGGTTGGAACGCAACCTGAGGATTGTCTCCTGGTTTTTCCATTTCATTAAATGTAGATAATGAACTTGATAAACCTGCAATTCCTTCTTTTCTTTCGTTATCACCTTCAAAAGTACTTTCAGAAGAATAGTATCTGTCGATACGTAACCAGTGCATATCACGGCTTCTTCTTACCTCTGCTTTACCAACAACAGGAACGTTGTTTTCAGCATGACAAGCGATAACACAAGCTCCACAACCTGTACAAGCATTTAAGTCGATAGAAAGGTTAAAGTGATGTCCTGTAGAACGATCAAATGATTCCCATAAATCTACTGTTGTAGCCTCAACTTCCTGGTGATCTAAAGATACCATTGGCTGCTCATTCCAGTGTTTTGCTTCTTTAGTATTGAAGATCTCCAAAGTAGTTTCTTTGATGATATCTCCTCTACCCATTAATGTTTTTTGTCCCTGAACACAAGCAAACTCATGCTCTCCATTTGCTTTCGCAATAGAAACAGACTGAACACTATTGAAATTTTTATATAAAGCGTAAGCATTTAAACCTACTTGCATTTCTTCTTTCAAAGCTGCTTTACGACCGTAACCAACTGCTAAACCAACTGTACCAACAGCTTGTCCTGGCTGAACAATTACCGGAACGTTTTCTAACTTAACACCGTCAGCAGTAGTAATAGTAGCATAACTTCCGTTCAAACCTCCGTTTGCAACAATCTCATTAGATAATCCTAATTTCTTAGCATCAGCATTTGAAACGGTAACGTAGTTATCCCAAGAAACTCTTGTAATTGGATCCGGAAACTCTTGCAACCAAGGGTTGTTAGCTTGTTGTCCATCTCCCATACCTGTTTTAGTGTACAATACTAATTCAAAATCCCCAGCTGATTTCGCTTTTGAAACTGCACTAGCCGCAGCCGCATAATCAACTGAACCTGCAGATAAAGCAGTAGAACCCGTTACAAAAAGACCATCGTGTAATACTTTATTCCAAGAAGAACCTGCAATTAAAGCTCCAGAATTTGCTTTTAAATAATCGTAGAAATTACCTCCAACTCCGTTTAAAGATAATAAAACATCCTGGAATTGTTTTGTATTGAATATAGGACGAATAGTTGGCTGAGTCAAACTATAAGTTCCTTTAGTAATTACAACATCTCCCCAAGACTCTAAGTAGTGAGGTGCCGGAGCAGCGATAGTTGCAAGAGAAGCTGTTTCATCTTCTTTTAAAGAAAAAGCAACTGATGTTTTTACTTTTTTCAATCCAGATACAAAAGAAGCAGAATCTGCTAATGTGTAAACCGGATTAATACCGCTCATGATTAAAGTATGAACACTTCCAGCATTCATATCTTTGATTAATTGAGCAACAACCGCATTAGATCCTTTTCTAATTTGTCTTGTACCAGCAGTGCTGAAAGCCTCACTAGCCAAAATTTGGTTGATTGCTAAAACTAATAACTGAGCGTTTTTATCTTCAATTCCAGATACCAGAACCCCTTTAGATCCTGCAGCTTTTAATTGCTGAGCAGCTTTCACTACCTCTGCTTTATAAGCAGCATCTAAAGTAACAGGAACTGCAGCACCTGCAATAATGTTATATATTTGAACTAAAGCTTGTCTTTGAACAGCAGTAGTCATTGGAACACGCTTATCAGCAGCTGCTCCGGACAATGTCATATTTGATTCGAATTGGAAGTGACGAGACATTTTTCCATTTTGAGGAATACGTCCTTTTGCATATCCGCCATCGTATCCACCACCTTGCCAATCTCCTAAGAAATCAGCTCCAACAGAAACAATTAAAGATGCTTTTGAGAAATCGTAATCAACCAAAGCTCTTTCACCGTAAACCGTTTGGAATGCATCTAATGCTTCAGACGAAGAAACTGCGTCATAAACAACATGTTTTGCATTTGGGTTTTTAGCGATAAATTCACCAATTAATCTTTCAGTAGACGGGCTCGCCAAAGTGTTTGTTAACAACACTACTTGTCCGCCTTTTGCTTTTGCATCAGCAATACTTGATTTAATTTTTAAATCAACAGCAGACCAGCTGCTATTTTTACCTTCCAATTTAGGTTCTTTCAAACGCATGCTATCGTATAACGATAAGATTGACGCGTGAATTCTAGCATTGGCTGCAAACTTAGCTCCAGAAATAGTATTGTTCTCAATTTTAATCGGACGACCTTCACGAGTTTTTACTAATAAGTTAGCAAAATCAAAACCATCAAAAACAGTTGTTGCATAATAATCTGCAACACCAGGAATGATTTGTTCCGGTTGTAACACGTAAGGGATAGACTTGTGAACAGGACCTTCGCAGGCAGCAAGTGTAACAGCTGCTGTACTAAACCCTACGTACTTTAAAAAGTCACGACGTGAAGTTCCAGATGACGCTAAGGCATCTGCATTTCCTAAGAATTCATCTGTAGGAATCTCTTCAACAAATTCGTTATTTCTAAGCGCCTCAACAATAGAACTATTTTCTAGTTCCTCAACACTTTTCCAGTATTTTTTGTTTGATGACATTGTATATAAATATTAAAATCTTAATAATTCGATTAATAGTGGCATTTACCGCATTCTAAACCTCCCATTTGCGCTGCAGTTAATTTCTCTACACCGTATTTTTTAGAAAGTTCAGCATGAATTTTATCATAGTATGCATTTCCTTCCATCTTAACATCAGTTTTTCTATGGCAATCAACACACCATCCCATTGTTAATTTAGAGTACTGCTTCATGATTTCAAATTCTTCCACAGGACCGTGACAAGTTTGACATTCGATACCTCCAACAGTAACGTGTTGAGAGTGGTTGAAGTAAACAAAATCAGGTAAGTTGTGAATACGAACCCATTTTACTGGCTGCGTTTTTCCGGTATAAGCTTGTTTAGCCTTATCCCAACCAACTGCATCATATAATTTTTGGATCTGAGCATCGTAAAATGCTTTGCTGTACTCAGGAGTAGCAGTAGTTTCAGCAACCTCAGAGATGTTTTTATGACAGTTCATACAAACATTCAAAGATGGAATACCAGCAGTCTTACTTACACGAGCAGCAGAGTGACAATATTTACAATTGATTTCGTTATCACCAGCGTGAATTTTATGAGAATAATGAATTGGCTGAATTGGCTCATAATTTTGATCCACACCAACTTGCATTAAGTATCCGTACACAAAATATCCACTTGCCAATAGCAAGAATATTGCAGTAACTAATACTAAAAACTGGTTTCTGGCGAATGCTTTCCAGATAGGAGTTGTAGCCTCTTTAGGAGCAACAACAATTCCGTTATTACTAGCTACTTTAGTCAATACTTTGTTCACCATGAACAACATCACAACCAAGATAGCCATTACAAGTGCAAGTGCACCTAAAATAATATTGTTTGAAATACCACCACCTTCAACGTTAGTTCCAGGAGGAGTTGCAGCCCCACCACCAGCAGCAGCCGGCTCAGCTTTTACTTCAGAAGTATAGGCGATAATATTATCAATATCCCCCTCTGACAATTGAGGGAAAGAAGTCATTACTGACTTGTTGTTTTCTTCAAAAAGTTTCACAGCTACAGGGTCTCCTGACTTAATCATGTCAGAACTGTTGTGAACCCATTTGTAAAGCCAAGCTTTATCATGCTTTTCAGCAACTCCTCTTAAGGCAGGACCTGTTGATTTTGCATCTAATTTGTGACATGCAGCGCAATTTGCATTAAAAAGTTCTTTCCCTTTTACCGGATCACCACCAGCAGTTGCAGCCGGAGCAGCAGCAGCTTCAGTCGCCGCAGGAGCAGCTGGATCTTGAGCAAATGAAGTTAGGGAGAAAATCAGCGTTAGCGATAAGCTAAGCAGCAATTTTCTTGAGATCGAATTATGGTTACCCACCTTTTTCATATAGTATAATAATTATCTACTAATTTTTGGTATGATTTTTTCTGTAGTAAATCAACAAAAAATTAATACCTTCTTTTAAAACTTGCACAAAAATACGACTTATGTGTTATTCTCAAAACCTTAAAATAGTCTTAAATATCAATTTATATCAATTCTAAATAATATCAAATTTTCGCATACAAATTTTAAATAGTATTTTTGCTCAAAAACCACCACATTATGAGAATTTTAACCCCTTCTAAAAGAGTTTTCTTCACACTAACAATGATCACTTTAGCTTATAACATTCAGGCTCAGGATCAAAATTTAACACTAAATCAGGATCCAAAATTTGAGCAATTATTGAACGATAAACGCAAAATTAACACATCAATAAGTACAAACGATACCTATAAAATTCAAATCTTCAGTGGCAAAAGTGAAGAGGCAAAGAAAACGTTATCGGATTTCAAAAGAGAATACAGCAACATCGATGGAACCATAATTTTCAACACACCTAACTATAAGGTAATTGTAGGGAATTTTAAAACCCGAATAGAAGCCGAAAGAAATCTGGCAGATATCAAAAAGAGATATAAAAGTGTATTTTTACTGAAGCCCGGAAAGTAACCTCCGTTTTAGAACAGTACAGAAAAAAAGCAGCTTCGATGAAGCTGCTTTTTTTTATGACTTATCCCTGATTACAAAACTGCAAATTCGCCCTCTCACATCAAACATTATTTATCTTTTTTTTAGAATCTAAAACCTGAATAATCTCTTCCTTAACCAGCTTTAAATCCGCATTAAAAACAGCATTACTATAAAGACACCTCACAACAGCCTCTCCCATTTCTCTTCCTTTAACCACATCACTATACCAGTGCACATTACAAACAACGCGGCTCTCACCAAAATCATGTCCACCTTTAAGAATCAACTCTTTCTTATCCGGAAAAAGCTCACTTAACACCAGAGCCCACGCCCACCCTACAGCAGCATGACCAGAAGGGAAAGCCCCAACTTTGCGCAAAATTTCTTCCTGATCGGGAGTACAGACTTTTTTCCCGTTCACCATAAAGGGCCGCTCACGATTATAAAAATTCTTGGCCGTATAGGTCGATAATCCTGCATCTGTCATCACCCGGCGCATCAAATGGTACAATTTTGGCGTAAGCAAATCACTAATATCAATCGCTACAATAGGTTCAAATGATTTCACCGCGTTAGGAAAAGACAAATTTGCATCGTTTACGGCCTGCAAAAAAACGAATCTGATCCTTAGACTTTGACATCTTTCTGACATACTCTAAATCGAATCCAAAAGCTTCCGATTCAGGTTTGTGCAGAGGAGTTAACAACACCAGGCTATTTGGCATTTCCTCATCAGAAAGATACCCTTCCAATAATCCAGGCATTACTACTCTGAGCTCTTCAACATTTGTAAACTTAGGTATAGCGCTAGCCCTAATACTAAATCTTTTACCAAAAAGTTCAGCAATCCTATAAAACATCTTTAGTTTCATACAAAATGAGCAATTGTTTAAACTTCACCTTCTTATACAAACGAAAAATAATCTTACAAAGAAAATCAATTATCCTCACTCAAAAAAGAAAAATCAAATAACAGCTTCTTGGTTCCAGGCACTAATTTTAATTCCACAAGCATCTTACCGCAATTATTCACTCAAAGCAAGTTCGTTTTACTCCAAAAAAAAATCCCAACTTTAGTCAGGATTTTAAAATTCAATATCAATAAATAGCAGATCAAAAAATACATTTAATTCACCACCTTAATTCCATCCGCCATAAATCGAATTTCTTCTTTCGGCTTGGTTATCGCATCAATTTCAGCTTTCGATTTTTTAGCATCTTTTGCATAATGCTTCAACTCATCGACAGAGGTAATTTTTTTCTCAGCTGTACCTTCCAAAACAACATTTTTACCTTTTAAGGCCGTTGGCACAAAAAAAGCATAATCTTTCATTTTTACAAAAAACGGAGAACCATCCTCTGTTTTAACCGTAACCCAGCATCCTTTCTTCGGACAAACATCGGTCACCACTCCTTTCACCGATATATTTTCAGCTTTATTAGTCGTTTTTAAGTCGTTTTTCAACTTCTCAACCGTGATCGCTTTGCTTTCTGAAATTTTCGAAACATCAGCACCATAATGATCTCCCACTATAGCATTTCCTGCCGGAGGAGCACTTTTTTCAACTGCTTCCTGCGAAAAAGACGCTGAAGAAAAACTCACAAAAAGAACGATTGCATATATAAATTTTCTCATAATTAATTTTTTTTTCAATCAAAAATAGCATTAAAATTGAAATAAACGAAAATAATAATCAACCTTCATTTTTTAAACACTACAAACTTCGTTCAAATATTCCCACAAAAAAAAGCCCCAACTCTCGCTGGGACTTTTGATATAAGTATTGACTATTATTTCAATTTCTTTTTGATTGCTACTTCGTGGTAAGCCTCAATAACATCTCTTTCTTCGATATCATTGTAACCTTTGATCTGAATACCACAATCGTATCCTTTAGTAACTTCTTTAACATCATCTTTGAAACGTTTCAATGCTACAAGTTCTCCTGTATGCACCACTACTCCGTCTCTGATTACTCTAATTTTAGAAGTTCTCATAATCTTACCATCCATCACCATACAACCAGCGATTGAACCCACTTTAGAAATTTTGAAAATCTCACGAATTTCAGCAGTTCCTAAAATTTCTTCTTTCATCTCAGGAGCCAACATTCCTTCCATTGCATCTTTTAAGTCATCGATTGCAGCATAGATAATAGAGTAGTAACGGATATCAATTTCTTCTTTATCCGCAAGCTGTCTCGCATTTCCTGCAGGACGAACGTTAAATCCGATAATAATCGCATCAGAAGCAGAAGCCAACATAACGTCAGTTTCCGTAATTGCTCCAACACCTTTATGAATGATATTAATTTGAATTTCTTCTGTAGATAATTTAGAGAACGAATCTGATAATGCTTCAACAGATCCATCAACGTCTCCTTTAAGGATTACGTTCAATTCTTTAAACTGACCAAGAGCAATACGACGTCCAATCTCATCAAGTGTAATGTGACGTTGTGTACGTACTGATTGTTCACGCATTAATTGAGAACGCTTAGAAGCAATTTGTTTCGCTTCTTTTTCGTCTTCAAAAACGTTAAACTTATCACCCGCAGTTGCAGCTCCGTCAAGACCTAAAACAGATACCGGAGTTGAAGGACCTGCTTCTTTAACAACATGTCCACGTTCGTCATGCATTGCCTTAACTTTTCCATGGTGTTTACCAGCCAGCATATAATCCCCAACTTTTAATGTACCTTGCTGTACCAAAATTGTTGACACATATCCTTTTCCTTTATCAAGGAATGCCTCTACAACAGTTCCCTGAGCAGCTTTATTTGGATTTGCTTTTAAATCTAAAATTTCCGCTTCTAATAAAACTTTTTCCAACAATTCTTTCACACCCAATCCTGTTTTTGCAGAAATATCATGCGATTGAATTTTTCCTCCCCAGTCCTCAACAAGTAAATTCATACCTGCCAGTCTTTCTTTAATTTTATCCGGATTAGCATTTGGCTTATCCACTTTATTGATCGCGAAAATAATTGGCACATTAGCCGCTTGTGCGTGACTAATCGCCTCTTTTGTTTGTGGCATGATATCATCATCCGCCGCAATTACAATGATAGCAATATCAGTAACCTGAGCTCCACGTGCACGCATCGCGGTAAACGCCTCGTGACCTGGTGTATCTAAAAATGCAATTTTCTGTCCGTTATCTAAAGTTACTCCATATGCTCCAATGTGTTGTGTAATACCTCCCGACTCCCCAGCGATAACATTTTCTTTACGGATATAATCCAGCAAAGATGTCTTACCGTGGTCAACGTGCCCCATTACCGTAACAATTGGCGCTCTCGTTACTAAATCTTCTTCTTTATCCTCAACAACCTCGATTGCTTCTTCGATATCAACAGTGATAAACTCCACTTCGTAACCAAATTCATCCGCTACGATTGTTAAAGTTTCAGCATCCAGACGCTGGTTCATGGTAACCATGATACCAAGAGACATACAGGTTCCAATTACTTTTGTAATCGGCACGTCCATCATGATTGCAATTTCACCTACCGTAACAAACTCCGTAACCTTAATGGTTTTACTTCCTTCGTCAAGTGCTCTTTGCTCATCATCCGATTTCTGACGGTGCGTTTCTCTTTTATCTCTTCTGTATTTAGCAGCTTTAGATTTTCCACCTTTACCCTGAAGTTTTTCAAGAGTCTCTCTAATTTGGTTTTTTACTTCCTCTTCAGTTGGCTCTACTTTTGCTACAATTGCAGGACGGTTTCCTTTAACAAAACCTGGCCTTGCACTTCTGTTTGCATTAAAACCTCCTCCACCGGTATTTGGTGTAATTTTATTAGGATTTGGAGTTCCCGGCGCATTACCTGTTACAGGTTTTGGCGCACCCGGAGTTCCCGGCTTAGGAGCGATTCTTTTTCGCTTGTTTTTATTAGCGTTATTTCCGGCTCCCGGAGCTCCCGGTTTATTAGGAGTTATCTTTGGATCTTCCTTCTTTTTCTTAGGCTTATTGAATTGAGACAAGTCAATGGTCTGCCCGGTAAGAGTAGTTCCTGATAATTTTTGATATTGTGTAGTAATCGTTTCTTCAGAAGTTGTAGGATCAGTTGAAATAATCGGTTCCTGTGCTACTTTTGAAGACTCAGCTTTTACTTCTTTTTTCTCTGTAATAATAGGGTTTTCTACCTTTTTCTCTTCAGAAACTACAGGAGCAACTACCGGCTCTGGCTGTACAATTTCTTTTTGAACAGGTTTTTCTGGTTGAGTTGGAGTAACAACTGCTTTTGGCTCTTCGGTTTTAGCCGGTTCCTCAGAAGGAGTAGAAACAACTGCAGGTTTCTTCGGGTTTAAATCAATTTTACCTACTTGAACAGGCCCTGTTACAACCGCTCTCGCTTTTATAACTTCCTGTTGTTTTTGGCGTTCTTCGTCTTGTCTGCGTTTGTCTTCAATTTCTTTCTCACGTTCAACACGTAATGCTTCTTTCTCTTTTCTTTTCTCTTCTCCTACTTCTTTAGAAGCTTCCTTATTCCCCTTATCGCCCGCAAATTGGCTTTGTAGGATATTAAATTCGCTATCAGAAATTTTTGCATTTGGATTTGCATCAATAGCAATTCCCTTATCTTTTAGATAATCAACAGCTCTTTCTAACGAAATATTTAATTCCCTTAAAACCTTGTTTATTCTTATTACTCTCTCTTCAGACATATAACCTTTTTATTATTACCTTTTTCGTTGTGTTGTTAGAGCAGACAACTAACTGTCAAACTCTTCTTTTAGTATTTTCATAACATCAAGAATAGTTTCCTCTTCTAAATCTGTTCTTCTTACTAAATCTTCTACTTCCTGCTTCAGAATACTTTTTGCTGTATCCAAACCAATTTTAGCAAATTCTTCGATTACCCAGCCTTCGATTTCATCTGAGAATTCTGTTAATTCTACGTCATCTTCATCTGCTGTTGCTCCTGCAACATCTCCTTCACGAATAACGTCTAACTCGTAACCTGTTAACTGACCTGCTAATTTAATATTGTGACCTCCTCTACCAATTGCTTTAGAAACTTCTTCTAATTTCAAGAAAACTTCAGCTCTTTTGTTTTCTTCGTCAATTTTGATAGATGAAACTTTTGCCGGGCTTAAAGCTCTTGTAATAAACAATTGAATATTGTTTGTATAATTAATTACATCAATATTCTCATTTCCTAATTCACGAACGATTCCATGAATACGAGATCCTTTCATCCCCACACAAGCTCCAACAGGGTCAATTCTGTCATCATAAGAATCTACCGCTACTTTTGCTTTTTCTCCAGGAATACGTACTACATTTTTAACTGTAATCAAACCGTCGAATACTTCAGGAATTTCCTGTTCAAATAATTTCTCCAAAAACTTCTCAGAAGTTCTTGACATAATAATTTGAGGTTTGTTCCCTTTTAATTCAACGCTTTCAATAATTCCACGAACGTTATCTCCTTTACGGAAAAAGTCAGATGGAATTTGTTTTTCTTTTGGAAGCACAATCTCATTTCCTTCATCATCGACCAAAATTACAACTCTTGGACGTACATGGTGCACTTCGGCAGTATAAATATCACCGATAATATCTTTAAACTGCTTGTAAAGATTGGTATTATCGTGTTCGTGAATTTTAGATATTAAGTTTTGACGCAAAGCCAAAATAGCTCTTCTTCCTAAATCAATCAATTTCACCTCTTCAGAAACCTCTTCACCGATTTCAAAATCAGCTTCAATCATTCTTGCTTCCGTCAAAGTAATCTCTTCATTTTCAAAATCCAGATCTTCATCAGCAACAATTACTCTTCTTCTCCAGATCTCCATATCTCCTTTATCAGGATTTATGATGATGTCAAAGTTATCATCAGAACCGTATTTTTTCTTTAATGCATTTCTAAACACGTCCTCTAAAATTGCCATAAGCGTTACACGATCAATAAGTTTATTATCTTTAAACTCTGAGAATGAATCGATTAATGCTAAATTTTCCATGCGAATTCTTTAATTAAAATGTTACTGTAACAATTGCCTCTTTAATTTCTGTATAAGGTATTTGTTGCTCTTTTTGAACTGTTTCTTTTCCTTTTCCTACTTTTTTCGGTTCTCTTGCTTTCCAAGACAAAATTATAAAAACATCGTTAGCTTCCACCAATTCTGCCTCAATTTTTTCAGTATTTGTAGTAACAATCAACGTTCTACCAATATTTTTAATGTATTGTCTTGTCATTTTCAAAGGCGACCCTACTCCAACAGATGCTACTTCAAGCGAAAAATCCTGTTCTTCACGATCCAGATTATTCTCGATTGCACGACTTATATCAATACAATCCTGCAGCGCCACTCCATTATCACCATCTAAACCAACACTAATCTTAAAAGAGTCTGACACAGCCAGATCAATCAAAAAGATCGATGGCTTCTCCAGAAGAGCTTCTGTAATTAATCCGTTTACTTTTTCTTTAAATGTCATAATTTTATAAAAAGAGGGGACACTTAGTCCCCTCATTATTTAGATTTTAATAAATAACGGTGCAAATATAGTGTTTTTTTTATAAATCAAAATAAATAGATTAACCTAAAAATATTTCTTATCTTTATAAAAGCATCAAAACGATCGATTTTTTAACTATTCAAGCCCTAAAACACCATGAAAAGAATCCTAGTACCTACCGACTTCTCCGAACATGCAGAGGACGCTTTAAAAGTTGCCTCACAAATTGCAAAGAAAAACAATGCTGAGATCATCATTTTACACATGCTCGAATTACCCAGCCAGATGAACGATGCCATTTTAGGAGGCGCAAGCATTCCCGAAACAATGCTTTTCATGAAAAAAGCCAACGAGATGCTGGATCAGGTTTCTTCAAGACCCTATCTGGACGGAATTTCGATTACGGAAATTGTAAAAATAGACAAACCCATTCACGGCATCACCCAGGTAAGCAAAGAATACGAAATCGATTTGATCGTAATGGGATCACACGGATCGTCAGGCATGGAAGAACTATTAATAGGATCAAATACAGAAAAAGTAGTTCGAAATTCTGAAATCCCAGTTCTAGTAATAAAAAAAGACACTACAAATTTCAACACCTCTACTATTGTTTTTGCGTCAGATTTCTCAGAAGAAACCAAGGAACCTTTCAAAAGATTCCTAAAACTCGCCAGTGTTTTTGATTCCAAAATACACCTAGTCACCATCTGCACCCCAAACAGTTTTAAACCAACTCATGAATTGCAGAAAACAATAGACACCTTCGCAACCGAATTCAACTTAACCAATTACTCTGCTCATATTTACAACGACACCAACATCGAAAAAGGAATCATCAACTTCTCCAACAGCATCAATGCCGACATCATAGGAATGTGTACACACGGAAGAACCGGCTTTGCTCATTTTTTCAATGGCAGCATCAGCGAGGGATTAGTCAATCATGCTATCAGACCGATACTTACTTTTAAAATTTAGAAAAAATACAGCGCAAAAAAAAAGCCTCTCAATTGAGAGGCTTCTTATTGTTGGTCTACTAGGACTCGAACCTAGAAAGACGGCACCAAAAACCGTAGTGTTACCATTACACCATAGACCAGCAGTGCGATTAAGCGAGTGCAAAATTAAAACTTTTTTTAGTTTACACAAGCTTTTTCTCAACAAAAATGTCAATATTTCAGAATTAACAAATCATAACACCACCCCCTTGGCACTCTCACCCCTTTTCTCCAATCCTAAAACCTCTCACAAACCTCACAAAACCAATCACTAACCCCAAAAACAAACAAAGCACAAATTTTTTGTTTTTTTTCTTCACACACTCCAGTATTTTTTTCCTCTCAACAAACACTTATCGTAATAACATCCATACATAAAGACCAAAAATCAAGAAAATCACAAATGAAATTTCAGAAACTTCAGCCACATCCTCCCCTTTTTTCGGCAAACACACGCAACACTTGGAACACCAGAAACACTACTAACAAAACAACAAACACTCACTTCAAACATCATAAAAACAAAAAAAAAGAGAAAGTTTCACAACGCAAAACTTTCTCTTTTTATTTTCAAACATTTTTGAACTTAAAAATTCAACAACGTTTCTTTTTTTTTCACAAAACTAGACAAGTACGGCAAGTAATTGCTGAACAGTTACACCTAGAATTCGTGCTACCTCCCATATTGTCTTACCCTCATTCAGCAAGGCTAAAGCATCACTCAAAAGCCCCCCACCTTTTACTTGTTTCATTTGAGTAGAATCCAACTCTGTAAAATTCATTTCTTTAATAGTTTTCATAATTTTAATTTTTTAGAATTATTAATTAGCTATAACAAAAAAACTTATTCTACCATCAAATATACGTAAAAAAACTTACAAACAACAATCATTATGTACTATATTTTTCACTTTTAAACCCAAACACACTTAACCAACCACTATCTCGTCAACACAAAAAGCCTTAAAACCTATTAAAACCCTAATACTAACCGAAACATCAGCGCATAAAAAAAGCCTCTCGAATGAGAGGCTTCTTACGTTGGTCTACTAGGACTCGAACCTAGAAAGACGGCACCAAAAACCGTAGTGTTACCATTACACCATAGACCAGCAGTGCGATTAAGCGAGTGCAAATTTAAAGCTTTATTTAGTTTCTGCAAACTTTTTGAGCAAAAAAAATCATTTTTTATTGTTTTTTTCTCTTTAAAATCGCTAGCAAAAACACAAGTATTTCACAAACAATAACTTAATCCAGCCAAATACTTTTGTAGAATTTTTTGTTAATGCTCGTTTCTTTCCATAAAAAAACATTTTCTTTGTAGGATATAAAAAATACAAAATTTTAACACCTGAATATGGCACAATTCAATTTCAATAAATGGAATACTATTATTGGTTGGTTTGCATTTGCAATCGCTTTAATTACTTACACATTAACTGTTGAACCCACGATGAGTTTCTGGGACTGCGGAGAATATATTGCCACTGCCGCAAAACTGGAAGTAGGACACCCGCCGGGAGCTCCTTTATTTCAAATGATGGGTGCTTTTTTCGCAATGTTTGCGACAGATGCACAACACGTTGCTTTAATGGTTAATATGATGTCCGTTTTTTCAAGTGCCTTTACCATTCTATTTATGTTCTGGTCTTCTTCTATGATTTTGAAAAAACTAGTAGGACGTTTTGCCGAAATTGACCAAAACAATTCAATTGTTATTTTAGGAAGTTCTTTTGTTGGAGCTCTTGCCTACACTTTCTCAGACAGTTTTTGGTTCAATGCTGTTGAAGCGGAAGTTTATGCCATGGCCTCCCTTTTAATCGCTTTACTTTTCTGGCTTGGTTTACGCTGGGAACAGGACATGGACAAACCAAAAGGAAACAAATGGTTATTGATCATTTCTCTTGTTATCGGACTTTCGTTTGGAGTTCACTTTATGGCCTTATTAACCATTCCTTCTATTGGTTTTCTATATTACTTTAAACATTACGAAAAAGTTACCATCAAAAACTTTCTTATTGCCAATGTTGTTGTAATTGGTGTGCTGCTTTTCATTTTCAAACTGCTTTTACCTTTAACAATGGAAGCCTTTGCAGATACTGAAGTTTTCATGGTAAATAGTTTTGGATTACCTTTTAACTCGGGAACCATATTCGTGACACTGATTCTAATTGCTTTCTTCTATTTTGGGCTAAAATACACGAAACAAAAAGGATTAATTTTCTACAATACAATCATCCTTTGCATTCTCTTTATCCTTATTGGATTCTCTACTTGGATCATGCTTCCTGTACGTGCCAATGCCAATACTGTAATCAACGAAAATAAACCTTCGGATGCTGCCGAAGTACTGGCGTACTATAATCGTGAGCAATATGGAGTAAATCCTCTTTTTTACGGTCCTCAGTACACTGAATATTTCGCAGGTCTTGATGCAAAAAATCCGTATTCAGACAAAGCACCAAACTACGAAAGAGATTACAAAACAGGTAAATACATCATTACCAATAATTTCAAAAACGCTCAGCAAAACTCTGACGACAACCAAAAAACGATTCTTCCAAGAATGTGGAGCACCGAAATGGGACACATTCAAAACTATATCAACTTTACGACTCCGCCTAACTTCAGAATAAACCCAAATTATGACTACGAGCAGGATTTAGGAAAATACGGAATTGATGCCAGTCAGTTAACCGAGGAAGAATACAACAAAGCTACAGCACAATTGCGAAATGAAGTTGAAAAAACAGTTTCAGAATTCAGAAAAGCTTATGCTCAAAAACAGATTGATAACGAAGGTTATGTGAAATTCTTAAAAAGCTATGGTGATTACCTGATTATCGAAAAACCATCTGCTGTGGACAACTTTAGCTTCATGTTTGAATATCAATTCGGATACATGTACTGGAGATATTTGATGTGGAATTTCGTTGGGCGTCAAAGTGATGTTCAGGGGAAATACGACAATATTGACGGAAACTGGATCAGCGGAATCAAAGCTCTTGATTCTTTACACCTTGGCTCACAAGACAACTTACCCTCTGATGTCACCAACAATAAAGGAAGAAATGTGTATTACTTCCTGCCATTTATTCTTGGGCTTATCGGATTAATGTACCATGCTAATAAGGACTTAAAAAGTTTTTATGTACTATTGGCTCTGTTCTTATTTACCGGAATTGCCTTAAAAATATACTTAAACGAAAGACCTTTTGAGCCTCGTGAAAGAGATTATGCATTGGTAGGATCTTTTTATGTGTTTGCCATCTGGATTGGTTTTGGTGTTTATTCACTTTATGAAAGCATTCAAAAATATATCGCTCCTAAAATTGCCGGTCCAATTATTATTGCCGGAAGTTTGTTAGCTGCACCGGTTTTAATGGCTTCTCAAAACTGGGACGATCACGACAGATCGGGAAGATATACTGCAGTTGCAATGGCAAAAGCATACTTAAACTCATGTGATAAAAATGCTATTTTATTTACTATTGGAGATAACGACACCTTCCCGCTTTGGTACGCTCAGGAAATTGAGGGCATCAGAACCGATGTCAAGATAGTAAACACCAGCTTGTTCATGACCGACTGGTACATTGATCAAATGAAAGCGAAAGCCTACGAATCTGATCCGTTACCGATATCTTTTACTCACGATGAATATGTGGGAGATAAATTGGACTATGTAGCTCATATTCCTAAAATTGACACGCGCTGGAACATCAAAGATTTTATTGATTTCATCAAAAATCCAAAATCAACTGTAGGTTTACAAAACGGACAAACGATCCATTTTTACCCTACAAACAAAATCAGAGTTCCTATTGACAAAAATGCGATTATCAAAAACAAAGTAGTTAATCCAAAATACAACGACTCTATTGTTCCATATATGGATATCGACATCAAAGGAAGCGCTTTATACAAAAACCGTTTAATGATGCTGGACATTCTTGCGAACAATAATTGGAAAAGACCAATTTATTTTAGCGGAGGAGCTTTTGACGATGAAGATTACTTATGGCTGAAAAACTATCTGCAATTAGACGGAATGGTTTACAAATTGGTACCTATTAAAAATGTACCTTCAAAAGACGGAGGACCTATGGACATGGGACAAATGGATGCAGATAAATCATACGATATCGTAATGAAATGGGATTGGGGTAATAGCAATGGTAATATTTATCACGATCCTGAAACCAGAAGAAACAGTATTACCTACCGTACTAACTTATCCCGTTTGATGGATCAGTTAATTACTGAAGGCAAAACCGATAAGGCTAAAAAAGTGATCGAACTGGCAATGACAAAAATGCCGGTAGATAAATTTGGCTACTATTCATTGGTAGAACCTTTTGCAGGAGGATATTACAAAGTAGGAGAAACTGCCAAAGCGCACGATTTACTAAACCAACTGGTTCAGAAATACAAAGAAGAACTAAACTATTATGCTACTCTTAGTCCGGGTGACCAAACTGACTTAGCGATTGACATTATTACCGACATCGAACGCTACAGAAGTCTATTACAAGTGATGAAAGAAAACAACGATCTTACTTTCTATGAAAAACACAAAGTAACGTTTAACACCTATGTAAATGTCTTTGAACGTTTTGGAAGAGAAAAAGAATAATAAGATACAAAAAACATAGCAATTAAAAAAATGCAGCGCCGCTTGATTAGTAGCGCTGCATTTTTTAATTTTACATATCTGTAAACCAAAACAAAATGAGCTTTTATTGGGTAAAAACTAATTCATTCATCAAAAAGGTGTTTTCTAAATATTGTTGGGACATTCCGAACAACGAAAAGAAAATATACCTCACCTTTGATGATGGCCCAACTCCCGAGATTACAGACTGGGTGCTGTCTGAATTGAAAAAATTTGATGCAAAAGCCACTTTCTTCTGTATTGGAAAAAATATAAAAGCGAACCTTTCTTTGTTTGAAAAACTAATCAAAGAAGGACATTCCATTGGCAACCATACCATGAATCATGTTAATGGCTGGAAAAGTCATACGGATGATTATATTAAAAATGTACAAAATTGTGCTGCCGTTCTGGAAGAGGAAAAAACATGCAACCTTATCTTTCGTCCGCCTTATGGAAAAATCAAAAAGGCACAGTCCAGAATCCTTCGAAAATTAGGGTATAAAATTATCATGTGGGATGTTTTAAGCGCCGATTTCGATCAGAGCATCACTCCTGAGAAATGTCTTGAAAACGTAACAAAAAATGTAAAATCGGGAAGCGTAATTGTATTCCACGACAGTATAAAAGCCTCGCCAAATTTAAAATTCGCCCTGCCTAAAACCTTACACTTTTTAAAAGAAAATGGGTATACATTTGATATTATTCACTAAATAATATCCTTAAGAAGTAGTATTCTATAAATTAAATTGTTCCTGAACAATTCCTATAATTGTATTCGCATCTAGTTCGCCGGATTGTCTCCAAATCATCTGTCCTTCTTTATAAATCATTAAAGTAGGAAGTCCCTTAATACGCAGTGCTTCTGCTAATTCCTGATTTTTATCCACATCAATTTTGATCACCTTGGCTTTATCGCCAAGTGCAGCCGCAACATCCTTAATTACAGGATGCATTGATACAGATGATTCGTTCCAATCGGTGTAAAAATCAATCAACACCGGAACTTGAGCATTTATAAGTTCTCCAAATTTTGACATAAAACCAAAAATTTAATTCTTTTTTAATCTTTTAAAAAGAGGTAATTATATACAAATGTAGCATTTTTAACGAATTAAGCCACATTGTTCCCTTTTTTTAGTTCAATCACGGTTATTTCGGGCATAATCCCTACACGCCCCGGATAAGCATGAAAACCAAATCCCCGATTTACATAAACGTATCGACTTACATTTTCATATAAGCCTGCCCATTGTTTGTAAATATACTGAGCCAGACTCCATTTAAAATAACCCGGTATTTCTATCCCAAATTGCATGCCATGTGTGTGACCTGACAAGGTTAAATGAAAATTTTTCGGATGATCTTTAATTACGTATTCCCAATGTGTCGGATCATGACTCATGACCACTTTAAAATCGTCCTGAGACACATTCTGCGAGGCTTTATCTATATCTCCGTACTTTGCAAAATTCTTTCCCCAGTTTTCGACACCAATCAGTGCAATTTTGTCATCTCCTTTTTGAATGTATCGGTGTTCGTTTAACAGAAGTTCGAATCCAATTTGTCCATAAAGACTCTTAATTTCTTCAAAATTTTCCTTTTTATCTTTTTCGGAAGGCCAGGTTACATATTCACCATAATCATGGTTTCCTAAAACAGAAAATTTCCCGTATTTGTAGTTTTTTATTCTCTTAAAAGTCTCCAGCCAGGGATGCATTTCTTTAGCATGTGTATTGACGATATCACCCGTAAACAAAATCAAATCAGATTCCTGGGCGTTAATCAGATCTATAGCATAATTTATTTTATCCGGATTGTCAAAACTGCCGCTGTGAACGTCTGATATCTGAGTAATTCTGAAACCATCAAAAGCATCCGGAAGGTCCGGAAAAAAGACAGTCTGTTTGATTACTTTAAAATTATATTTCCCCTCAAATATCCCATAAATTAAGGAAAGAAACGGAATTGCTGCCAATCCCATACCAATTTGACTGATGAATTTTCGTCTTGACGGAATTGCCTCGGAACCATTTGAATTGTAGACAAAATAATTTACTATACCAGCTCCTAATCTATAAATATCTTCTCCAAACATGATAAGTGTGAGAACAATTTTTGGTACATAAACGAGCAGCATTAAACCGGTCGTAAACATAAACTGTCTGGTTTGTCCGACAGAGCGATCAACCTGCGAAAAGGAATAGACGATAAAAATTAAAAGCAGCACGCTTATAACCTGATACCCTACCAACACCCATCTTAATTTAATCAAAGTGCGAAAGGTCTGATAGGAATAGAACTCAATAAATAAAAGAAGAGCACATAAAATTACAAAACGAAGAATCATTTATTTTTAGTTTTAAGCAAAGTAACAAAGAATGAAAATCTTATAGCTTTTTATTATCAAAAATTTAACGCTGTTAATAACAAAAAGCTGACAGATTACTCTATCAGCTTTTTCTCTACCAAATTTTTAAAACCTTTTAAAATCCACAACATGTGTTTACCGAAGTAAACTACACCTTTTTATTTTTGTGTTTTTGCTGCTTCCGGTTTAGCGGCTGCTTCTTTTTTCGCTTTTTTATCTGCTTTTTTCTCTTTTTTAGGAGCTTTTGCTTCTTTTACAGGGGCTGATTTAGCTGGAGTTGTCTGAGCGTTTACCATTGCAACTGTTCCTAAAACAGCTACTGCTAACATTACTAATTTTCTCATGATTTTAGTTTTATGATTATTATTATCCTCATTTATTATACCCCAAAGATATTCTCACAAAATGAAGATAAAATGAAGATTGGGCCAGTCTGAAAAAATTAACTTTTAATTATGTTTTATAGCTTCCGGAAACAACAATGTGAAAGTGGTTCCTTTACCAATCTCAGAAGCAACCTTAATTTTGATATGATGAAAAGAAGCAATACTCTCGGCAATAGCAAGCCCCAAGCCCTGCCCTTCCTGATCTGAGCTAATTCTGGTAAACCTGTTGAATATCTGTTCTAACTGAAAATCATTCATCCCGACACCGGAATCGGCTATTGAAATAAAATAGTGGTGGTCCTGAAAACCGTCTGAAACCATTATACTGCCTTGCGGTTTATTGTATTTTATGGCATTGGTAACCAAATTATAAATGAGAATATGGATTAATGTTTTATTTCCTGTAAAAACATAATGATGCTGCATTTTATTCCAAAACTGAATTTCTCTGTCGTCGATGCGATCCTGCAAGTCTTCCTGCAAATCGGCAACCATTTCATGAAAATTTATATTCTCATTGGCTTCATATTGATTGTTTTCAATTCTGGAGATCAACAATAAATTGTTGATGATTTTTTTAAGCATATCTAATGTTTTCAGTGATCCTGCAATTTTATCAACGGCATTATCATCTAATGACTCATTTTGCAATAAATTTTCAAACTTGCTTTTGAGCAAGGCAATTGGTGTTAGCAGCTCGTGGGAAACATTTGATATAAACTGTTTTTCCTTTTTAAAAAGCTCCGCAATACGATCCATCATTTGGTTTAAAACAAAATCAAGTTCCATGAAATCGTGCGACCTGGCTTTTATTGGGGTATGATCGAAGGCTTCAGGTTCGTTGACCCGCCTTATCTTGGTATCAATAATTTTATAAAAAGGCTTTAATAAGTATTCGATATAAAAGGTATCTGCTAAAAAAGTAATTAGCAATATCACTACAAAAACGATGATAATAAAAAACCGAATGATAAAAGTAAGGTCTTTTACTTCTCCCAAACTGCTTCCGATTTCGAGCTGATATCCCTGATTTCCGAAGGTAAAATGATATTGCAGAATTCGGTATTCGTTTTCTTCGCCTTCGATAACCCGATAGTCATTACTAAAAACAGGTTTTTTCTGGTCGTGTTTCAGAGAAGATTTAGAGAGTACCAAAAATTCACTGTGAAGAGTTGAAAACTGCGAGTAGGTTTCTGTCGAATCGCCTGAATTTTCAATAAAGTCATCAATTTCATTCTGATTCAGATGTTCGATAAACTTCTGTTTCTTTTCGAGCAGTCCGTTATTGATATGTCTGTACACCACATTTTCTACCAAAATAGGCAGCATCAGCCATAAAATAAAAATAACCAACAGTCTTGTCAGCGCATTAAAAATAGCCAATTGGTGTTTTATCTTCACAGTCTGTATTGTTTATTCGTTTATACGATATCCTACATTCCTAACGGTTTCAAACCAATCAATCTCGGTATGCCTGTCCAGTTTTTTTCGAAGATTTCTAACGTGGACGTCAATAAAATTAGAGTCGGAATTGACTTCTAGAATGTCTCCCCAGATATGTTCTGTTAGTTGTAATCTGGTAATTACTCTGTTTTTATTGAGGACTAAATATTGAAAAATATCAAATTCCTTTTTGGTCAGATTAATGGGCGTTTCATCATAACTCACTTTATAATCCTGAAGCTGCAATAAAAAACCATGAATACTTAAATTATTCAACGTAAAACCGTGCATCCTGCGAATGACTGCAAACAATCGTGCACTAAGTTCTGTGAGCGCAAACGGTTTGGTCAGATAATCATCGGCTCCCAGATGCAGACCGTTTATTCGATCATCTAGTTCTCCACGTGCTGTAAGCACAATAACAGCCATTTTCGATTTGGTTTTCCGAACGGTTTTCAACACTTCAAATCCATCTCCGTCAGGTAAACCAAGATCCAGCAGCATAGCATCATAATCATTACTGTTTACCTCTTCCAGGGCATCACTGCAATTGTGAACTATTTTACAGATGTAGCCCGCATTACACAGAAAATCATACACTTCTGCCGCAAGTTCTTTATTATCTTCAACAATCAAAATATTCATAATTCAGCTTTTAAGCGCAACTAAATTTAAGCAATTATAAAAAGCATTGCTGCGCATTATTGAAAAATTTAACGAATAAAAAAAGCCAGTAAATTTCTTTACCGGCTCTCTTCAACCGCATTCTCATAATCATTACTTCTGTTTTGCCCCATATACAATTCTTTGAAAGCAAAACGAAAACAATTCTCCCTACTTCATTTTAGTTGTTTCTGCTTTTGGAGCTTCGCTTTTTTGCGATTTCATTTTTTTATCGGCTTTGTTTTTGTGATGTTTAGTTGCTTTCACTTCTTTTGCAGGAGCTGTTGGTGCCGGAGTTGTTTGTGCACTAACCATAACACTTGTTCCTAAAACTGCCACGAGTAACATTACTAGATTTTTCATAACTTTTAATTTAAATTGGTGTCTTTTATTTTATTCTTACTACTGTCTTAACTTTTTGCTTTTGGAGCTGCTGTTTTTGCTGCTTTTACTTTTTTATCCGCTTTGTGTTTAGGATGTTTGGTTGCTTTTACTTCTTTTGCAGGAGCTGCTTTAACATCTTTAGCAGGAAATGCATGTACCATAACGCTTGTTCCTAAAACTGCTACTAATAACATCAATAAATTTCTCATGATTTCTACATTTTTATATTAATACCTTTTATTTTACAGATCAAATTTACCCTCGTAATATGAAGACAAAATGAAGAAACCATGCTCTATTCAAATTTTAACTTTAATTTATAAAAAAGCAACCTGAAGCTCGCCTTACTACTGCTTCAAGATCGACGCCCCATACTAAAGTCGCATTGTTTTACGGAATTTAGAGCTATAAGCTATTGACATCTGAATCAATAACAAATAACAAAGCATTTTCTTCCCTAATATTATAGTGATATTCGTAACTTTGAAAATTGAATTGATAAATTGTACTTATGTCGTCACAAAAACGCCTTTTTCTACTTGATGCTTACGCTTTAATATTTCGCGGCTATTATGCCTTCATAAAAAATCCAAGGATTAACTCTAAAGGAATGGATACCTCGGCGATCATGGGATTCATGAATTCGCTCTTGGATGTTATCAAACGTGAAAAACCGGATCATCTGGCTGTAGCTTTTGATAAAGGCGGAAGTACTTTGCGTAACGAAATGTTCCCGGAATACAAAGCCAATCGTGATGTAACACCGGAGGCTATAAAAATTGCGGTTCCTTATATATGTGAATTGTTAAAAGCCATGCACATTCCGATTATCGAAGAGTCAGGTTTTGAAGCTGACGATTTAATTGGAACTATCGCCAAACAAGCAGAAAAACAGAACTATAAAGTTTTTATGGTAACTCCGGATAAGGATTTTGCCCAATTGGTTTCTGAAAACATCTTCATGTACAAGCCTGCCCGTATGGGGAATGGGATCGAGATTTGGGGAGTTCCTGAAGTTTTAGCTAAATTCGAAATTGAACGTCCGGAACAGGTGATTGATTTCCTTGGGATGATGGGTGATGCTGCCGATAATATTCCTGGACTTCCGGGAGTTGGTGAAGTAACAGCCAAGAAACTTCTTAAGGAATTTGGTACAATGGAAAACCTATTAGCGAATACAGACAAGCTGAAAGGAAAAATGAAGGAGAATATTGAGGCTAATAAAGAGAAAGGATTATTGTCTAAAAAACTGGCTACTATCTTACTAGACTGCCCGGTAACTTTTGATGAAAACGATTATGAATTAACGCGTCCTGACATTGAAAAAACCGAAGCTATCTTTCAGGAATTGGAATTCAGACGAATGGCCGAACAATTTGACAATTTGTTTAAAACGGGCGGCGGAGAAGAATCGACAGCTTCAACACCAGTTTCTGACGCTAAATTGTATAAAAAACCACAGCCTAAAAATGAAGATCAGTTTGATCTTTTTGGAGGAGGATCTACAGAAGAGTCTACAGAAACAGCCCGAACTTCTTTTTACAATACTTTAGAAAATACTCCTCACTCCTATCAGGCGATTCAGGGAGATTTGGGAATAAAATTACTTTTACAGAACCTGCAAAACCAGACTTCTGTTTGTTTTGATACCGAAACTACCGGTTTAGATGCTTTGCACGCCGAGTTAGTGGGTATTGCATTCTCTTACGAAAAAGGAAAAGCTTTTTATGTTCCGTTTCCGGAAAGTCAGGAAGAAGCTCAGGTTTTAATTGAAAAATTCAGACCTTTCTTTGAGAATGAAAGCATTGAGAAAATAGGTCAGAATTTAAAATACGATTTAAAAATCCTTTCTAATTATGGCATAACTGTAAAAGGAAAACTTTTCGATACCATGATTGCGCACTATCTGATCAATCCGGATATGCGTCATAACATGGATATTTTATCGGAAACGTATTTGAAATATGCTCCAAAACCAATTGAGGAATTGATTGGCAAAAAAGGGAAAAATCAGATTTCAATGCGCGATGTAGCCCTGGAAGACATCAAGGAATATGCCGCAGAAGATGCTGACATCACTTTACAACTGAAAGAAATTTTCACTACAGAGCTAGACAAAACCGAGACTAAGAAACTATTTGATGACATCGAGATTCCATTAGTAAGTGTTTTGGCCGATATGGAAACAGAAGGAATTCGTCTGGACGTGGAGTTTTTAAAAGCGATGTCTAAAGAAATGGATATTGAAATCAAAGCTCTGGAACAAAACATATACGAAACTGCCGGAGAAAAATTCAATCTGGCTTCTCCTAAACAGCTGGGTGACATTTTGTTCGACAAGCTTAAAATTGGAGGAGCAAAACAAAAGAAAACCAAAACCGGTCAATATGCTACCGGAGAAGAAGTTTTAACCTATTTAGCCAACGACAATCCAATCGTAAAAGAAATTTTAGACTGGCGTCAAATGGTGAAATTACAAAGCACTTATATACTGGCTTTACCGGAACAGGTAGACAAAAAAACACAGCGCGTTCATACGGATTATATGCAAACAGTTGCCGCAACAGGACGTTTGAGCTCTAACAATCCGAATTTACAGAATATACCTATTCGTACCGAAAGAGGGCGTCAGATTCGTAAAGCTTTTGTTGCACGTGATGAAAACTATACTTTAATCTCTGCCGATTACTCGCAGATCGAATTAAGAATTATTGCCGCTTTAAGTGGTGAAGAAAATATGATTGCTGCTTTTAAAAACGGAGAAGACATTCACAAAGCCACTGCAGCCAAAGTTTTTGATGTGCCTTTGGATGAAGTTTCCCGCGAACAAAGAAGTAATGCCAAAACGGTTAACTTCGGAATTATCTACGGGGTTTCTGCTTTCGGACTGAGCAATCAGACTTCTTTATCCCGCAGCGAGAGTGCCGCTCTGATCGAAGCTTACTACAAAACATATCCAAGACTGAAATCTTATATTTCAGAACAAATTGAATTTGCTCGTGAAAAAGGATATGTACAAACTATTTTAGGCCGTCGTCGTTATTTAAAAGACATCAATTCGGCAAATGCCGTTGTTAGAAGTGCTGCTGAACGAAATGCTGTAAATGCTCCCATCCAGGGAAGCGCTGCCGATGTGATTAAAATTGCCATGATCAACATTCATAAAAAACTAAAAGACGAAAACTGGAAATCTAAAATGCTGCTTCAGGTACATGATGAGCTTGTGTTCGATGTTCACAATGACGAACTCGAAAAAATCCAGCCTATGATCAAACACGAAATGGAAAACGCCTTTACCATGGCTGTTCCATTAGAAGTTGAACTTGGAATGGGTAAAGACTGGCTGGCTGCACATTAATAATTTTAGATTTCAGAGTGTTGATTTTAGATTTTGCCTTAAATTTATATGACAGACGATTTTAAGCCGCCTATTAAAAGCAGAACAACAAAGGAATTACTGGCGATAGCAGGAGCTCCAAAAAAATGGAATCCCCTGGCATACAAATTAGCAATTGACGAACTCTATACCCGAAAAGTCAATTTTAAATTAATAGATCAGGCAAAATATGTAGAAAACAGAAAGGAAAACCTTAAGGCGTTAAAAATTTCCAGAGAAAGTTACAGTATTTTTGACTTTATATTTAATTTAGGAGAAACACTTATAGAAATTATATTCGCCTGGGATTTAGAAAAAGAGGGCTATTTGCGTAAAGCAGAACAACAAAAGAAATTCAGAATACTATTATTTTTTCTAGTAGCATTTATTCTTTTACTTTTACTTTAAACATAAAAAAAACCATCAGTTGCAACTGATGGTTTTCTGTTTATTAAGCTTTTCTCGTAGACTCTCGTTCTTTCAGTTTTGTTTTGATAACGATTGTTTCATAATCTGATGTTTCTTCTTCAGATTCCTCCTCCAAACGTTTGATTAACTGTCTGGCTGCGACCTCGCCTATTTCCACTCCATGCTGGCTCACCGTTGTTAAACTTGGCGACAAACGTCTTGAAGCCAGAATTCCATCTGCAAAACCTATAATTGAAATATCTTCCGGAACTTTGTATCCTTTTTTCAGGCTTACGCGTAAAGCAGCCACCGAATCATTCTCATCTAAAGCAAAAATGGCATCAATTTTATGTTCAAAAATGCTATCGATTTTACTCTTCATATCATCTTCAGAGTCGGTACGAATAATGATATTTTCATTTACCGGAATATTATTATCTGCTAATGCTTTTAAGTAACCGTCGGCTCTTAATTTCCCAACGCTCAAATTATCTACTGACGAAATCAGCGCTATATTTTTGCATCCTAAATCAATTAAATGCTGTGTTGAATTTAAAGCAGAATCAAAATCGTCTACTATTACTTTGTCGCATTCTACTCCGTCTGCTATTCTGTCAAACATCACAATAGGAGTTCCATCAGCGATGATCGCCGAGAAATGACCGTAATCTTCTAATTTTTGCGCTTCTTCAGATACTGACAATATAAATCCGTCAATCGTTCCATTGCTTAACATTTCAAGCGTATGAACTTCTTTTTCCAGAGATTCGTTCGAAATACAAGTAATTACATTATATCCTTTTTTATCGGCTACTTTTTCGATACCACTAAAAACCTTTGCAAAAAAGGAGTTAAGTATATTAGGTATAATTACACCTATTGTTTTGGTTTTACGATTCTTTAAATTCAAACCAATAACATTCGGTTTATAATTTTTGAGTTTGGCATACTCCTTAATCTTCACCTTTGTTTGCTCACTGATCTCCGGGCTATCATTCAATGCCTTAGAAACAGTCGATACAGAAACACCCAGTTCCTTCGCAATTTGCTTTAGAGTTGCTTTAGCTTTCATTTAAAAATAAATTTTATGTAATTAATACAAATATAGTAGAATTACCTAAAATAAAACAAAAAACACCTTATCCTATTTAAAATTTCAGAGTGTTTTTTAAAATTAACTTCTTTTTCAAAACCGCAAGCCTTAAAATTTCGTTAATACCTGAATACATGCTTTTAACCTTTTAAAATCCTTGATTATGAAAAACGAAGTTAAAATTCATGAAGTTGATCCTTCATTGAACAACAGAAGGAGCTTTCTTAAGCTCAGCGGCCTAACATTAGTTGGCGCAGGCCTTCTTATGGCCGGGTGCAGCGATAACGACAATGACGATGATATGGAAGACACTACGCTGCCCGGAATCAGAAACGGAGTCTTTGATTTAGGGTCCGGCGATTTTGGAGTACTGACCTACGCGTATGCTCTGGAACAGCTGGAAGCCGATTTTTATACTAAAGTCGTAAACTCAACAAGCTTTAATGTTACTTTTAATCCTATCGAACGTCAGGTATTAACAGACTTGTATCATCACGAAGTCATTCACAGGGATTTTTTCAAGGCCGCCTTAACAGGAGCACTTCCTGACCCAAGTTCTCAATTGCTTCCCTCCTTGGCTTTTAACTATGGTTCTTTAAATTTCAACAGCCGTACCGAGGTTCTTGCGACAGCAAAAGCTCTTGAAGATACCGGAGTTGCCGCTTATAATGGAGCAGGAAAGCTAATTAAAAGTGCTGATTATTTACTTTTAGCCGGAAAAATTGTTTCGGTAGAAGCCAGACACGCCTCAGCTATCAGAAGCTTAATCAATCCTAACTCTAAGGATTTTGCCGGCGATGATATTGTAAACGCAAGTACCGGTTTGGATGTTGCTCAGGATCCTTCCAAAATTCTACCCATTGCAGGAGGCTTCATTACCACAAAATTCACAGCCAAATACTTACCTTAATCTTAACAAGCTAAAACTTAGAAATTATGAATATTTTAAAATTTATAGAAACGTTTACTGATGATAGCTTGATGAGAAGCACTGGTTCAAGAAGAGACAGTTTTAATCAGTTTGGAAATATTGGAAAAACACTGGCTTATGCCTCAATCCCTTTCGGATTATCTGCAATGGCGAACAAAGCACTAGCAAAAGACATTACCGCAACACCGGCAACTCCAATCGGAGCTCTGCAGTTTGCCTTAACTTTAGAATATCTGGAAAACGAATTTTATGCCATGGCATTAGATTCAGGTGTGATTCCGGCAGGAGAAAATGGGGGACGCGATTTGAAAGTTTTCCAGCAAATAGCTGCGCACGAGTCAGATCACGTTGCTTTTTTAATAAAAGGACTGGGCGGTACAATGAGTCCCAACTTTGTTCCTAAACCTACTTTTGACTTTACCGTTGGAGGAGCTTTTGATCCGTTTCATGACTACCCAACCTTTTTGGCACTAGCACAAGCCTTTGAAGATACAGGTGTTAGAGCCTACAAAGGTCAGGCAGCAAATTTAATCACTACACCGGATTTATTGACTGCCGCATTACAGATTCACTCTGTAGAAGCCCGTCATGCTTCTGAAGTACGACGATTAAGAGGATTAAAAGGATGGATCTCTAACAGTGAGAGAGGCGCAGGAATGCCTGCCGCAACACAAGCTGTCTACGATGGCGAAGGCGTTACCGTACAGGCAGGATTCAACACCGCAGCTTCGTTTGGAGCTGCTGCAGGATCAGAAGCTTATGATGAGCCGCTTACGACACAACAGGTCGTTGATATTGCCAATTTATTTATTGTTTAGTACAAACAATTCTAAATATTGAACCATCTTTGCACTACTTTGTGAAGGTGGTTTTTTTTATGGTTTTAAATCGAAAACTGATGTCCTGATTTTCAGCAGATAAAATATTCTTTTCAGGTATTTGGTTTTAAAATAATTAATTGTACTTTTGCATCCCCTTTATTGGGGATGGAATGTTTAATTAAAATAATATTATGGACGCATTAAGCTACAAGACAATTTCAGCGAACAAAGCCACTATCACTAAAGAGTGGATTGTTGTTGATGCTGAAGGTCATAACTTAGGTCGTCTTGCTTCAAAGGTTGCAATGATCTTAAGAGGTAAGTACAAACCAAGTTACACACCGCACGTTGACTGTGGAGATAACGTAATTGTTATCAACTCAGAAAAAATTAACCTTACAGGTACAAAAATGAATGACAAAATTTACATGCGTCATACAGGTTACCCAGGAGGACAAAGAACTTTAACTGCTAAAGTATTGCAATCTAAGAATCCTGCATTATTAGTAGAAAAAGCTGTAAAAGGAATGTTACCTAAAAACAAATTAGGAGCTGAACTTTTTAGAAATCTAAATGTTGTTGTAGGTGCTGAGCATACTCACGGAGCTCAAAAACCTAGAACTGTTAACCTAAACGATCTTAAGTAATGGGAGTTATTCACAAAATCGGTAGAAGAAAAACCGCTGTTGCACGTGTATATGTTTCTGAAGGAACAGGAAAAATCACTGTAAACAAAAAAGAATTCGCAACTTACTTTCCAACTGCAACTTTACAATACAAAGTTTTACAACCATTATCTATGACAGAAAATGCTGGTAACTTTGATGTAAAAGTAAACGTTTACGGAGGTGGTTCAACTGGTCAGGCAGAAGCTGTAAGAATGGCATTAGCACGTGTAATGTGTGAAGTGAACATCGAAAACAGAGCTATCTTGAAACCAGAAGGTTTATTAACTAGAGATCCAAGAATGGTTGAGCGTAAGAAATTCGGTCAGAAGAAAGCTCGTAAGAGATTCCAATTCTCTAAACGTTAATATTACCTGTCTTGTACATTTGGTACAGGACACTATCAATTATTTATTGAAATTAAAAAACACAGTTGTTGTTGCTCTCCTATCGAGGTAGGAAATAGTTTAGCATCTAAATGGGTTAAGTGATTAAAAGATTGAAAGACTAACGATTGAAAAATCTAAAATCTAAAAATCTAAAATCCAAAAAGACACATTGCTAATCAACAGAACGTAAACTAGTACAAAAATGGCAAACAAAATAGAAGTAAAAGAATTACTAGAAGCAGGTGTTCACTTCGGACACATGACTAGAAAATGGGATCCAAACATGGCTCCTTACATTTATATGGAGCGTAATGGTATTCACATTATCAATCTATATAAAACTGCAGCTAAAATTGAAGAAGCTAACGAAGCTTTGAAAAAAATCGCTGCATCAGGTAGAAAAATCTTATTCGTAGCTACCAAAAAACAAGCAAAAGACATCGTTGCTGATAAAGCAAAAGCTGCAAACATGCCTTACATCACTGAAAGATGGCCAGGTGGAATGCTAACTAACTTCGTAACTATCAGAAAGGCAGTTAAAAAAATGTCTTCTATCGATAAAATGAAGAAAGATGGTACTTTCAACACGCTATCTAAAAAAGAGCGTTTGCAAGTTGATCGTTTACGTGCTAAATTAGAGAAAAACTTAGGTTCAATCGCTGATATGTCTAGACTACCTGCAGCATTGTTCGTAGTAGATATCAAAGCTGAACATATCGCAATAAAAGAAGCACAAAAATTAAACATTCCAGTTTTCGCAATGGTTGATACGAATTCTGACCCAAGAGAGGTTGATTACGTAATTCCAGCAAATGATGATGCTTCTAAATCAATTGACAAAATTTTATCTTTAGTGACTACTGCAGTAATCGAAGGTCTTTCTGACAGAGGTTCTGAAAAAGAAGTTGAAGTAGCTGAAGAAGCTGCTCCTGCTGCTGAGGCTGAGGCTGCTCCTGCAACTGAAGAATAAATCAAATTTTAAATTCCAAATTTTAAATTCCAAACTCCAAATAAGAATTAAAAACGTTATGTTGATAATTTATTAAAATTGGAGTTTGGGATTTAGAAGATGGAATTTTTACTTTTAACATTAAAATTCAAAATATTATGGCAACAATTACTGCTGCAGACGTAAATAAATTAAGACAATCTACAGGTGCCGGAATGATGGACTGTAAAAAAGCTTTAGTTGAAGCTGAAGGAGATTTCGATAAAGCTATCCAAATCCTTAGAGAAAAAGGACAAAAAGTTGCTGCTAACCGTTCTGACCGTGAGTCTTCTGAAGGAGCTGCTGTTTCTTTCATCAATGCTGACAACACTAAAGGAGCGATCATCACTTTAAACTGTGAGACTGACTTCGTAGGTAAAAATGAAGCTTTCGTAACTTTAGCTAAAGATTTAGTTGAAAAAGCGATCAACTTCTCTTCTAAAGAAGATTTCTTAGCTTCAGATTTCAACGGAATTACTGTTGCTGAAAAATTAATCGAGCAAACAGGTGTTATCGGTGAGAAAATCGAAATCGGTGGTTTCGAAATTTTAGAAGGTGCTTTCGTTGGATCTTATGTTCACGTTAACAAAATTGCTGCTTTAACAGCTATTTCTGCTAAAGTTGACAACGCTGAGACTTTAACAAAAGACATCTCTATGCAAGTAGCTTCTATGGGAGCTGATACATTATCTTACAAAGATTTTGATCCTGCTTTCGTTGAATCTGAACTTGCTGCCCGTATTGCTGTAATCGAAAAAGATAATGAAGAAGCTGCACGTTTAGGAAAAACTTTAAAAAATGTTCCTAAATACATCTCTTTCTCTCAATTAACTCCTGAAGTTATCA
This sequence comes from Flavobacterium sp. CFS9, assembly GCF_041154745.1. Lineage (NCBI taxonomy): Bacteria > Pseudomonadati > Bacteroidota > Flavobacteriia > Flavobacteriales > Flavobacteriaceae > Flavobacterium > Flavobacterium sp. CFS9. The sequence goes on along the minus strand of NZ_AP031573.1, from coordinate 2,559,241 downwards.
AACAAGCTGAAGAAGATGCTAAAGCTGAATTAAAAGCTGAAGGTAAACCAGAGCAAATTTGGGACAAAATCCTTCCAGGAAAAGTACAACGTTTCATCTCTGATAACACTACTTTAGATCAGGAAAAAGCTTTATTGGATCAAAACTTCATCAAAGATGACAGTAAAAAAGTTGGTGATTACGTTAAAGGATTCAACGTTGAGATCACAGGTTTCAAAAGAGTTACTTTAGGTTAATATATTATTTTCAATACAAAAAAGCCCGAATATTAATTTATTCGGGCTTTTTTATTGTGAGATGTTTATTTGTGAAATGTTGTTTGTGAGATGCAAGATGTTAGAATCGCATCTTTTAAGGTGACGGCCTGAATCTATCTCATCTTCAAAGTAACTCTGATTATTTAGTATATCTCAAGCTTCCTAATTCCATCTCACATTTTACATCTCACAAATAACATTTCGCATACAACTATTTACTTCTTGATTGGAAAATTTCTGGCTCTCATCAAGGCATCAGATTTAGGAGCTCTTCCTCTGAAATTTTCATAGGCTTTCTCCTGATCAATAGTGTTTCCTACGCTAAATATGTTATCTAACAATCTTTTACCTACCGCTTTATCATAAGCACCTTTTCCTTCTGTAAAAGCTTCCCATGCATCAGCATTGATCACATCAGCCCATAAATAACCGTAATATCCGGCAGAATAACCATCTCCTGAAAAGATATGCCCGAATTGCGGGATTCTGTGACGCATTACAATTTCTGAAGGCATATGAAGGGCATCTAAAGTTTCTTTTTCAAATTTCTTTGGATCAATTTTTTCTGTAGCTAAATGTAATTTCATATCAATCAATGAACTTGAAATCGTTTCAACAGTTGAAAATCCTTCTCCAAAAGTACCTGCTCTCTCAATTCTTTCCACTAGAGCCTTTGGCAAAGGTTCTCCTGTTTTATAATGCAATGCAAATTTGTTTAATACTTCCGGAGTCGCTAACCAATGCTCTAATAATTGAGACGGGAACTCCACATAATCACGAGCTACAGAAGTTCCGGCTAAACTTGGATACGTCACATTTGAACACAATCCGTGAAGCGCGTGTCCGAACTCATGAAACAACGTTGAAGCATCTTCCCAAGAGATTAAAATAGGCTCGTTTGGAGCTCCTTTCACAAAGTTACAGTTATTAGACACAATCGTTAACACATCCCCATCCATTCTCTCCTGGTTTCGATAGGCATTCATCCACGCTCCTGAACGTTTACCTGCACGTGCATAAGGGTCAAAATACCACAAACCAACAGCCTTACCTGTCAATTTATTAGTTACTTCCCAAACACGAACATCAGGATGGTAAACCGGCACATTTGTAATTTGTTTAAAATTCAAATTAAACAACTCGCCCGCTACCCAAAACATTCCTTCTCTTAGTTTTTCTAATTGTAAATACGGCTTAACTTCATTTTGATCTAAATCGTACTTCGCTTTTCTAACTTTTTCAGCATAATAACGGTAATCCCATGGCTGAATTTTAAATTTACCTCCTTCTGCATCTGCGATTTTTTGCATTTCGGCTACATCTTCACGCACTTTTGCAACTGCAGGCTCCCATACAGAAAGCATCAAATCTAAAGTTTTCTGAGGATCCTTTGCCATTTTGTTCGATAAACTCCAATGCGCAAAAGTTGGGAAACCTAATAACTTAGCTTTTTGAGTTCTTAATTCTAAGATAGAAACCGCCGTCGAATTGTTATCATTAGCGTTTCCATTATCTCCACGTTTTACAAAAATCTCAAACGCCTTCTCTCTTAAATCTCTGCGTGTAGAAAAAGTCAGGAAAGGCTCAATTGACGAACGTGTATTAGCAATACAACCCATAACATTCAGCTTTCTGTCTTTAGCCTCAGCAATAGCTGCTTTCTTAACCTCTTCAGGCAGACCATCAAAATCACTTTCTGTTTTCAATTCCACATATTGATTTTGTTCTTCTGCCAATAAGTTTTGACTAAAACGGGTAAAAAGTGACGCCAACTCTTTATTGATTGCAGCCACTTTCGTTTTATCAGTCTCATTTAGTTTTGCGCCCTGACGTACAAAATTTGTATAATACAACCATATTAAACGCTGCTGTTCACTAGTCAACTTTTTACTCTCTTTAGCATTATAAAGTGTTTCAATTCTTGCAAAGAGTTTTTTATTCTGATTGATTTTATCACTAAACTCCGAAAACTTAGGAGACATTTCTCTGTCAATAGCACTAAATTCCGGGCTGCTTAAATTAGATCTGTAAATTCCGTAAACAGTCGAAATTCGATCCATTGTTGCACCTGAACGCTCCATAGCAGCAATCGTATTCTCAAAAGTTGGCGCTTTTGGATTGTTTGCAATCGCATCTATTTCGCTTAATTTTTCCTGAATCGCAAATTCAATTGCCGGTTTAAACTGTGAAACCTGATACTCATTAAATGCAGGAACCCCACCATAAGGACCTTTCCATTTTTGAACCAGTGGATTATCCTGAATGGTCTGTGCGTCAGCCGCAAATAAGGTTGTTCCCATGAGAAAAATTGTCATTAATTTTTTCATTATCGTTGATTTGTTTTTAAAATAGGTTATTGTTCCAAATGTAACTAAAAATCAGTATTCATTTGGAAATTTTAACTTTGGAATCCGCTAAAAACTACCCTTTAATTTAAATATTCCGCTAAAAAGTTATAGAGAAATAGTTTAAATTTGAAACATCATTAACCGAACCACATGTTTAAAACCCGTAGAGAAATTGTTTTTGTAGTACTAGCCGGTATCTTTATAACCAATGCTGTCGTAGCTGAACTTATTGGAGGAAAATTAATCCAGATTGGCCCTTTTGTAATGAGTATCGGTATTTTACCGTGGCCGATTGTCTTTCTGACAACCGATTTAATCAATGAATATTTTGGCGAAAAAGGAGTCAAAAAGCTGTCCTTTATTACGGCTTGTCTGATTGCTTATGCTTTTCTGATCTTATTTATGGCAATCGTAATACCCGCGGCCAAAGGAATCAGTCCGGTTAATGACGAGCAATTTAAAGCGGTTTTCGGACAAAGTATGTGGATCATTGTGGGGAGTTTAATTGCCTTTATGGCTTCTCAATTGATTGATGTCTGGATCTTCTGGTTTTTCAAAAGACGTACCGGAGAGCGAAAAATATGGCTCAGAACAACTGGATCAACTGTAATCTCACAATTGTTTGATTCTTTTATTGTACTTGGAATTGCCTTTTGGTTACCCGGAAAAATTGATTTTGACACCTTTATTTCCTCAGGACTAACAGGTTACATTTTCAAACTGTCTGTAGCTGTTTTACTGACACCGGCGATTTATGCAGGACATCACCTGATTAAGAAATATTTAGACAAAGATCCTGTTCACGAAAAATCCAAACACCTAAATGATGGAGAATAAAAATCTGGTACGCTGCGGCTGGTGTTCTTCCAGCGATTTATATAAAAAATACCACGACGAAGAATGGGGTGTTGCCATTTATGACGACCCGTCTATTTTCGAATTTTTAATTCTGGAAACTTTTCAGGCAGGTTTAAGCTGGATTACGATTCTGAATAAAAGAGAGAATTTCAGAGCCGCTTTTGATCAGTTCGATTATAAAAAAATCGCTCAATATCCGGAAGAAAAAATAGAGTCCTTACTACAGGATACTGGAATTATTCGCAACAAACTTAAAATTCGCGCCACTGTTTCAAACGCACAGGCATTCCTGAAAGTGCAGGAAGAATTTGGCACTTTCTCAGACTATATTTGGAAATTTGTCAACGGAAAACCGATCGACAACAACCCGAAAACATTAAAAGACGTCCCTGCTACTACTCCCATTTCGGACGAAATTAGTAAAGATTTGAAAAAAAGAGGCTTCAAGTTTGTCGGATCAACCGTGATTTACGCTCATATGCAGGCTACCGGTATGGTTAACGATCATGTTGCAGACTGCTGGACAAGGACTAGATAGTTTACAGTTTTCAGTCGCAGTCACGGTTACAACTTTCAGTTTTTAAACCTAAGTATTTTAGGCTAAAATTTGAAAACTGAGAACTGAGACTAAAAACTTAAAAAAAAATTATTACATTTGCTTCACACTTTAGGGGTGTCTGCAACTTTGCAGGCTGAGATTTTACCCTCTGAACCTGATCTAGTTCATACTAGCGTAGGGAAAAGTAAGATGACTTCTGCGCGCATTTCTATGCGTGATTGTAGCCATTCCTAAAGTATAACTACATACTAAACTTACAAGGAATGGAACTAAAAATCAACCAACAAATCAAAAAATTCAATGCTGAATCGCTAAGCATTCAATCATTGCTCGATCTCGAAATTCCGAACAAACAAAACGGAATTGCCGTTGCCATCAACAATACTGTTGTTCCAAAATCCAACTGGAACCAACAACTTGTATCCGAAACTGACGAAATTCTGATTATTTCTGCTACTCAGGGAGGTTAAGAATAACTTTCAATTCTAAAAACTGCAAATTCCAATTTCATCTAAGATTTAGGAGTACCGTAGTACATCTCCACATTTCACATCTTACATCTTACATCTTACAATATACAACAAACAAGCTATGACTACAGAAGAACAAATTTCCAGAACCCCGTTTCCTAATTCTAAAAAAGTTTATATCAACGGAGAATTACATCCGATCAAAGTGGCCATGCGCGAAATACATCTTAGCGACACCAAACTTTCAAACGGCGGAGTTGAAAAAAATCCTCCCGTAACCGTTTATGACACTTCTGGCCCCTATACTGATCCTAATGTTGAAATCGATATTAGAAAAGGGCTTCCAAGATTAAGAGAGCAATGGATTTTAGACCGAAATGACGTCGAAATTCTGGATGAAATCACTTCAGATTACGGACAAAGCCGATTACGCGATGAGAGCTTAAATCATCTTCGATTTGAATATTTGCACCAGCCTAAAAGAGCCAAAAAAGGAGCCAACGTTACACAATTGTTTTACGCCAAACAAGGTATTATCACACCTGAGATGGAATATATTGCTATTCGTGAAAACCAGCGAATAGAGCTTTTAAACGAACAAACCAAAGCAATGCAATGTCAGCACGGCGGTCATAGTTTTGGAGCTAATACCCCTAAAAGCAAAATTACTCCCGAATTTGTTCGCAGCGAAGTAGCTTGCGGAAGGGCCATTATCCCTAACAACATTAACCATCCTGAGAGTGAACCTATGATCGTTGGGCGTAACTTTTTAGTAAAAATAAACGCCAACATCGGTAATAGTGCCGTGACTTCGAGTATTGAAGAAGAAGTAGAAAAAGCGGTCTGGGCTTGCCGTTGGGGAGCAGACACGATTATGGATCTTTCAACAGGTAAAAACATCCACGAAACCCGAGAGTGGATTATCCGTAACTCTCCTGTGCCGATTGGTACTGTGCCGATTTATCAGGCCTTAGAAAAAGTAAAAGGAATTGCCGAAGATTTAACTTGGGAAGTTTTCCGTGATACTTTAATTGAACAGGCTGAACAAGGGGTTTCTTATTTCACGATTCATGCCGGAGTACTGTTGCGCTATATCCATTTGACTGCCGATCGTGTTACCGGAATTGTTTCTCGCGGTGGATCTATCATGGCCAAATGGTGCTTGTTTCACCATAAAGAAAACTTCTTGTACACTCATTTTGAGGAAATCTGTGAAATCATGAAACAATATGACGTGGCTTTTTCTCTTGGAGATGGTTTACGTCCTGGTTCTATTGCAGATGCCAACGATGCAGCGCAATTTGCCGAATTAGAGACTTTAGGAGAGCTGACTAAAATTGCCTGGAAACATGACGTTCAGGTTTTCATCGAGGGTCCTGGTCACGTTCCGATGCACATGATCAAAGAGAATATGGACAAACAACTGGAACACTGTCATGAAGCTCCTTTCTATACTTTAGGACCTCTAACGACGGATATTGCACCAGGTTACGATCACATTACCTCTGCTATCGGAGCCGCGATGATTGGCTGGTACGGCTGTGCGATGTTGTGCTATGTTACTCCAAAAGAACACCTTGGCTTACCTAACAAAAAAGATGTAAAAGATGGTGTAATCACCTATAAAATTTCTGCCCATGCTGCCGATCTTGCCAAAGGTCATCCGGGAGCACAATACCGCGACAATGCTTTGAGCAAAGCTCGTTTTGAATTTCGTTGGGAAGATCAGTTCAATTTAGCCCTTGATCCGGATACGGCCAGAGAATTTCACGATGAAACTCTTCCTGCTGACGGTGCGAAAGTTGCTCATTTTTGTTCGATGTGCGGCCCTAAATTCTGCTCGATGAAGATCTCTCAGGAAATTCGTGACGTAGCCGCGGCTGAAAAAGGAATGCAAGAGAAATCAGAAGAATTTATTGAACAGGGGAAAGAGATTTATATCTAGTATGTAAAATGTGAAATGACTGCTATCCACTCTACATTTCACATTTCACAACTCACATCTTACAACTCAAAAAAATATGATCGTAATTACCAATCCTTCTGCTATAGCAAATGAAATCAGCATTCTGGATTCTTTATTTGAAGAAGGATTGGCATTGCTTCATATCAGGAAGCCTGATTTTTCTGAAAATGAAATGGCAGTTTTTCTTCATCAAATAAAATTAGAAAACAGAAACAAACTGGTTTTGCACAATTATCCTGTTCTGGCAGAAGACTTTGGAATAAACCGAATTCATTTTTCGGAAAAAGAAAGAAAAAACAACAATTTAAATACTGTAAATGGAATCATATTTTCCACATCAACGCATTCAATAGAAGATTTCAATTCCTTACCACCCGAGTTTGGCTACGCATTTTTAAGCCCGGTCTACCAAAGTATTTCCAAAGAGGACTATTATCCGGAAACGAATCTTTTTGAAGCTTTAAACTCGAAAATAAATCACAAGACTAAAGTTATCGCTTTAGGAGGAATTGATGTCAAAAACATCCAAAAAACACTAGAAAATGGCTTTGATGATGTGGCTCTTTTAGGAGCTATCTGGAAAAATAAAAACCCTATAAAACAATTCAAATTATGTCAGCAAATCGTCCAATCACACTTTCAATAGCAGGTTTTGATCCTTCGGGCGGTGCCGGTGTTTTAGCGGATATCAAAACATTCGAGCAGCATCAGGTAACAGGTTTTGCTATCTTAACTGCCAATACCATTCAGACGGAAGACGAGTTTATTGAAATTCAATGGACCGATTTGAGCTTTGTAATTCATTCTATTGAAACCTTTTTTGATCGTTATAAAATCAGTGCGGTCAAAATTGGAATTGTACCGTCTTTGGATTATCTGAATCCCATTCTTTCGACCATAAAACAAGCATCCCCAAGCACTTTAATAGTTTGGGACCCGGTTTTAAAATCGTCTACCCAATTTGAATTTATGAGTATTGAAGATCGTTTAGAATTAAATGATACGCTGTCAAAAATTGACTTAATTACTCCTAATTACAACGAAATTGAAATATTGTTTCCGGGTTTTATTACCAATCAATCTGAATTTCAGAATAAAATTCCAACAAACATTCTATTAAAAGGCGGGCATAATCCTTCGGCAACCGGAACGGATCGTTTGTTCCTAAAGAACGAAATCATCGACCTTCTGCCTTCTGATAAAAAATGCTTTGCCAAACACGGTTCCGGCTGTGTATTATCCGCCGCGATTGCCTCAAATCTTGCACGTAATCCATCTTTGGAAAAAGCTTGCAGGAATGCGAAAAACTACATCGAAAAATACCTGAATTCCACTCCAACCTTAATCGGACATCATTATGTATCATAAATTACAATATATCTCTCAGGGGAAAACCATAGAGGAACAACTGTATAATATCCATCAGGCTCTAGATGCCGGATGCGATTGGGTACAGTTACGTTTTAAAAATCAAACGGAGAAAGACACTTTCACTCTGGCGGAAGCAGTAAAATTTTTATGCGAAGAATATCTCGCTAATTTTATTGTAAACGACAACCTGCATCTCGCTCAGCAGATCGCCGCAGACGGAGTTCATTTGGGACTATCAGACATGAAAATTGACGAAGCAAGGACAATACTTGGAAATACCAAAATCATAGGAGCAACAGCCAACACTTTTGAAGACATTGAAAATCACATCAAAAATGGCTGCGATTATATTGGTTTGGGGCCCTTTCGTTTTACAACAACCAAAGAAAAACTAAGTCCAATTCTGGGATTGTCAGGTTATTTTAAAATTATTCAGGAGCTAAAACGCAATAAACTGGAGATTCCTGTTTATGCTATTGGAGGAATCACTCTGAACGATGTCTCTCCTTTAATGGAAACCGGGATTCATGGAATTGCAATCTCCGGAATGCTTACAGAAAGTGATCAAAAAGAAAAACTCATTCAACAATTAAACGAAAAGTTATATGCAAACGTCATTGTTTAACATCGGAGACAAAACCTTAAGCTCCCGTCTATTTTTAGGGACAGGAAAATTCGGTTCGAATCAGGAAATGGAAAATGCTATTTTGGCATCAGAAAGTGAGTTGGTCACGGTAGCGTTGAAACGTATCGATCTCGAAACCGAAACTGATGCTATTCTAACGCATTTAAATCATCCGAACATCCATTTATTGCCCAATACGTCGGGGGCACGAAACGCCAAAGAAGCCGTTTTCGCTGCGCAATTGGCGAGAGAAGCGTTAGAAACGAACTGGCTGAAACTTGAAATTCATCCCGATCCGAAATATTTAATGCCCGATCCGATAGAGACTCTAAAAGCAACAGAGGAACTCGCCAAACTTGGTTTTTTCATCTTGCCGTACATCCATGCCGATCCTGTATTATGCAAACATCTGGAAAGCGCCGGAACAACAGCTGTTATGCCTTTAGGTTCTCCTATTGGGAGCAACAAAGGTTTAAAAACGATTGATTTTTTAGAAATTATTGTCGAACAAAGTAATGTTCCCGTGATCGTCGATGCCGGAATCGGATCACCTTCGGATGCTGCAAAAGCAATGGAAATTGGTGCTGATGCTGTTTTAGTGAATACTGCAATTGCCGTAGCCGGAAATCCCACATTAATGGCCGAAGCGTTTAAAGAAGCAGTCATTGCTGGCCGAAAAGCTTTTGAGGCTAAAATTGCTCATCAGCAAAATTACGCTGTGGCTTCGAGTCCTTTAACGGCTTTTTTACATGACTAGACAAACTAATTTAACCGCAAAATTCCCAAAGAAAAGTGCTAAGAACACCAAGCTTTGTGAACCTTGCGTAAAACTCCGCGCACTTTGCGGTTAAAAACTATGAAAACATTTAAATCTGTTTTTGAAAACTATAATTGGGATGATATTCAATCCAGAATCTATCAAATTACATCGAAAGATGTCGAGCGGACTTTGGCCAAAGCCAAATACACCCTCGATGATTTTTTGACTCTGATTTCTCCTTCTGCACAAAATTATCTGGAGCAGATGGCACAAAAATGCCATGAAATTACCAAAAAGCGTTTTGGAAAAACCATACAAATGTACGCTCCTTTATATCTAAGCAACGAATGCCAAAATATCTGTACATATTGCGGATTTAGTTTGGACAATAAAATCAAACGAAAAACCCTTACTGATGCTGAGATAAAAATTGAGGTAGAAGCTTTAAAAGAGATTGGTTTTGACCATGTTTTATTGGTGACCGGTGAAGCAAATTATACCGTCAACATCAATTATTTTTTGAATGCAATTGCCTTAATACGAAAAGAATTCTCCATTATTTCTGTGGAAGTCCAGCCGCTTTCAACCGAAGATTACGAACGTTTACATCAGGCTGGTGTATATTCCGTTTTGGTATATCAGGAGACCTACCATCAGGAAGTGTATAAAAAATACCATACAAAAGGCAAAAAATCAAACTTTGATTATAGACTCGAAACTCCCGATCGTATTGGGACAGCAGGTATCCATAAGATGGGATTGGGGGTTTTATTAGGCTTGGAAGACTGGCGAACCGATAGCTTTTTTAATGCGCTACATCTGGATTATCTTCAAAAGAAATACTGGCAGACTAAATATTCGGTTTCTTTTCCGAGACTACGCCCGGCAGAAGGCATTATTGAACCTAATTTTATTATGGATGACAAAAATTTGACACAGCTTATTTGTGCCTATCGCCTATGGAATGAGGATTTGGAAATCTCAATCTCGACACGTGAGAATGAGAAGTTCAGAAACAATATTATCCCTATTGGTGTGACCAGTATGAGCGCGGGCTCTAAAACCAATCCCGGCGGCTACGTTGTTGATCCGCAATCTCTGGAACAATTTGAAATCAGTGACGAGCGTTGTGCCAAAGAAATTGCACAAATTATAACGAATTCAGGCTACGAACCTGTCTGGAAAGACTGGGATAAAAGTTTTAGTCAACAAATTTAAAGTTTCAGGTTTCAGGTTTCACAAACCACATCTCACATTTCACATTTCACGAACCACATTTCACCAAAATGAGCATCATACAGGAATTTTTACGTTACAACAGGCAAACCATTCTTCCCGAAATTGGCGACGAAGGTCAGGAAAAACTCAAAAAGGCAAGGGTTCTAGTAATTGGTGCCGGTGGTTTAGGATGTCCTATTTTACAATACATTGCCACAGCAGGAGTTGGTTATATCGGTATTATGGACTTTGACACTATCGAGATTCATAATCTTCACCGACAAATTTTATATACCGAAAAAGAAATTGGCCAACTTAAAGCTGTTGTTGCAAAAGAAGCAGTTTCAGAACTCAATCCATTAATAACAGTCGAAGCTATAGTCGAGAAAATAACTCCGGAAAATGCCGTACAGGTTATTGAACAATATGATATTGTGGTCGATGGTTCGGATAATTTTACTACACGCTATTTGGTTAACGATACCTGTGTGGCGCTGCAAAAAACTCTGGTTTATGGCAGCATCTTAAAGTTTGAAGGACAAATTTCCGTTTTCAATCACAAGGGCAGTAAAAATTTACGTGATTTATTTCCCGAAATGCCGGACCCGAAAGATGTCCCGAATTGTAATCTGAATGGTGTTTTAGGAACATTACCCGGAATTATGGGTACGATGATGGCACATGAGACCCTCAAAATAATTTTGGAATTACCAACTTTAAACAATGAGCTGGTGCTTTTTAATACGATAAACTGGAATTTTACAAAACTTAATTTCTAACAAACAATCTCGTTTTTAAAAAGCCCTTTTCACAACATGAAGTGTACCTCTTTCACTCCTTTTTTAAGATCGCTATAAACTCCTCGCGATCAATCTCACGACAGCCCAAACTTTCTAAATGGGAGTTGTAGACCTGACAATCCAGGAGTTTATAATTTCCTTCTTTTAAATAATTCACCAAAGCTATGAAAGCTACTTTTGAAGCATTTGATACTTTCGAAAACATACTTTCGCCGCAAAAAACATGACCCAAATCGATCCCATACAAGCCTCCAACGAGAACGTCATCCTGCCAAACCTCGACAGATTTTGCGATTCCCTGCTCGTTAAGCTTACAATAAGCATCAATCATTTCGTTTGAAATCCAGGTTCCATCCTGTCCTTCACGTTTTATTTTTTGGCAATTCGAAATCACCTCTCTGAAACTTTTATTAAAAGTAACCTTGAATTGTTTTCTATTCAAAACATTACGCATACTTTTTGACACGATCAGTTCATCCAAAAACAAAACCATTCTGGGATCCGGTGACCACCAAAGAATAGGCTCTCCTTCATTAAACCAGGGAAAAATTCCGCTTTGATAAGCCAACTTTAGTCTTTCCGGATCTAAATCTCCGCCAATGGCGAGAATTCCTTCTTCATCGGCTTCTGAAACGGGCGGAAAGAACAAATCGTTAAATACGTAATACATTTAAAAAAAATCAATTATAAAATTCCAAATTCCAGGATTGAGTTTCAACCTTTCCTTTTTCAGAACTAACAAACTACTGCACTAAATTTACATACAAAAATAAATTCCAAATCCCAATTGCACATTTACGAATTGGAATTTGGAATTTAATTTTTGAAATTTAAACTTTCTTAGAACGGTAAATCGTCCGGTTCGTCTTCGTTTAAATTAGTTGCAGGTGCAAAAGCTTCTGCAGCTGGCATTGGAGGCGTTTGTCCAGGACCTTCCGGTGCCAGTCTTTCGATTCTCCAACCCTGAATACTATTGAAATATCTGGTTTCTCCTTGTGGATTAACCCATTCTCTTCCTCTTAAATTGATAGAAACTTTTACTGCCTCACCTTGTTTGTAGCTACTTAATAAATCGCATTTATCTTGCGTAAATTCGATCAAAATATGCTGTGGATATTGCTCATCTGTGGTAACAACCAACTCTCTTTTTTTGAATGCAGCACTAACTTGTTGCTCTGGGTTCACCACTTTTACTTTCCCTGTAACTTCCATCTTCTTTCTATATTAATTATTGTTTCTATTCTTATTGTTTTGCTAAAAGTACTTTCCAGGCCGACAAAATATCATCTTTATTGAGGTATTTTTTGGCTTCCAAATGTACTTTTTCAAGATCGTCAGAGCTTAAAACTCCTTTTACCGAAAAATTTTCTTTCACAAATATACTAACTTCTTCTGTGGTAGGCAAGGCTTCAATATTCCCTAATTTCCCCAGATCATTCCCATCAAAAACAGGGCTTTCTTTAATAAAGTCAGGAATTACATCTACTCCTACTCCTAAAGTGGTCAAGGGTTTTGGCACTTCAAAAAGTCCCTGATTCGATCGGGAGTACCAATTACTGCCCAATCTTGAAACCAAATCTATTTTATGCTGATCAATGGCTCCGTTTTCATCTAAAATGGCTTCGCTAATGTGAAGTTTAACCACTTCACAAAGAATCAGATTTCCCGCACCACCCTGATCTCCTAATGGAATAATCTGAGTGACTTTACATTCAAACTGTACCGGAGACTCTTTTACACGGTAAGGCTTTACAAAATCAGACGGAACTTGCGTCAAACCGGCTTTTATAAATTCATTTACACCATCTCCGTATTCAGTACTCGCTAACGATGTTTGCTGTACCAAATCATAATTCACAACATTTATAACTACTTCACGAGTTTCCTCAGCGTTAATCAGGGTGTGTTTAATGGTATTATCACGTACACGTCGCGCTGGCGAAAAAACCAAAATTGGCGGATTGGCACTGAACACATTAAAGAAACTAAAAGGCGACAAATTAGGTATTCCCTTAGCACTAATTGTACTTGCAAATGCAATTGGTCTGGGCCCTACAGCACTTTGTAAATAGCCTTGCAATTTGGCCGTTGGTATTTCTTTTGGATCAATACTAATCATATTTTTCTTTTTAAAGGAATCTCATTTCCGTAGCTACAAAAATAGAAAAATCGTTTAATCCAAAGAAATAGTTTCCGACTTTAAAACAAAAAAATCTTTATCGTTACACAAAATATTAAATGTGTATATTTCGTTATATTTATACCACAAAAAAATAGTTATGTCTTTTTCTGAGAGAAGAAATACAACCCGTTGGATCATTATTACCATTTCCTTTTTAATCATTTCCCTGATTCTCTGGAACACTTATACTTTTTTCCAAATCTTTAAAAACGAAGAGCGCTTAAAGATGAATCTTTGGGCCAATGCGCAAAAGACACTGATCAATGCAGATGAAAATACTAATTTAGATTTGCCGCTTGAAATCATCAACAACAATACTTCGGTTCCTGTTATGCTTACCATGTATAACAAAGTGATTAGTTCTGTGAATGTTCCGGAAGAAGTACTGCAAAATAACGAAAGCACCTTATCCTATCTTAAAAATCTGAAAAACGAAAACGAGCCTATCGTTATTGAATATGCACCTGGAAAACATCAGGAATTGTATTATGGAAATTCGGCATTGATAAACAAGCTGAAATATTATCCCATCGCTTTATTGCTGATTATCTTTTTGTTTGGGGCTTTGATTTATAATTTTTACAGAAGCACCAAAATGGCTACCCAAAATAAACTCTGGGCAGGAATGGCAAAAGAAACGGCGCATCAAATCGGAACACCTTTATCCTCTTTAATTGGCTGGGTTGAGATTTTAAAAGCAGAAGAAATTGATTCGTCTATAACTCTTGAAATTGAAAAAGACATTGAACGCTTACAGACTATCACTGACCGTTTTTCTAAAATTGGATCGGTTCCTGTTTTAGAAGAAAAAGATATTGTTGCCGAAACTTTAAATACATACCAATATTTACAATCCCGTTTTTCGAAACAGGTTACTTTCTCTTATCAAACTCCTCAACAAAGCATTTTGGCAATGATAAATCCAACGCTCCACAGCTGGACTATTGAGAATTTAGTTAAGAATGCGATTGATGCGATGAAAGGAAAAGGAACGCTGGATCTTCTAATTGAAGAAGATGCACATCATGTCAAAATTAATGTAAAAGACTCCGGAACTGGAATTTCTAAAAAGCAGTTCAAAACTATTTTCGAACCCGGTTTTACAACCAAAAAACGTGGTTGGGGGCTTGGACTTTCCTTAACCAAAAGGATCGTTGAGGAATATCATAACGGAAAGATAAAAGTTTTACAATCTGAAATTGGAAAAGGAACTACTTTTCAGATTTTACTAAATAAAAAAGTGTAGTAAAATTACTTTCACTACACTTTAATCTATTTTATTTCACCTTTCAAACCGAGCGAAGTCATTTTTTTTAAACCAAACTTCAACTGTCAAATCGAGCGGAGTCGAGATTCTTTTATTTTCAAACAACCCTCAACTTCGACTTCACTCAGTTGGACAGTTTGTTTTCGATCAGTTGAACCCTTTGTTTTTTTGCTTATAAATTCGCCTGAATATCTTTAGCTAAAGCCTCAAACTCTTCTTTAGAAAGTTTTACTTTGTTATGAAAACGCATTTCATCCATTTCGTTTAACGGAATCAAATGTACGTGTGCGTGAGGTACTTCAAGACCAACAACTGCCACTCCAACTCTCTTGCAAGGAACCGTTTTTTCCAAGGCTGCTGCAACTTTTTTAGAAAACTTCATTAATCCTAAATACAACTCCTCTTCCATATCAAAAATCTTGTCGATTTCTTGTTTCGGAATACAAAGTGTGTGTCCTTTTGCATTTGGGTTTACATCTAAAAAAGCCAGATAATTATCATCTTCAGCAATTTTATAAGCAGGAATTTCTCCGTTTACTATTTTGGTAAATATTGATGGCATTATTTCTTTGTTTATGGGGTAAATCGTCTAACCTATTTAACGATTAAACAGTTAAACGTAAAAAATTAGTCTCTGGTAATTTCAAGAATCTCAAATTTCAAAACTCCATTGGGAACAGTAATTTCAGCTACTTCTCCAACAGATTTCCCCAGTAACCCTTTTCCAATAGGAGACGTTACAGAGATTTTTCCTGTTTTTAAATCTGCTTCACTTTCAGCAACAAGTGTATATTTCATTTCCATTCCGTTACTTTGATTCTTAATTTTTACATTAGAAAGAACCAACGCCTTCGAAACATCTAATTGTGATTCATCAATTAATCTTGCATTAGAATACACTTCTTCCAGTTTAGCAATTCTCATTTCTAATAAACCCTGTGCTTCTTTTGCTGCATCATACTCCGCATTTTCAGACAAATCTCCTTTATCTCTTGCTTCTGCTATATCTTGAGATGCCTTTGGACGCATTACACTTTTTAAATGCTCCAACTCATCTTTTAATTTTTTTAATCCTTCTGCTGTATAATAAGATACTTTACTCATAACTTCGTCGTTTATATAAATACAAAAAATCCCATCGGGACGGGATTTCTTAATTACAAATATACTATTATTTTTAATAGTACATAATTATATGTTAATCATATAGAATCCAAATGTAAATAATTTATTTTTGTTTCACTAATTCTTATTCAAATAATGAAAAAATTCTGGCACTTAATTGTCTTTGTTTCTCTGCTTTTCTCCTGTAGTGAAAATAGTAGACGCGACAAAAACCCTTACATTCCTAGTTATGCTGTTAACCTGTCTGTTGATACTAATCTGCCTGCTTATTCCAATCTTAAATTTGTAAGTAATGGTGTGATTATTCCAAATTACGGAGCAAAAGGAATTATCATTTTTAATACCGGAAGTGGTTACAATGCGTTTGATGCTGCCTGTCCAAATCAGCCCGTAACTTCCTGCACTGCCATGACAATCGATGGTATAAATGCGGTTTGTTCCTGCGACAAAACAGCCTATAGCTTATTTACCGGATTGGGAGGCAAAGATTATCCATTAAAACAATATCGGGTAGAATTTACCGGAACAATAATCCACGTTTACAATTAAAAAACAAAAGCCTGAAAATTAAAACTTTTCAGGCTTTTGTTTACATTTTACTTTTTACATTTTACTTTTTTCTAGAATTTCAATGTCAATCCTGCTAAGAAATTAATTCCTGCCTGAGGATAGTAGTAAGGGTACACATCCCACATTGCTCCATTTGAAACATATTTTTTATCCAGAAAATTGTTTACCAGACCTGTAATCAAAATAGATTTGAATACTGATTTTGGTTTGATTTCATAAGACACATTCAAATCGTTTACGAAATAATCTGCCAGTTTCGCTGCTGGTAATTCGATATTGTTCATGTATTGTTCTCCTACAAACTTTTGCAATAGCGAAATGTGCAGATTTTGGATTGGACTATATACAATAATATTTCCTGCGATAACTGATGGAGAATAAGCGATATTGGTTGTTCCATAATGTGTCCCTTCAACCGCTAAATCAATATTTTTATTACTGCTTAAAGTGAAATTAGGTCTAAGGATAAACTTTTCAGAAAGCTGTATTGTAGCATCAACTTCTAAACCTAGACGGTAACTTTTCTCCGTGTTAGCACGAATTGGAGCTCCAACATCATCCAGTCTTCCGGTCAAAATCAACTGATCTTTGTAAGCCATATAATAGACATTCGAATTCAATTGAAATTTCTCTGAATTGAATCTCCAACCTAATTCAAAATCATTTAATTTTTCAGGCTTTACATTCCCGCCTTCGTAATCGGTTCTGTTAGGTTCACGATTCGCTCTTGCGTATGAAAAGTAAAAAGTATTTTTTGAGTTGACTGCGTAATTTAAACCTGCTTTAGGGTTAAAGAAATTGAAGTTATCATCAACTAATCCTGTGTCTTTTCCGTTAGCCTTGTAAGTTACATTTCTGTATTGTAAATCCCCATAAAAGCTAAGTTTTTCTGTTAACTGATAATTGGCTTTCGCGAAGATATTCCCATCTGTTTTGGTCGAAAAATCATCATAGTAATGATCTCCAGGCAGAGCCTGAGAAGAATTTCTGGCCCAGATTACTTTACCAAAATGAGCTCCCTCGTATTTATTCCAGCCTCCGCCTACGATTACGTCTAATTTCTCTTCTTTGTATTTTACAGAAAAAGTTGTCCCGTAAAAGTCGTTGTCTAGCCATTTCTGACGAATTAGATCCGTTCCCGGAACTAATTCTCCAAGGTCATTTTCTACCATTTTAGTAGGCTGAATCGCCCCATATCCTTTAACTGGCTCATTGTATTTGAAGTTTTCGTAGTATCCTTGTCCTTTAGTATAATGAAGGGCTAAATTGCTGCTCCATTTATCAGAAAACGATTCACTCCAATGCAATTGATAATGGTTTTGTTTGTAATTATCGGTTTCATTATCGTAAAAATGAGTATTTCCTGCTTCATCTTTATATTTTCCGGCTGAATTATAAGTACGGTCCGAATTTAGTTTTTCAGCATCTATTCCATTCCAGGACTGGTATGTTTTTTCGGTTCCTCCAAAAACCAGAGCCTTGATTAAAGTCGTTTTACCAACATAAGTTCCCTGAAGAAAATACGATTTTAAATCAGAACTTGCGCGATCTACATAACCATCGGATTTAATGGTAGACAAACGCCCTGCCAGCTCAAAATGATCGTTGAGTAAGCCTGTACTGAATTTTACCGTATTTTTATTGGAGTTGAAACTTCCATAAGAACTTGAAACTTCTCCGGTCGCTTTTGTAGCATAATTGTCTGTCAGCATATTCAAACTGGCTCCAAAAGCAGAAGAGCCATTAGTCGATGTTCCAACACCTCTTTGCAATTGCAAACTCTCAACAGAAGAAGCAAAATCAGGCATATTTACCCAAAAAGTTCCCTGACTTTCAGCATCATTATAAGGAATTCCGTTAATCGTTACATTTACTCTTGTAGCATCGCTACCACGTACTCTGATTCCGGTGTAGCCTATTCCTCCCCCGGCGTCAGAAGTAGTAACAACCGATGGCAGATAATTCATTAAAATTGGAATATCCTGACCCAGATTTCTAAATTTAATATCCTTTTTATCCAGATTACTGAAACTTACCGGAGTTTTAGCAGTAACGCGAACTGCCGAAACTAGAACATCATCCAGTTTATTAACTTTCGTAGAATCCTGCTCTTGCGCGAAAGAAAATTGAGAAAAGAAAATAGAAAAAAGAAGTAAGAAAATAGATTTGGTTCTGCTCGACTTTTGAATCTTAGAACCTTTGTGAATTAGTACCTTAGTACTTAAAAAAAAAGTTTTCATCCGTAAAAAATTTACGAATAAAAGGGGGAATTATTCTTTTTGTTAAATTAATAAAAGTTTCACGACAAAATATAGTGTGCACGCTAAAATTTGTCGTTTTTCCCTTAGCAACATTACTCGCTCAGGTTCTTTGGGTATGATCTCAGCTCGTTATTTGGAGCACCCCTTTGAGACGATGCAAATGTAATGTTAAAAAAACCAATTTTCAAATTCCAAATTCCATTTTTTGACAGGGAAATCTAAACGCTATAATTGGAATTTGGAATTTAAAGAGTTGATATTTAATCCAAATTAGGTTTCTTTCTGGATTGTTTTATCTCTGAAACGCTCTTTTTATCCCTGATTCGCTTTTTAATCACCGATTTAGGAATTTTAGTGGCTTTACGAACTTTTGGAACATGCAGTCCTTTTTTGATTATCTCTAAAAAGCGTTTTATAACAATGTCTTTATTTTTAAGCTGACTTCTGTCTTCATCGCAATTTAAAATCAGGATATTTTCTGTAGTTAGACGCGCTGCTATATTCTTTTGTAAAAGCAGTTTTTCTTCTTCAGACAGTGCCTGAGACACATTCAGATCAAAGGTCAACACTACTTTCGATGACACTTTGTTTACATTTTGTCCACCCGCACCACTGCTTCGTACAGCTTTAAAACTTAACTCTGATATGATTTTTTCGATATCCATTATTGTGGCTGATGTGCAGCTTTTAATAAATCGTTTACGGTTTTTACCGGATTAAAGGTAATTAAAGGTACTGCCACAAAAATAGTTAGCCAGTTGGCCATTGCTCCGTTCCAAAGTCCCGGAAGCTCGTAACTCTTTACTAATTTGCCATCTACACTTTTCTCAACAATAAACCCAGTCTTTTGATCTACAAATTGCAATAAATCAAACTTTTCATTTTTGTAATTTTTGATTCCGCAAACTAAATCGACGGGATTAAAATGCGTAGCCGAAGCCAAAATCTCCTGTTGTTTTTTGTTTGTCAGATCGATTTGTGAGGCTTCTACAATCTGCAACGAAACTGATCCTTTAGGGCTCATTACCCAAAATGGTCCGCCGCCGGGTTCTCCTTCATTTTTCACCATTCCACAAACACGGATTGGTCTGTCCAACAAATCTTTAATCCTTTTGATTTTATTCTCGAAAGTAAATTTACTATAATCACTGTTCAGCTCAACATTAAGTTTTTTTGATAGAAAAACAACGATTTCTTCAAGATCTTCTTCCTGTATCTCTCCTTTTTCAATTGCATGTAAATAACCAAAAACTTTTTGCTGTATTTGAATTAAAGTTCCGGCTAATGCTTTTTTATACAATGTAATCTGATCCATATGATTTTGAATGACATTGTCAATATTTTTGACAAAAATGACATCCGCATCAAGTTCATTTAAATTCTCAATTAACGCACCATGTCCTCCGGGTCTAAAAACTAATTTATTGTTTTTGTCCCGAATTGGGCTATTTTTAGCATCCACACAGATCGAATCGGTACTTTTGTTTTGATAAGAATAAGAGATATCTATTTTAACTCCCGAATCTTTCTCTATTTTTTCTTTAAGAACCTTAATTTGATTCTCAAACAAACTTTGATGTGCTTCTGAAACAGTAAAATGCAAACTAGAAATCTGATTTGAAGAAGCGTAATGAACACATTCGTTCAAATGTTCTTCAATTGGATTTGCAATATGTCTTTTATATTGATGAAAAGGTAAGACTGCCTTTGGCTTATTCGCAAAATCAAAGTGATCGACAGATAACAATGTTTTTATAAAATAATAATTCTTATAATCTCTGTCTAAAACTTCAAAATCCGGATAAATTTCTTTTAGTTTTTTATCAACCGTTTTAAAAAACGGAAATTTCTCCATTGCTACGATAAAAATCGACAGCTCTTTGTCGTTTTTACGATTGATATAAGCATTTATGGTTTCTTTCTCAATGTCAAAATCATTTAAAAAAGCACTTAAGAATTTAAACATTCTGCTGGCAGCACCCGAAGCCGGGACAAACTTTTTCAGTTTAATTTCTGATTTTTGAAGATCAAAAAAGGCTGCTTTCTCTTCAAATTCTACTTCTGACAAACTTACTATTCCACTGGCAATTGCAGCCGGACTAACCAAATTAGACTTGTTTATTCCGTTTTTGAAAATCTGCAGCTGCCGTAAAATCTTTTCAAAAGAAATACCATGTTCATAGATCTGAACGAAATCTTCGGAAGAAATACCATGCTGTTTTGCAGCAACCAATTGTTCTATGATTGCTACTGCTTTAGTCAGACGGCTTTCTTTATCTCCGGAAAGGGTAATAAAAGGTTTTTTAGTATCAATAAGAGTCTGTTTGAAGACTGAAAACACGGTTTCACGCCCTTCAGGAGTATCTCTGATATCGTCTTTTTCCCAAGGGACATCAATGTCAGTCAGGAAAAATAAATCGTATTCATGCTCTAATGCTGCTTCGTTTAAAAGTGGGTCACAAAATCCATAATACATTTCAGAGAAAACCTTTGTCACCATTAAATTGGTATCACAAAACAGGTACTTACTTGACAAAGCCAGCTTTTGATTTTCAAGAGCTACTTGTCCATATGCGATAGGCATCATATCATCGGCCACACAAATGTGCTGATTCTCTTCCCATTTTTCCTGCAAATAATCGCGTGCGAACTCAGGAACCCATTCGGTTTCATAATATTCTGCAAGTTGTTTTGCCAAGGTAGTTTTTCCTGTGCTTTCAGGACCAAATAAAGCAATTTTTATGATAGCTGTTTTTTGCTGTCTAAGATTTTTCTCCATTCTAAATAAGCTGAAATAGCCAAAATTGTAAAAATTAAATACTGAAGTGACAACATCCCTAAACCGCGATAAGCATAAAGGGGCACCACAATAATATCACCAATGATCCAAAGCGTCCAGTTCTCGATCTTTTTCTTCGCCATGTACCACATTCCTGCAAAAAATATTCCAGATGAAATCATATCGACATAATTGTCGTTTCTAATCTCGTAATCAAAGTATTTATAAATGCCGAAAACTACAAAAACAGTTATGAAAAACAATACAAATCCAATTATTTTTTCATTGTTGTTCGTTCGTGTTATGGGCAGATTATCTTCAACCGTTCCTCCTTTTGCCCATACATACCACCCGTATATACTCATAATAGAAAAATATCCATTGATGATCATATCTCCGATATAACCTGCAACATATAACAGATAAACTGATATTACGGTGGCAATTAATCCGGTTGGGTAAACCCAGATGTTTTCTTTTTTTGCAAACCAAACACTCAAAATCCCACAGATAAAAACTAAAAACTCCAGACCAATATGCCATAACGGAGTGTTCTTATAACTGTCCAGAAAAAAATCAATCATAATTGAGCAGGTTAGTTTGGGTTGTATATTTTATTTATGATTCAAAAAAAAGGCTGTCATTTTCAAAAGCGGTTCCAATAACCACTAAATCTGCACCGGCACTATAAGCCTTTTGAATTCCATGCAAATCTACAATTCCTCCACCAACAATTATAGGAATCTCAACATTTTGAGCGATTAGTTCTATCATTTCTAGCGGAACTGCTTTTTTCGCACCGCTGCCCGCCTCCAGATAAATCAATTGATTCCCTAACATTTCTCCTGCCTGAGCCGTTGCCAGCACCAGATCAAAGTTGTCCCTGTCAAGTGGTTTTGTTTTACTTACACGGGCTACGGCAGTTTCATTTCCGCTTTCAATCAGAATATAACCGGTTGAAATTACTTCCAGATTTGTCTTTTTTAAAATTGGAGCCGCCTGTACCTGATACTCTATTAAATAATCGGGATTTCGGCCTGATAATAAAGATAAGAACAAAATCGCGTCTGCCTGAGGTGAAATCTGCGAAGGATCACCTGGAAATATAACAACGGGTAAATTAGTCTCTTGTTTTAATTTTGATATTAAATCTTCTAAAATTGTTGCCTGCACAATACTTCCTCCCACAAAAATATGCGTTGCAGGGGATTGATTTATTTTAAGCAATAAATGATCTAAATTTTCCCAAACAATTTTGTCCGGATCTAATAATATGGCCAGTAATTTTTGTCCATTACTTTTAGCTTCTAAAATTTCCTGCCGTATACTGAGTATTTTTTGTCTCATAGTGGGCGTAAAAGTAAAAGTTTTTTGATGTAGAAGAACTATTTTGAATGAATTATATTTGTGTTATCGTTATACAAAATTATGATTGCAATTGATCTGCTGGAGAAATATGGTGCTTTGAGAAAGTCTTTCGTTAAAAATGAAATCATTTTTGAAGAAAACAATCTGCCGGCGTATTATTATCAAATTGTTTCCGGTGAAGTAAAAATGAGTAATTATAACGATGACGGACGTGAATTTATTCAGGGTATTTTTTACAAAGAGCAGCCTTTTGGAGAACCGCCCTTATTTCTAAATCAAAAATATCCGGCAAATGCCATCACTGTTGAAGATTCGGAAATTCTTCTCCTTGACAGAAATAGTTTCATAATACTGCTGAAAGAAAACCCGGATATCAGTCTTAAAATAATCGAAAATCTGGCGCAGCGGCTGTATTACAAATCAGTTATGGCAGCAGAGATGTCTACTCAGGAACCGGAACATCGTATCTTAAAATTAATCGATCACGGAATTGTCTATTTCAATTTTAAAAAAGACACCAATGGTTACCTCATTAATTTCACAAGACAACAGATTGGAGATCTAACAGGTTTACGCGTTGAAACAGTCATTAGAACCATAAAAACTCTGGAGAAAAAAGGAGCTCTAAAAATTATAAACAGAAAAGTATACCGATAAAATAATTATGATTTTATGATTTAAGTCATAAAATGGAGCCCTGTAGTGCCTGTACCTTTGTAGTATAAAAAACTCAATATCATGACACTATATCAAACAACATTCGAAATTTTCAATAAAAACTACATGGGTTCAGCTGCAATGGCGGTAATTGGTCAAAGCTGTCTGGGAGGAGCGGCAGCAATGTACATTTTGTCACACGGAACTTCTATTGGTCAAATGGTACAATTGGGAATTATTGTTCTGGCTTCTATTTTTGCTAACACTTCAATTCTGGCACAAATGAAACACAAATTGGTTTTTAATCTTATTATTTTAAGTTCGCTTTTAAGTGTTTTATTCATCTTTTTAAATGGTTTTGTACTATGAGAAAACAAATAGAAAACCGGGCAGATGTCAAATTTTTAGTACATCAGTTTTATGCTAAAATAAGAGCCGATAATGAAATCGGCTTTTATTTCAATACTATGATTAAAGATTGGGATGCGCATTTAGAGAAACTTACTGATTTTTGGGAAAGCAACTTATTTGCCGTAAGAAAATACAATGGCAATCCCCTTACTGTACACAATGAAGTCGATTCGCATTTTGAAGGAAGAATCACTTCAAATGAATTCGGAATCTGGCTCAACTATTGGTTTCAGACTTTAGAAGAACATTTTGAAGGCGAAAATGCCGAAACGCTAAAACGACGCGCCCGCAAAATGGGAACTTTTTTGTTTCTGAGTATGTTTGAAAATCGAAAGAAAATAGCGGAAACCAGTGGTGAATAAATTGCTTTTTGTTATTTCTCATTTCCAGTAACAATAGATTTTCCAAACAAAATATCTCCAATCTTTGTCGAGTCACTAGTGGGATTTGCTTCGCCTGTTCGCTATCGCTCGAGTCTCCTTGCGGTCGAAACGACAAGGTTTTGAGAAAACTGAAAACTGGGACTGAAAACTGAGACCGGAGACTAGGACCTACTTATCAAAAGCATACACCAAGGTAAAGTTCTGCCCTGAAGTATTCGATTTAATTTCTTTGTAATACACGTCAAAATCTATTGCGAGATCATTAAAATGAAGACTGGCTTCGGTTTGATTTTTATCTAACAAAAAAGCGTTTACGCTAATATGATCTTTAAAACTGATTCCTTTTTCGTTTCTAATTTTAAAAATAGCTTCTTTCGCTCCCCAAATCACTGTCAGCTCCCTGATATAATCGGGAGTGTTTTCGGTATTTAAATAAGTGTTTTCGGTATCTACAAATTTGTCTGCGATTCGAAGAATTTTTTCGCGTTGCAGTTCCATGTCTATTCCTACTGTTTTATCACTAATGATAATCGCTGCAAAATCATGGGAATGTGTAATCGAGATATGATTTTCGCAATTGAAATAGGGTTTCCCAAATTCATCATAGTGCAAATCCTGATCGGTAAAACCCATTTCCTGAATGAGCATACGGACGCTCAAAAAGGCGCGCTGATGCATTACAGATTTCATCCCGTCCAACCTCAACTGTGTTTTCTCTTTTAAAACTACATTGCTCACTAACTCCTCAAATGATTCTGTTATGTGCCAAACTAAGATTTTAGTCGTTTCGTTGAATTGTATGGTTTGAAATAAAGGCATTCTTTTTTAATTATGAGTTTTTAGTTATGAGTTATGAGTTGTTTTCCTGATTTGAAAACGAAATTTCTTATTTAACCTCTCGTCTTTTAGCCCTGATGGGAACGGCATCCTTTTGCAGTCTTGTTTTTTTTCACGAGACTGCAAAAGATATAGTGGACAGCAGGATTAGCTTCTTATTTCGACTACACTCCATATAACCGCTATAATAATCAACTAATATTCTAAAGATTAAGAAATTAAACATTTCACAATTCTGACAGAAAGTAGTCTAAATTAAAAACCTATTCCGTAAATTTGCAAAAATTTTACAATTACAAATATACTATAAATGAGTACTACAACTACGCCTTTTGTGGCTTTCAAAGTAAAAGACATCTCTCTAGCGGCTTGGGGAAGAAAAGAAATTGAATTGGCTGAAGCTGAAATGCCAGGTTTAATGGCGCTTCGTGCTGAATATAAAGACGAACAGCCTTTGAAAGGTGCTCGTATTGCCGGATGTTTGCACATGACGATTCAAACTGCTGTTTTGATCGAAACTTTAATTGCTCTTGGTGCTGAAGTTACCTGGTCTTCTTGTAACATTTTCTCAACTCAAGATCAGGCTGCTGCTGCTATTGCTGCTGCAGGAATTCAGGTTTATGCATGGAAAGGTCTTGATGAGCAATCATTTGACTGGTGTATTGAGCAAACTTTATTCTTTGGTGAAGACAGAAAACCATTGAACATGATTCTTGATGACGGTGGAGATTTAACAAACATGGTTATTGACCGTTACCCGGAATTAGTTCCTGGAATTAAAGGTTTATCTGAAGAAACTACTACTGGTGTTCACAGACTTTACGAAAGAGTAAAAGCCGGAACTTTACCAATGCCTGCAATTAACATTAACGACTCTGTTACTAAATCTAAATTTGACAACAAATACGGTTGTAAAGAATCTGCTGTTGATGCTGTTCGTCGTGCAACTGACTTAATGTTAGCTGGAAAAAGAGTTGTAGTTTGCGGATATGGTGACGTAGGTAAAGGAACTGCTGCTTCTTTCAGAGGTGCAGGATCTATTGTAACAGTTACTGAAATTGATCCAATTTGTGCTTTACAAGCTGCAATGGACGGTTATGAAGTTAAAAAATTAAACACTGTAATTGCTAATGCTGATATCATCATTACGACTACAGGAAATAAAGATATCGTTCTTGGAGAGCACTTCGAGCAAATGAAAGACAAAACTGTTGTTTGTAACATCGGACACTTCGATAACGAAATCGATATGGCTTGGTTGAACAAGAACCACGGTGCTTCTAAAATCGAAATCAAACCACAAGTTGACAAATATACTATCGCCGGAAAAGACATCATCATTTTGGCTGAAGGTCGTTTAGTAAACTTAGGTTGTGCTACAGGTCACCCAAGTTTTGTAATGAGTAACTCATTTACAAACCAGACTTTGGCTCAAATCGAATTATGGAACAACAGTGCTGCTTACAACAATGACGTTTATATGTTACCAAAACATTTAGATGAAAAAGTAGCTGCTTTACACTTAGCTAAATTAGGAGTTGAACTTGAAGTTCTTCGCGAAGATCAGGCTGCTTATATTGGTGTTGAAGTTAAAGGTCCATTCAAACCGGAATACTACAGATATTAATATTTTAGATTGCAGATTTCTATTTTTTAGATTTCTTCAATTACCTATTAAAACCCGACAGATTTTTAAAATCTGTCGGGTTTTGTTTTTAAAAGCCTTAGATGACAAAAGATCTTTTTATATTTGAACAAAACATTTTCTTAAAAACTGTACTTTTTAAAAAATAAGCCCCTAATTTTAACCACAAATAAGTCTCAGTTTCTCAACTACTTAAACGATGTAATTTTGAAAAAAACACCTTATTTCTTGATCTTATTTTTTTTACTTACGATCTCTCAGATTGGTCTTTCTCAGGAAAAGAAACCTAAAGTCGTTTTAGTATTAAGTGGTGGTGGAGCAAAAGGAATTGCACATATTCCGCTTTTACAAAAACTGGATTCTTTACACATCGTTCCGGATCTTATTGTTGGAAACAGTATGGGGAGCATCATTGGCGGACTATATGCTATGGGATATTCCGGTGATAGTATAGAAAAGTTAACCAAAGAAATCAATTGGGAGAAGCTGCTTGGAGGCGGCCAGTCGTTACGATCTGTTAGCGTCGAGGAAAAAAGAGAATTTCAGCAATATCTGGTTGGAATTGGAATTAAAGATAAAAAACTCAACAGTATTGGCTCGTTGTTAAATGATCAGAATTTAAGAGAATATCTTTCTGAATTAACCTTCCCGGTCTATAATATTAAAGATTTTGACAGTCTGTCGATACCCTTTAGAGCCATGGCTACCGATTTATCAGAAGGGAAAGAAGTCATTTTAAGCAAAGGAAATTTAGCTTATGCCATGAGAGCCAGCATGTCGCTGCCGGCTATTTTCAAACCCATGCCTTATGGACAAACAGTACTGGTAGACGGTGGTGTATTAAACAATTTCCCTACTGATGTTGCTCAACAAATGGGAGCGGATATCATTATCGGAAGTGACGTAGGAGGCGGAATGCAGCCCATTGATAAACTAAACAATTTGATTACTATACTGACTCAAACCAGTATGTTCCCGAGCAATATTAAGAATCCCGCAAACCGAAAGCTCTGTACCGTCTTAATTGATCATATGCCAAACCTGCGTTTTTCTACTGCTGATTTTGGAAAAAGTAATGAAATTTATAAAGACGGTAAAATTGCAACCGAAGGAAATCTTTCTGCTTTAATCGCTTTATCAGAAAAACTGAAAGGATATCCGCAAAGGGTTCACAAATTGCCCGATATGCCTAAAGAGTTTGTTCTTGATACTATTGTTTATAGAAAAATCAGTCCTGAAAATCTGCCATTGGTAATTGGAAGAGCAAATCTTAAAACACAGCAAAAATATACCACAAAAGATCTAACAGCGGGCATTAACAGAGCTATGGGTACTAATCTTTTTGACGAGATTAGCTACAACTATTTTATCAAAGACAAAGATAAATTAGGAATCACATTATTTGGATTCGAACGTGCCAAAAACCAACTTAATACATCGATACATTTCGACACTTACAGAGGAGTTGGGATTATCTTTAACTATACTGCCAGAAACGTTCTTGCAGATGCCTCACGTCTTTTAGTAACTGTCGATATTGCGGAACAGCCAAAAGCAAGAATCAATTTTCAGAAAAATTTTGGAGAAAACAGAGACTGGTGGTGGAAATCGGAGCTTTACGGCTCTTTCCTGAAACAGGAAATTTATATCAACGGAAGGGCCTCGGATAATATCCTTACTAATTCTTTTGAGTTCAATAATGAAATGAATAGAAATCTAAGCTCATTAAAAAGTTATTTCGGCTATGGTTTAAATTATCACTATACCAACTTAAAGCCAAAATACGATAGAGAATACAATCCTAACGAAATCAATATTAACAATTATTTTTTAAATAGCATCGAAGCAAATATACATTTTGTTTACAATGATATGGACAAGGTTTTCTTTGCTGAAAAAGGGACAATCATAAAATCAAATGTAAGTCGTTCATTACTATCGGATATGAGTGTATCCTTTTCCGACCCGGATTTGACAAATGTATCAGGATCAACTAATGGATACACACAATTTGGTTTCAGTTTTGAAAAAAGAGTATTCATCAAAAAGAAAATTACAGGAATCATTGGTTTTGATTCTTACTTTATTTTTCAGGATAGACTTAAAGACAATCAAATCTCATTTACAGACTTCGGTTATACCTCAAAATATTTCTTAGGAGGAGTCCTTCCCAGTCCTGGAAGTAATCGTTTTTGTTTTCCAGGTCTGAATGAGGACGAGCTTAATGTCACACAGTTTATGAGTGCCAAACTAGCTACTCAGATCAATCTTATTGGAAAAGTTTACCTCACCCCACATTTTAATGTCGCAACCGTTGGTTTCGATACTTTTGACAGCTATATTCGTAACGCATTTAAACCAAAAGGAAAATGGGACGCTAATATAGATCCCAGCCTTGTTATCTCAGGCGGAGCTTCAATTTCCTATCAATCCATTTTAGGACCAATACATTTTGATACTTCCTGGATCAACAATATTGATAAAGTAAGACTGTTTTTTAGTGTTGGACTATTATTCAATCCGTAGCACATATCAAATTTGTAAGACACTACCAATATTCAAAAGCAGACCCGACAGGTTTTGGAAAACTGTCGGTTTTTTTTTTTTTGAAACTTCTGAGTAAAATTTGACATTCTTTTTCAAAATCGAATTCTTATATTTACTTAAAATACACTCTAATGAAATACCTCATTATTCTTTCTTTAATCCTCCTAACTAATTACAATACACAGGCACAGAATAATGACCTCTGGATTTCATTTTGGGATAAAGACACTACACATATCGGATTTAAAGATGTAAACGGATCCATTAAGATAGTCCCAAAGTTTATGGGATTCACTTCTGCCCGTAAATTTGATAAAATTATTGCTGTAACGGAAGAGACAAACAACAGCTGGAAAAGTTACTATCTAACTAAAACCGAAAAAATAACGGGACGCGATAGTTTATACATCTTTGATAATGGCCCGGATTGCGAAAATGAAGGTTACATCAGATTTACAGACCGAAAAACCGATAAAACCGGCATGTTTAATAGCCAGGGAAAGATTGTAATTCCTGCCGACTACGATGTTTTGTCAAAAGTCCAAAACGGAATGATCACAGCCTTAAAAGGCGCCTTAAAAAAACAGGATGGTGAACATTTTTTCTGGAGTGGAGGAAAAAGATATCTGATAGACCTTAACAATAAAGTCTTGATTGAAAATTTTACAGACAATACAGATCTTAATTTTTATTCTTTACAAAAATCAAAAGATCCCAATAAAGAAGCGACACGAGACTATTTTATCGGCATCGACGGTCAATATTATTCTTTTACCAATTACGATAAGGAATTTAAGTGGTGGTTAAAAAACAATTTACTTTCTGATTTATCCAAAGAAAATTTAATGAAGATCTCTTTTGATAAAATCACTTACTGGAAAGAACCAAATGGATGGAAAAGTGAGTCAAAGGCAAAATTTATTGAACAGAATTATACTCTTTTAAAATCAAAACTGCAACAACTTAAAGCTTCCGGAACGGATTATTTCATTTCATCAGATGGGCTGAATCCTTTTATCTTTGAAACAAGCGAATATGGTGAGTATTTTAACAACTGTAATGAGCCTAAAGAATGGATGTACCCCGTTAAGAACATTATTATTAATTCAAACAATAAAGCCGATTTCAAACAAGATCATTTTGAATTTTTACGAACCGATAAAGGTTATAAACTGATAAGTGTTTCTGTTGCGAAAGAAGAACTGAAATAACTTAAAGTTTTCAAATCTAAAATCTCTGAAATACCGCTTTATTTTGCAGGTTAATTCTGAAATATATCAATACATTTGCCGCAAAATAAAACTAATTAGCTAAACCCAAAAAATAAAAGCTTAAAATGAAAATACAATTACTTATTACAAGTTTGCTTCTACTTATTACGTCAGTTTCTTTCTCACAAAAAGTATCCGTTAGCGAGATCAATGAAAAAAGATCTACATCTGATAACTCATTTAGCAATGAATGTGAAATTGAACTAAAAATCTGGGGAGATGAAGTACGAAAATACAAATTTGTAAAAATTAGTAAGATCACTAAAGCGGTAGACGATCAAGGTATCGATTTATTAAATGAAGATCAAAAAGATAATGATTTTAGTAAAATAGATCAAACAGCCAAAGTTAAATTAGAGACAAAAATTCCTGCCAGAAAAGCCAAAACTATCAAGGAACTTAGTGGAGAAGTGAGTTTATACAATCCAAATCAGGCCAATGGAAGTGAAATAAAAATTACCAATTATCAAAATAAAACAAACGTAAATCTTCTACCGAATAAATCAGGAATAGAAATTATTTACTTAACAAAAGAATCTTATACAAAATACGTCCAGGAAAACAAGGACAAAAAAGAAGAAGAACTAAAAAAACTTCCTGAAGCTGCAAGGCTATTAGCTCAAGGTCTTTTGGGGGCCTTCGATGGTCTTTTTAGCTCTGGCGACACTGATGATAATCAGGTTTACTTCTATGTAAATGGAGATAAATCTAAATTTGTCAATTTGTATTTCGAAGATACAACCGGAAAAAAAATTGAGCGAAATGGAAGTATGAGCAGTAGCCGCTTGTTTACTTATTATTTTGAAGAAAAACCAAATCCCAATTGGAAATTAGTAATTAACATCGAAAACGATAAATCCATTAAAAAGATTCCTTTTAAACTAGTTGATATTGAATTGCCGTAATTAGAAAAATATTATCTGTTTTCCAGACTATTTGTGAATTCATCTTTTCACGTCAATACAAAGATTAACTTTGTAAAAAAACGTGATATGAAAAACTTTTTCTTTTTAGGCATTGCTATAATCTTTGAAATCATTGCTACTTCAGCCCTAAAAAAGTCTGAAGAATTTACCCGACTAATCCCAAGTATTATTACCATTTTAGGGTATTTTGCCGCTTTCTATTTTTTGAGTTTTGCCATCAGAACCATTCCGGTTGGAATTGCTTATGCGATCTGGTCGGGAGTTGGCATTGTACTAATCACGGTTATCGGCGCTGTTTTCTTCAAACAAATCCCTGATCTGCCAGCGATAATTGGATTAGCACTAATTATGGCAGGTGTTATTGTGATTAATGTTTTTTCTAAAACTACAGCGCATTAAAGTATTTTAAATCAGTCCTTGATACTATCAAATGACATTACAAAAAGATTCATTACCCAATAAATCAACAACTTGACGAATTTCAAAAAAGCAACAATCTCAGACTTAGCAGAAATGCAGCAATTGTACACCGAGACCATACAATCAGTGTGTAAGAACGATTATAATCCAGAACAAATTGAGGTCTGGATTTCGGGTGTGCAAAATACTGAGCGTTGGTTAGAAGTCATTCAAACACAATTTGTTCTACTGGCTATCCTTGAAACTAAAATAGTTGGTTTTGGAACTTTGAAAGACGGAAATTATATTGATTTT